>NZ_JBXAFS010000002.1:0-488280 GCF_058793355.1 Afipia sp. MLSD5-FHT05B12
TGCTTGCCCTGAGGCCCTTCCGCGCCGCGCGCACCCAGCGCGCCGGCCTTGCCTGACGGTCCGGCTTCGCCGCGCTTGCCCTGCGGTCCCGCTTTACCCGGCATGCCCGGCTTGCCGCGCGGACCTTCCGGCCCGGGCCGGCCCGGATGTCCTTGCGGTCCCGGCTTTCCGGGTTTGCCCTGCGGGCCTTGCGGTCCGCTCCGAGGTTGCCGTGAGGTCGCGTCGTTCGCCACGTCTGCACTCCAAATGATTTGCTCCGCCGTCCTTCTAGCAGCGTTTTCATGACTGCCATAATTCAGCGGAAGGACGCAGCCTTTGAAATCGGCGGCGCTAGCCGTCTCCGCCTGCGGCAATAGTGGCTTGCGCGGTCTCGTGCGCGGATGCGCGGGATCTGGTCCATGCGTCATGACCCAGCATCCCGGCGGCCATCGCGGCGACGAAGGCGATCACCGGAAGACCGAGACCGGCGAGGTTCACCAGCGCCGGGCCGGGGCAAAGACCGACCAGACCCCAGCCGATCCCGAACAGCACAGCGCCCATCACCAGCGGCGCGTCGATGTCCTTGCGCGTCGGCCAGAGATTTTGCGTAGCGAAGACAGGTCCGCTGCGCCGCTTTGCCAGCGCGAAGCCAATGCTTGAGACCGCGACGGCGCCGGCCATCACGAAAGCCAGTGTCGCGTCCCACGCGCCGAACAGATCGAGGAAGCCGAGCACTTTTCCCGTGTCGGTCATGCCGGAGATCAGAAGGCCCGCGCCGAAAATGAGTCCGCAGGCAAAGCTTACGAGAAAAAGCGGCATGGTCAGCCTCCGATCATGTGGCGCGCGATGGCGACGGTGATAATCGCCGCGATCATGAAAACGGCGGTGGCAACCAGCGAACGCGCGGACAACCGTGCGGTGCCGCAGACGCCATGCCCCGACGTGCAGCCGCCGCCCATGCGGCTGCCGAAGCCGACCAGCAGACCGGCGATGACGATCACAATCAGGCTCGCGGGCATGGCGGGCGAGGGCAGTGCCGCGCCGGTGAAGAATGACGCGAGCAGCGGCGCTGCGATCAGACCCGCGATGAAGGCGAGCCGCCAGCCGCGATCGCCCATCACGGGTGAAAGAATCCCACCGAGGATTCCGCTGATCCCTGCAATGCGCCCCGTCAGCAGCATCAGCATCGCAGCGGCAAGCCCGATCAGCGCGCCGCCGATGAGTCCGGAGAGTGGTGTGAGGTTATGCATGGTCGCTCCATCGCGGCGTGCCGCATCGCCTTCAAGTCTACCATGACGCGCGATTGCGCGCCGTCATCTTCTTGATCGGCAATCACAGGAAGTCAGTCCTGGAAGCTGAACGGAATGCGCGGGTCGCCGAGCGGCAGGCGGGCCTTGTCCGGATCGCGGGGATCGTAAACCCTGGTCGGCATGTTGATGAACGTCGCGTTTTCGCCGAGATTTTGTACCGCGTGGACGACCAAGGGCGGAATACGCAGCAGGCCCGGCCGCTCCGTGCCGAGGCTCAGAACCGAAAGCTTGTTGAAGGTCGGGCTGTCCTGCCGGATGTCATACAGCACGATTCGGAACCGGCCACGTGTAAAAGCCAGCCGGTCGAATTGATGGCGATGATACACCCAGCCGCGGAGTGATCCGGCTTTCGCTTCCACTTCATAGACATGCACAATCGGCTCGATCGGGCCGTCGCGTGTGGTGAGGAGTTCGGTCAGCGCGCCGCGATTATCTCCATGCGCGACCAGCGGCGTCACGGTGACGCCGTCGATCTGATCGGCGACAGGCGTTGCGGCAGGAGCCTGCGCCGCCGCAACCGGCTTGTCCTGCACGAAATCGTCCGGGGTGAGAGCGTGGCCGGGGGTGGTATTGTTTGAGGTGGTCATAGGAGTGTCGCCTGATGTGAAGGCGGACGTATACACCAAATTCGTGGCGCTTAAGAAGCAGGGCAGAATACGGGTGGGGCGTGAGGTAACCCCGGATTGCGCTTTGCTCCATCCGGGCTACGCTCGCTAATTCGGAACTAAAGGGTAGAAACAGCACCGCCCTTTAGTTGTCTAATCACGCGCGTCAAAGCGCCCTGTATAGGGCGCGGTGAGTTCGTTGCGCCAAATCTCGCCGCTTATGGCTTACTTGAGTTACGGATCATGGACATGATCCCGTCCAGATGTTGCGTTGCCATGAACCGAGCAGTTTCCCGCAGTTGCGTATTAAATTCATCGTTCGCATTCCCCTTTCCGGGGCCACTTATATTGAGTGTGTCATCAATGTAAGCGG
Source organism: Afipia sp. MLSD5-FHT05B12 (assembly GCF_058793355.1). Taxonomy (NCBI): domain Bacteria; kingdom Pseudomonadati; phylum Pseudomonadota; class Alphaproteobacteria; order Hyphomicrobiales; family Nitrobacteraceae; genus Afipia; species Afipia sp. MLSD5-FHT05B12. The sequence goes on from NZ_JBXAFS010000002.1 coordinate 2,268, forward strand.
TAACGCTTTTCAAAATATTCTCGCGGTCACCAGCAGAAATAATCATAAATAGCGTCTGAAGCGCCGCAGAGGCCAAAAGGCTGGCGGCGAGCGTTTCCCCTCGCGCCACTGCGATATTTTTTTCAAGTGCATTCATCTGAACTGCCTCACAACACCTTGTTGCTTTCCTTCACCGCGTCCGCTTCGACATAGACCTGCCCGCCCATCTTGACGAACTTCTCGCTCATTTGCGCCATGCCGTCCTCGATCACGCCGGAGATCGACATGCCGACGCCTTTCGGATCGTTCAGCGTCGCCGCGTAGTCGCGCACGTCCTGCGTGATCTTCATCGAGCAGAACTTCGGGCCGCACATCGAGCAGAAATGCGCGACCTTGTGCGCTTCCTTCGGCAGCGTCTCATCATGATAGCTGCGCGCGGTGTCCGGATCGAGGCCGAGGTTGAACTGGTCTTCCCAGCGGAAATCGAAGCGCGCGCGGCTCAGCGCATCGTCGCGCAGTTGCGCCGCCGGATGGCCCTTGGCCAGATCGGAGGCATGCGCCGCGATCTTGTAGGTGATGACGCCGACCTTGACGTCGTCGCGGTTCGGCAGGCCGAGATGCTCCTTCGGCGTGACATAGCAGAGCATCGCGCAGCCGAACCAGCCGATCATCGCCGCGCCGATGCCCGAAGTGATGTGATCGTAACCCGGCGCGATGTCCGTGGTCAGCGGCCCGAGGGTGTAGAACGGCGCTTCGCCGCACTCCTTGAGCTGCTTGTCCATGTTGATCTTGATCTTGTGCATCGGCACATGGCCGGGGCCCTCGATCATCACCTGACAGCCCTTGTCCCACGCGATCTTCGTCAACTCTCCGAGCGTTTCGAGTTCGGCGAACTGCGCGCGGTCGTTGGCGTCGGCGATCGAGCCGGGACGCAGGCCATCGCCCAGCGAGAACGACACGTCATACTTGCGCATCAGATCGCAGATCTCGTCGAAGTGGGTGTAGAGGAAACTCTCCTTGTGATGCGCGAGGCACCACTTCGCCATGATTGAGCCGCCGCGCGAAACGATGCCGGTGACGCGGTTGGCGGTGAGGTGGATGTACGGCAGGCGCACGCCGGCATGGATGGTGAAGTAGTCGACGCCCTGTTCGCACTGTTCGATCAGCGTGTCCTTGTAAAGCTCCCAGGTCAGCTTGACCGGATCGCCGTCGCACTTCTCCAGCGCCTGATAGATCGGTACGGTGCCGATCGGGATCGGCGCGTTGCGCAATATCCATTCGCGCGTGGTGTGGATGTTGCGGCCGGTGGAAAGGTCCATCACGGTGTCGGCGCCCCAGCGGATCGCCCACACCATCTTGTCGACTTCTTCCTCGACCGACGACGTCACCGCCGAGTTGCCGATGTTGGCATTGATCTTGGTCAGGAAGTTGCGGCCGATGATCATCGGCTCCAGTTCGGCGTGGTTGATGTTGCAGGGAATGATCGCGCGGCCGCGGGCGATCTCGCTGCGCACGAATTCCGGGGTGATGAACGCGGGCACTTCGGCGCCGAACGACTCGCCGTCGGCAAGTGCCGCTTCCGCGCACTCCAACTGCTGCTTGCGCCCGAGATTCTCGCGCGCCGCGACGTAGATCATCTCCTTGGTGATGATGCCCTTGCGTGCGAATTCAAGCTGGGTGATCGGCGCATCACTGAGCCCGCGGATCGGCTTGTGGTGCGCCTTGAAAGCGGCAGCGGCATGGGATGCGCCGACATTGCCATTGTCCTCGGCCTTGATCTCGCGGCCTTCGTATTCCTCGATGCCGCCGCGCTCCTTCACCCACGCGATGCGCGAGCGGGAAAGACCCGCATTGACGTCGATGATGACGTTCGGATCGGTGTAGGGACCGGAGGTGTCGTACACCGGCAGATTGGGTTCGCCTGCGCCTTCCGACAGGATGATTTCACGCAGAGGGACCTTGAGATCGGGGGCCTCATCGGGCGTCACGTAAATCTTGCGCGACGACGTCAGGCCGCCGGTGGTCACCGCGGGTTTCAGGTCGGCGGTTGCGATGGGCTTGTTCATGGCGTTTCTCCCGTTCGGAGGTGAGTTTGTTCAGCGAAAAAATCCAAAAAAGCAAAACAGCAAGCCCATCGCGGCCCAGATCGCTCCGGCGACGACCGGCATAAAAGACTGCTTCATCATCATGCGGCCGCGCTCAACGACGAGTTGCGGCACGATCAGGCGGAACGCTCCGCCGATCGCGGTCAGCCAGCCAAACACCGTGATCAGTCCGCGCCAGTCGGCGATCCAGACATTGTGCGTGACGATGATCGCGACGCCCGCCAGCATGGCGAGCATGCCGCTGACGAACATCAGGGCGCGGTTTGCCATGAAGTCTTCCGCGATGCTGCGGAACGCACGGCCATTGACAAGCACGGCGATGCCAACCGCGAGCATCACCGGGCCAATCAGCCTTGCGATAAGGATCGACGTCTGCATCGCCGCTCTCCTATGCTGCCTCTGAATAATCCGCCAGCCAGGCGCGCACGCGCGCATCCGGATCGGCGTTCTGGGTCACATCGCTGACGACGGCGATGGAATTCGCGCCGGCGGCAAAAATCATTTCAGCCTGTTCGAGCTTGATGCCGCCGATGGCGACCAGCGGGATGTCGCCGATCAGCAGCTTCCAGGCGGTGATGCGCTCGACGCCCTGCGGCGCGAAACGCATTTTCTTCAGCGTCGTCTCGTAGATCGGGCCGAGGGCGATGTAGTCGGGCTTGTAGGCGAGCGCATTGTCCAGCTCGGTTTCATCATGCGTCGAAAGACCGAGCGTCAGCCCGGCGCGGCGGATGGCGTGAACATCGGCGGTGTCGAGGTCTTCCTGGCCGAGATGCAGATGCTGCGCGCCGGCGTCGATGGCCGCGCGCCAGTAATCATTGACCACGAGTTTGGTCGGCGTGCCTTTGGTGACGGCGAGGGCCTCGCGGACAATGGCGAGCGCCGCGGCGTCATCGAGATTCTTCGCGCGTAACTGAATGGTGCCGGCGCCAAGTTTGGTCAGCCGCGCGACCCAAGCTACGCTGTCGACCACGGGATAAAAGCGATCAGGATACGGCATGCCAGAATGGTGTCCCAACGACAGGGGTTGAAGGAGAGGCGAAATCGCGCGCGCCCATTAATCCAGATTCATATCCGGCGCGGCCTGCTTCCACGGCGAGGCGGAAGGCGTTGCCCATGGCGACCGGATTGTCGGCCTTGGCGATGGCGGTATTGAGCAGCACGGCATCAAAGCCAAGCTCAAGGGCCTCGGCGGCGTGCGATGGCGCGCCAATACCCGCATCGATCACGAGCGTGATGTCCGGCAGGCGGGCGCGCAGCAGCTTCAGCGCATCGCGGTTGGTGATGCCACGCGCGCTGCCGATCGGCGAGGCCCACGGCATCACCACCTTGCAGCCGGCATCGACGAGCCGCTGCGCGACACTCAGATCCTCGGTGCAATAGGGGAACACCTCGAAGCCGTCCTTGATCAGGATGGCGGCGGCTTCAACGAGGCCGACCACGTCAGGTTGCAGCGTCTCGTCGTCGGCGATCACTTCCAGCTTGATCCACGGCGTGTTGAACAGTTCGCGCGCCAGCTTCGCGGTGGTCACCGCCTCACGCACCGACTTGCAGCCGGCGGTGTTGGGCAGCACCGTGACTTTCAGTTCGCGGATCAGTGACCAGAACTGATCGCCGGTCTTGCCGCCTGCGGTTTCGCGGCGCACGGAGACCGTGACGATCTGGCTACCGCTTGCGCGGATCGCGTCCTGCATGATTTTCGGCGAAGGATACAGCGCGCTGCCGATCAAAAGGCGCGAGGAGAATTCCTTGCTGTAAAATTTCAGCATGATGTTTTCCTCGCGTAGCTCCCTCCCCCCTTGCGGGGGAGGGTTGGGGAGGGGGGTGAGCCGCAAGGACGGTGTTTGTGGTGCCCCCACCCCCGCTCCCTCCCCGCAAGGGGGAGGGGAGCAGATGGAGCGGTGTATCGCTGGGACGACCAGTAGAGAGACTTCATTTTACCCTCCCTGCCGTGGCGTGAGGATTTCCACCGCGTCGTTGTCGTTCAGCGGCGTCTCGGCCCAGCGCGCGCGCGGCACCACGTCGTAGTTCACCGCGACCGCCAGATGGGTGCCTTCGTAGTCGAGTTCGGCCAGAAGAGCATCGACGTGCGTGGCTTTGGTCTCGACGCGTTCGCCGTTGACGATCAGGAACATTGCATCACCTCGTTGTCGATGGCGCCGCGCTCGACATAGGCCAGAGTCAGTTCCGCAAGGGCCGGCGCCAGCAGGAAGCCGTGGCGATAGAGCCCGTTGACGGAGATGCGTGTGCTGTCGATGGCAATGCGCGGCAGGTTGTCGGGGAAGGCGGGGCGCAGGCCCGCGCCGAATTCGAGAATGCGTGCTTCGCCGAACGCCGGATGCACCGCATAGGCGGCGCTCAGCAATTCGAGCGCCGATCGCACGCTGACGCCGGTATCCTCGCTCTCGATGGAGGTGGCGCCGAGCATGAAGCGGTTCCCGTCACGCGGGATCACATAAAGCGTCCAGCGCGGATGGAGGAAGCGGATCGGGCGCGACAGCTGCACATCGGGTGTTTCGATCACGATCATCTCGCCCTTGACGCCGCGCAGGTCGGGATGTTTGTCGCGTGCGCCGAGACCACGGCAATCGATCACGATGCCGGATGTGATCTTGTCGGGATCGCAATCGCTCTCGAATTTGATCGTTGCGCCAGCCTCGGTGAGTTTCGCATGCAGTTTCGGCAATACGGTGCGCGGCTCGACGTGACCTTCGCCGGGAAAGAACAGTGCCTCGCGAAAACGCCCGTCGAGAGACGGTTCAAGCCTGGCGATGCCATCGGCATCGAGGCGGTCGTGGTCGGTCGTCAGCCTTGCGAAGCGCTCGAAATCGGCGCGGTCGCGCGGATGCGCCACCACCAGCGAACCATTGAACGGCGTCTCGGGAAGCTGTTCACGCCACAAATCGAGCGAGCGGATGCCGAGGCGGGTGATGACCGGCTCGGAGCCTTCGCGTTCGCACCACGGCGCCAGCATGCCGCCGGCCCAGTGGCTGGTTGCCTGCATCATCGCCGCGTCGCTGCGCTCGTGCAGCGTGACGTCGTAACCCGCGCGCGCGAACAGCAGTGCCTGCCAAGAGCCGGCAATGCCCGCACCGATAATATTGATGGAAGATTCCCCTCGCGGAGATTTGGCTTTCTGTAGCATCCCTGTCCCTTCGCCGGCATGACCCGGATCAGGTTCAAAGGGTCACCGCGCATCATGCGGTATCTCAGCTCCACGCCGGAGCCCCCCTCGGAACATCAATACGATAGCCCCGATGATCCGGGGTTTCAATGGCCTGACCCGCGATGTGGCATGGCTTTTCCGCATTGTGGAAACGCGTTTCCGTATTTCGCATCGCAAAGGCAGCGCAGAACAAAGCAGGTAAGGGTTCGTTGACCTTGCCGCGACGCGATTCGAGAGCATTTCGCGCCGATTTCCGGGGGGAGACCGGGGCTGAGTTTACCCGGAATTATGCCGCCGGTGGTTAGGTCGCGGAAACAGGTTCCGCGATTCAGGATTATTGATGAGTATCGCCGGTCTCGATCACATCGGGCACAAGCCGGGCACGGCCGAGAGAATCCTCGGCCAGGTGCCGGCATGGCTGTGGTTCGGCGCCGTGCTGTTCCTGCTGATGGTGATCGGCGGCAACCGGTCGCTTCAGGATGCCGACACCTATTGGCAGATCGTTGTCGGTCAATCGATCATCGATCATCGCGCGTTGCCTCATACCGATATCTACTCGTTCACGAAATTTGGCACACCCTGGATATCATCGTCGTGGCTGGCGCAGGTTCTTTATGCGGCATCGTATGCAGTGGCCGGCTGGGCAGGACCGGTGATCCTTGCCGCGCTTGGAACGGCGGCGGCATTCGCGTTGCTGGTCCATATCCTGTGCCGGTATTTCTCGGCGGTGCATGCGGTCATCGTGGCGATGGCCGCGGTTCTGGTGTCCGCGCATCATTTCGTCGCACGCCCGCATTTGCTGGTGCTGCCGGTGATGGTGGCGTGGGTTTACGGTCTGGTGAACGCCGGCGATGCGCGCCGGGCGCCGTCGTTCTGGATGCTGCCGCTCATTACGTTGTGGGCGAATCTGCATGGCGGCTTCGTACTCGGGCTCGCGCTGATCGCGCCGTTTGCTTTCGATGCATTGTGGAATGCGGATGCATCGCAGCGCGTCTCGGTGGCGCTGCGGTGGGCGGCGTTCGGCGTCTGTGCGCTGGTTGCAAGCTGGATCACGCCCTACGGCTGGAATTCGCTGCTGGCCGCGCGCCAGATTCTTGATCTCGGTGCGGCGATGCCGCTGATCGCCGAATGGCAGCCTGCCGATTTCAGCAGCCTCGGCGTGTTCGAGATTTGCCTGCTGACGGCGCTGGCCCTGGTGCTCTGGCGCGGCATTGTGCTGTCACCGCCGCGCATCCTGCTGGTACTCGGCCTGCTGCACATGGCGCTGTCGCATAACCGCAATATCGAAGTGTTCGCGCTGCTGACGCCATTGGTGGTAGCTGGTCCGCTTGCCGCGCAGCTTGGGAGGTCCAAGCGTGCTGCTCTGTGGACGGGAAGCGTGGCTGGTGTTGTCGGTGCGATCCTCGCTGTTGCTGTCGCTACAGCGGCCTTTGCCGCAAAACATACCTTTACACCGATGGTTGCACAGACACCGGCCGCCGCAGTCGATGTATTGAAGGCGCGCAAAGCGGCGCGGATTCTCCACAATGCCGGCTTCGGCGGCTATCTCATCACGCAGGGCATTCCGGCCTTCTTCGATGGGCGCGGCGAACTCTATGGCGCGCCGTTCCTCGTGAAGACGTTCGATGCGCTTGCGCTCCGGGATGTCGACGGATTTCTCGGCCTGCTCGACAGCTACAAGATCGATGCCACGCTGCTGACACCGGACACACCTGCGGCCGGACTTCTTGACCGGCTCGATGGCTGGCAGCGCATTTATACCGACGACATAGCTATCGTTCATGTTCGCAGGCCTGGCGCGGGGAATTCAACAATCAAACCGGAAGGCATTCGCCGATGAGCATTCAGGCGATCGACGCAGCACCGGCGCAACGATGCACGCTGCCACTGTGGGTCGGCCTCATCGTCTACGCCGTGCTGCTCAGTGCGGGTAACCGGCTGCTGATCGATCCCGATACATTCTGGCAGGTTGCGGTCGGGCAGTGGATGGTCGATCACCGCACAGTGCCGGTGACCGATGTATATTCGTTCACGATGCAAGGCCAGCCCTGGATGTCCACGCAGTGGCTGGCGCAGGTGATCTTCAGCCAGATCTATGGATGGTTCGGATGGGCTGGCCTCGTCGCGTTGACGGCTCTGTCGATCTCCGTGACATACATGCTGCTGACGCGCTTCCTGGTTCGCTACTTCGGCGACACGCCGGTGATGATCCTGCTTCCCGCATCGTTCCTCGTCGGACTCCCGCATTTCTACGCGCGGCCGCATGCTCTCGCGCTGCCGGTGATGGTGGCGTGGGTTGCGGCATTGTTGTCGGCAGCTGAACGCCGGCAAGCACCGCCATTCGTGCTGGTGCTGCTGATGACGCTGTGGTCGAACCTCCACGGCGGGTTCGTTCTCGGCCTGATGCTGATCGGCCCGATCGCGCTGGACGCGGTGCTGAACGTCGAAGCGCCGGCGCGGCAGCGGCTGTTATTGCGCTGGTTCGCGTTTGGTCTCGTTGCGCTGGCGGCGAGCTGCCTCACGCCCTACGGCTGGAATTCGCTGCTGGCGGCGCGCGCCATTCTCAATCTCGGCGAGGCGCTGACCCTGATCCGCGAATGGGCGCCGGCCGATTTCAGTTTCCTCGGCCCGCTGGAGGCTGGAGCACTACTGATTATCGTGCTTGCATTCCTCAAGGGTGTGAAGCTGCCGTTGATGCGCACGGTGCTGTTTGTCGGCCTGCTGTATATGGCGCTGGCGCACATCCGCAACGCAGACGTGTTTGCACTTCTCGGGCCGATGGTGGTTGCCGCGCCGCTCGCCGCACAGTTCGGCGGGCGCAGCGACGCCGGCCTGACCTTTCCGCAGCCCCATGGTTTCGCGACGGCGCTCACGGTGGTGCTGGTGCTCGGGATGACAGTGGCGGCGCTTGCCATGGGCCAGTATCGCCCGGCGGAAAACATGTCACCGGTCGCGGCGGTGCAGGCATTGAAGCAGCATCAGGCGAAGCGGGTGTTCAACGATTACGATTTCGGCGGTTACCTGATCTCGCGGGGTGTGGTGCCTTACATCGATGGCCGCACCGAACTGTACGGCGAGAAATTTGTGGTTGAGCACAGCGCGGCAAGAGGTTTGCGCAATCCGGCAAGCTTCTTCGACCTGCTGGAGCGGTACAGGATCGACGCGACGCTGCTGCGGCGGACGACACCGGGAGCCCAGTTGCTCGATCAGATCGATGGCTGGCGCAAGGTCTTCGCCGACGACGATGTCGTTGTTCACGTCCGCGATGTGAATGCGCGTCACACCGCAGAGCCCAACGTAAAACCGCCGGAAGGCACGGCGCGATGACGACGCAAACCAGCGGCGTTACGGCAAAGTGGCTGGTGGCGGGCGTGTGCATCTACGCGGGATTGCTCGCGCTGGGCAATCGCATGCTGGCCGATCCCGACACGTTCTGGCAGATCAGGGTTGGGCAGTGGATTCTCGATAACGCCGCCGTTCCGCGAACGGATATCTTTTCCTTCACGATGCACGGCCAGCCGTGGATATCGACGCAGTGGCTGGCTCAAACTTGTTACGCGCTCGCTTTCTCGGTCGCGGGCTGGGCCGGTCCGGTGGTGTTGACCGCGGTGTCGATCGCGGCGGCATTTGCGCTGCTCGCACGGTTTCTTGAACGGCGTTTGGATACTTTTATCGTCCTCGCTCTTCTGATGGCGGCGCTCGCTGTTGCCTCGCCGCACTTTCTGGTGCGGCCGCACGCGCTGGCCTTGCCGGTGATGGTGGCCTGGGTCGCGGGCCTGATCGCGGCGGCCGACCGTGGCGGCGCGCCATCGTTCTGGCTGCTGCCGCTCATGACCCTCTGGGCGAATCTTCACGGCAGTTTTGTCTTCGGCCTGGTGTTGATCGGGGCGATCGCGCTCGACGCTGTGATGAGGGTAGAGCGGCCGGCGCGCGCGCAGTTGCTGCTACGCTGGTTCGTGTTTGGACTGGTTGCGCTGGCGGCGAGCTGCATCACGCCCTATGGCTGGAATTCGCTGCTCGCGGCCCGCAACATTCTCAATCTCGGCGCGGCGCTGTCGATGATTACTGAATGGCGACCGGCCGACTTCACGCGCTTTGGCGCTTTCGAGGGTGTTCTGCTGCTTGGGCTGGGAGCGATCCTGTTCAAGGGGTTGAAGCTCCCGCTGATGCAGATCGTGCTGATGCTCGGGCTGCTTCACATGGCGCTGGCGAGCGCACGCAATGCGACCGTGCTGGCGCTGCTACTGCCGATCGTACTGGCTGCGCCCCTGGCAGCCCGCTTCGGACAGGTGGCGGTGGCGCCATCGAATTGCACGCGGTTGCGTCCGATACCTGCTTTGGTAGCACTGGTGCTCGTAATCGCCGGCACGGCGTTCGTTATTGTGCCGGGTCGATACGCGCCGCCGTCGGGCATCGCGCCCGCCGTTGCAGCATTGAAAGAGCGCGGCGTGTCGCGCGTGCTGAACGATTACGACCTTGGCGGCTACCTGATCTGGTCGGGAGTTCCGGTTGCGATCGACGGGCGGACCGAACTTTACGGCGAGCACTTCATGGTGGAGCTCGACCGTGCCATGATGCTGAAGAGTCCCGACGCATTGTTCGGCATGCTCAAGTCACATCGCATCGATGCGACGCTGCTGTGGCGGGGGACGCCGGCCGCGCAACTGCTCGATCATGTCGACGGCTGGCGCAAGGTCTTCGCCGACGACAATGTCGTGGCGCATGTGCGCGATCTGTCGGCGCGCCACTCAGCCGAGCCGGAAATAAAGCCGGCTTCGAACTGAAGCCGGCCTGTTCTCTTATCAGTGATGATGGCGATGCCGCCGCGCGCGGCGCGGAATCTCCTGCGCATTCGCGTCGAACAGCGTGATCGACGGTTCGGCCTGTGTCTGCATCTGCTGACGCGGCAGCAATCCCTGACGCTTCGCCGCATAGTAATAGCCGCCGGCGTAGTAGGCGACCGCACGGTTGTGGTTACCGCCCGCCGCCTGATACGCGCCGGCGAGATACTTCACGGCGTAGGTGAGATTGGTGTCGGGATCGAGCAAGCCCTGCGCAGAGCCGGTGTAGCCAAGCCCGCGCGCGGTCGCGAGCTTGATCTGCATCATGCCGTAGTTGCCCTTGCTGACGGCGCGCGGATTGTAGCGGCTCTCGCGCACGATCACGCGATGCACGAGTTCCGCGGGAACGCCGTTTGCGGCGGCGTGACTGGCGACCATCGACTCGTAGTTGGCGCGCTGGGCGCTGGCGGGATGAATCAGCATCATCGCCGCGGCTGCGGCGAGCAGGAATCGTTTCATGATGTAAATCCTCAGCGATGAATTTTGGGGGATGGGTTCAGCGCGGGCATCTGTGCCGGCGCGACGAGGGGCCCGGCTCAATGGCAACGGGCGCGAGCGGTTCCAATGCGGAGCAAATGTGGAGAGAAAGTGTCGTAAGAATTAACGCGGGAACTCGCGGAAATTAACGCACTGATATGAGCGGCTTGCAGCTATGCGAATGCGCGGACGAGCTATGCGCGGGCATTCACTGCAAATTCGGCAGCGATGTCACGGCCACGCTGATCGAACCTTCGGCTTCGGCGATGATGCGCAGCGTGTTGGAATCGAACGCGATGCTTCCGAGACGCACGCTCGACACCGAGGCTTCGACGCGAATGCCTTCATCGTTCTTGCGGAAGTCCGCGACGATCGCCGAAATTTTCTGCTGCGCGTTGGCCGCGAATGTTTTCAGATCGATGGTGGCGCGCTGCTCGAGCGCACGCTGCAAATATGGGATCGCCGGACGCGCAGCGGCGCCGAGCAAGCCGAATGCGGAATCGGATTCGACCGCGAGTTCGAGATCGGTCAGCCGCAGGATTTGCTGCGCCTGATCCAGCACCGGGCGGCCCCAGATGTGGATCGTCGCTTCCCCGCCGAGTCCGAGGAAGCTCTTTTTCTCTTTGGCGTTGACGAGCAGCGAGATCAACAGCCGCTGACCGGCGGCGGTGACATTTGCGCTTTTTACCGTGACATCGACCGAGCCGCTGCCGTCTTCAGGAAAGGTGCGGCCCTTCAGTTGCACCTCGACGATCTTGTTGACTTCGGTGAAGGGCAGATCGATCGGAACCCCAATGGCAACGCGGCCGCGATCCGGCGGCGGTACGATGTCGAGACTTGCCGGGAAGGGGCAATCCGGTTTGGTCTCGGTCGGGAGAACGCGCGTCTCTGCCTGCAAGCCGAGCATGAAGTTCACCGAGTTGGGATCGATGCGCGGCTGCGCCGCCATAGCACGAACCGGGCGCATCTCCAGCCAGAGTGTCGGCATTCCGGCTGCCGCCGGCGGCAGCGGAATCGAGCGGCAGAGTTTCGTCCATTCGCGCCGGGCGTTCTGTTCGAGCGAGCGGTCGTTACGCAGCCGCGCCTGCAACTGTGCCATCTGTTCGTTGACGGTCTTGTCGATCACCGGCTTGACCTGCGCCGGCACCGCGACTTTCGCGCCGGCGATGGTCAGGCTGCTGTCGCCGATCGAGACCTGAGCGGTCAGTTTCGGATCGATGCGCCACTCCCGCAGAACTTCGGGGCGCGATGTGATGGCGACATTGCCGTGGATGGCAGCGCTGGCGTTGAACTGCTTGATCGACACGCTGCCGAGTTGCTTGACGGCGTTGCTGCCGAGCACGTTCCCCAGGGCATTGCCGAGCGCGGTGCCGCTTGCTGCTGACAGCGAGCCAAGCACCGTCAGCTTGCCGTCGAGCGGTGTCGACAGCGACAGCGCGTTCTGCACGCCGCTTGCGGCAATCGGCCCGCGCGTCACTGTCCAGTTGATGTCGGCGTTCTGAAGAATCTGGCTGACGGGATTGTCCGCCTTGCCGCCGACATTGTGCGGCGCGGCGCGATCGAGCCCGTCGCGGAGCGCGGCGATCGATATGGAAATCGGCGTCAGGATTTCGGAATTGCGCGAGACCGGCGGGAGCGGCGGCAGTTTCGCCAACACCGGTTTCTGAACCTCGGCCGGCCAGAACCTGTTCATCACGTAAAGACTGGCGGCGAACGATGCGACAAGCACCGCCAACCCGAGCAGGATGAATTTCAAGCGCATAACGACTCCGGCAGCATCACAACGGCGATGCTACAGCCCGCGTCCGATGCACGCCACCCCGCGCGGGGCGGCGGTATGGATCAACCTACCGGAGCAACTCTTTCGGCGGCAGCTTGTCCTTCGGCGTTTGCGGTAGCTTTTTCTGCAAGGCAGGGATTGCCGGCTGGCCGGGACGGGGTGCTGCGGAGGGCACCTGCGGGATGCCGAGACGATTCGGCACACCGAGCCGGTTGAGAATTCCCGCCGGGCCTTGCATCGCCGGTGCGCTGGGCACTGTAGATGGCCGCTGGAATCCGCCCGGCACGCCGGGGTGTTGTTGAAGTCCGGGCCGGTTTGCGAGTCCCGGCTGGTTCGGCAGAGGTGGCCTTGAACCCAACTGACCCGGTGCGCCGGGCGTGCGCTGAGGTCCGGGCTGACCGGGAAGATTGCCGGGCTGCCGCTGCAAGCCTGGTTGCAAATTGCCGCGCTGCCCCGGCTGGTTTTGCAGACCCGGCCGTCCCGGCTGGCCTGGTTGGTTCAGGCCCGGACGATTGGGGTGCCCGGGTTGATTGCGCAGGCCAGGATGGTTCGGCTGACCTGGTCTATTGTTCAGGCCCGGTTGGTTTTGATTAAGGCCGCCACGTTGACCCGGTTGATTCAAACCGGGGCGTTGGCCGGGCTGGTTGAGACCGCCGCGCTGTCCGGGTTGGTTAAGTCCGCCGCGTTGATTGAAGCCGGGCCGTCCGAAGGCCGGCGGACGGTTCGGATTCTGCATGCGGAAGTTGCGCTGCTGCAAGACGATGTTGCGCCCGATGCCCTGCATGGTGTGAACGCGCTGCATGAACCCGCGATCGCGCGCGATCATCTGTGCGGACATCACCATCGGCATTGCCGACATGCGCATGCCGAAGCCCGGCACCATCGTGCCACGCACGGTGAATCCGCTCGCGGCCTGTGTCAGCATGCCGAGCGGCGCGCCGTCGCGGCCCCTGACATCGATGCGGCCGACCCTGCCATCGGCATCTGGATAAAGTTTGATCCCGACGTTGTTGGCATTGGCGGTACTGGCCGCAGCGCCTTCCGGCACTTCGACGACACCGGTCGTGCCGCGAATGCCGAGCGTTGCGGTCGGCGTTTCGATTTTCATGTCGCCGGTCTTGGCAACAGCGGCGGCGACGAAAGCCATGGTGCCGCGCGTGACATTGAGAAGCGCGGCGTTGTCCTTCGCCCCTTCCTGGTAGACGAAATTGTCCACGACAACGCGCGAACTCGCGGAGAGGTTGAGCGTTGTGTCGTCAGAGAATGTTACGCCAAGTGTCGAATTCTTTGCGGTCTGAAGAATGTCGCCCTTGAAAATTTCATCTTGCAGTTTCAGCGGACCGGTCATGCCGCCCCGCGTGACCGTCGCGGTGCCTTTCAGGGTGGCGACGTTGCCCGCGGGTTCATCGGCGGCTGATTGAGACGCATCAGCTGCGGGCTGGTCGGCTGGCGCGGGTTGGCTCGTTTGCGGAGGAGTTGCGGACGAATCCGCTGGCGCAGGTGCGGGGCTCGCCGGTTGTGCGGGAGTTGCTTGTGCGAGCCGAATGGTTTGTGCCGCATGAGCGGGCGCGAAGGCGAGGCCGCACAGCATCGATGCAACGAGCAGGGTAGAACGCGTCAAAATATTCACCTGCTCAAGGAGCAATCGGAAGGCCCGCAACGGCTGTTTTTGGCAGCCCTCGCAGGACGATGCAACGCCATGCGATCCGTTGGAGCCGCTTTCCATTGCATTTATGGGGGGATGATGTCGGCGTTTCCCAGTGTGCCTCTTTATGTGTACGCAGGAGCGCGAAAGGTTCAAACCCCGCGCGTCATCGCTCCGGCGCGATCCGGCCACCAGCGATGCGCCAGGCCTCGATGCCGCCCTGGATATGACGGGCAGTGGTGAGCCCGGCTTCCTGCGCGGCCTGCACGGCCATCGCGGAGCGTTCGCCGAACGCGCAATAGAACAGCAACTGATTGCTGGTGGTCGTGCCGAGTTGGTGAAGCACGCCGCCGGGCTTCACGTTGTCTTCCAGAGCAGGGTAGGGCGCATGCAGCGAGCCCGGAATGACGCCGTGTTTTTCGCGCTCGCGCCGTTCGCGCAGATCGATGAGAACCACATCGGGCCGGCCCGCCAAGTCCCTGGCTTGCGATGCCGTCAGCGCCCAGCCGCGCCGCGCGACTTCGTCTTGCGCCAGGCCCATATGCAGGTTGGCCGGCACCGCCACATCCATCATCTTCGGATTCGGCAGGTGCAGGCTGTTCATCAGGTCGACGTATTGATCGATCGACTTGACCTGAAGCCGTGGATTGCAGGCCTTTTCCTCGCCGATGGTCGAGACCGTGTCGCCCTTGTAGTCGTGCGCCGGAAAGATCAGCGTCTGGTCGGGCAGCTTCAGCAGCCGGCCGAAGATCGATTCGTATTGCGCGCGAGGGTCGCCGTTCTGGAAGTCGGTGCGGCCGGTACCGCGAATGAGCAGCGTGTCGCCGGTGAACACCCGGTCGGGCAGGATGAAGCTGTAGGAATCATCAGTGTGGCCCGGCGTATAGAGCACGTCGAGGCTGAGGCCCTCGATATCGATCTTGTCGCCGTCGGAGACGCGCATCGAGACGACATCGACGCCGCTCTGCTCGCCCATCACAGTGATGCAATGGGTCTTGTCGCGCAGCGCACCGAGCCCGGTGATGTGGTCGGCATGGATATGGGTATCGACTGCCTTGATCAGCTTGAGATCAAGGTCATGCAGAAGCTGGATGTAGCGGTCGACCTTTTCCAGCACAGGATCGATGATCAGTGCTTCGCCGCCTCGGCGGCTCGCAAGAAGATAGGTGTAAGTGCTGGAAACGCTGTCAAAGAGCTGTCGGAAAATCATGGAACCATGATTGCAGATTTCCGTGGGCGATCAAGGGTGGACCGCCTCACTCGATCTGATGATCCAATCAGTGGTGGCATTCCCGTCTAGAACATGCCCAGCACGATCGCGCCAACCAGAATAAACGACGCATACGCTGCAACGACGCTCAGAGGTCCGACGATGGTCATGGGGAATCTCCCTTGGCTCAACGCTGGGTCATGTAACGCGGACGCTACCAAGACGTTCCCCGCCCAAAAAAGTCAGACCTGCTGACTGATCGCCGGCCGCGGCGCTTCAACATGGTTAAAAAAGCTTGAATAACAATGCGTTGAAGAGTCCTTAATTATCTTCGGTGAACTTGCGCGGATGACGCGTGGAGTGAGTTGGTTCGTAGTCGGCTCCCTTGTCCTCGTTGCGCTGGCGGGTTGCGGCCGGGGGTTCATGACCGCCGAACGCGAACCCTGGCGGGCTGAGGCGGAGAAGGCGTGTCTGAAGTCCGGCGCGGTCAAGGAGACGGCGGATCTCGTTCGCATCGATCCGATTTCCGGTCCCGGTGCCTGCGGCGCTGAGTTCCCGTTGAAGGTGGCGGCACTGGGCGAGGGAATGAGCAGCCTCGGTTATGCAGACGATCTGCGTCCGCCCGGAAGCATCGGCAACCAGCCGCGCTGGCCGGTCTCGCAACCGCAGTCTCCGGCCTATCAGCCATCTTATTCGTCGTCGCAGCCACCGTCTTATCCGTCGTCATCTTATCCATCGCAGCAGCCGTATCCGGAGGCGCGTTCGTCGTCGTATCCTGCGCAGGCCGGCGCGCCGATGCGGTTGAATGCGCCTGGAACAGAGCCGCCTGACGAAGAAGATCTGGCGGCGGCACCTGACTCCGCGTCGCCGACGATCAGCCGCCCGCAAACCCGCGCGCCCTATGCGGCGCAGCCTTATCCTCCCGCGAGCCAGCCCTACACACCGCCGCGCCTTGGCCCTTCGCAGGGTTCGCCGGTGAACCGGTTTGGCGCTGTCGCGATGAAGCCAACCGCGACGCTGGCATGCCCGATTGTATCCGCGCTCGACCGCTGGCTGGCGGACGCGGTTCAGCCTGCGGCGCAGCGCTGGTTCGGATCGCCGGTCGCGGAGATCAAGCAGATTTCGGCCTACTCATGCCGCGGCATGAACGGAAACTCGCGCGCGCATATTTCCGAACATGCCTTCGGCAATGCGCTCGACATCGCCTCATTCACGCTCGCGGACGGACGGCGTATTTCTGTGAAGGACGGCTGGAAGGGCTTGCCGGAAGAGCAGGGCTTCCTGCGCGACGTGCAGGCCGCTGCTTGTCAGACGTTCAACACCGTGCTGGCGCCGGGATCGAACGTCTATCACTACGATCACATTCACGTCGATCTGATGCGCCGCGCCAGCGGACGCATCATCTGCCAGCCGGCGGCGGTGTCAGGTGAGGAGATTGCCGCGCGCGCCGCACCGCGCGGCTATGCGTTGCGTGATGGCGGCGTCACCGGTTCGATCGGACAGCGCGTGAAGCGGATGTTCGCGCGCGGCCCGCTGTCGAAGGAAGACCGGGACTCGATCGAAGATGAATCCCGGATCAAGGATCGCTGACCCCGGTTCCTAGCGGGCGCGATAGGCGGCGAGGAAAACCCGCGCCGCGCTGTCGACCACCGTTGCGATCTGTTCTTTCGTGGGTGCAGGCTTGGCCTGAAAGACGTAAGGCTCGAACAACGTCGCCTGGCACATTCTCATATACTGCGCGGCAGCAAGTTCGCAGTTGTCGATCGCGAGTTCTTTGACCCTGACCCGTGCCTCAAGGTAGTTCGCAAGGAGGCGCATCGTATGGGCGATGACGCGGTCATAAAACCGGCGGCCGACGTCGGGCATCCGTTCGGCGATGGCCATCACGGTTCTGACCGCCGAGCCGCCATCCGGCCGGCAGACGATTTCAATATAAGCGCGGCCAAAAGCGCGCAGGCTCGTTTCAGCGTCCTGCGTCGGGTCGAAATTGAACGCCTTCTTGCCGTGTTCAAGGCTTTCCCGCTCGACGATGGCTTCGAACAGCCGGTTCTTGTCGGTGAAGTAGACGTAGAGCGTGCCCTTGGAGACACCCGCGGCGCGGGCGATCTCGTTCATGCTGGCGCCGTCGAAACCCAGATCCATGAACACTCGCCGCGCGCCATCCATGATCTGGTGACGCTTGGCGCTGTCCTCGTCGCCGGAAGCGACCGAAAGGTGGGTCTGTGCAACCATTTGTTTAGTCTGTTCGTTCGTTTCGCTGTGGATCGCGCCGCTGGAAACAGTGCGGGAACCCAGGCTGCGGTATCCAAGTATCATTCAAATTTACATTTGACCGAACCGTTCGGTCAATGATAATTTTGTCGCAGACCGAGCGCTGCCTTCGGGCGCTGGGCACCTGCCGCTTGTGTTTGAGTTTTAAAAATTATGGAGGCCGTTATGGCCGTGCCTGCCCGAGATCAGGTTGCAAGGGTTGTCCACCCCGAGCCTGACGCATCCGACACCGATGCATCGCGCGCCGTTCCGGTGGCGCAGATCGAGCAGCGTTCGCGCCCTGCGGAAGAACCGGCCACCGTATCGCCTGAAGCGCCGCCTTCCGCCGATATGGAAGGTGCGTCCGCGAAACCGAAATCCGCGGCGCGCAGGCGCGTTCTGGTCGGCGTCGGCGCGGTTGCTGCGCTCGCCGGCATCTACTTCGGTTACCACTACGTGGTCGTTGGCCGTTACATGGTCACCACCGACGACGCCTATGTCCGCGCCAATAACTCTACCATGGGCGCGAAGATTGCCGGGCACATTGCAAAGGTGATGGTGGGCGACAACGCGCGCGTCGGCGCCGGTAACGTCGTGTTCCAGATCGACGACGGCGATTATCAGCTCGCGGTCGAGAGCGCGCGGGCCAAGGTTACGACCCAGGAAGCGACCATTGCGCGCATCGGACGTCAGGCCAAGGCACAGGAAAGCGCGGCCGAGCAGGCACAGGCGCAACTGGTTTCGGCAGAGGCTGCCATCAAGCGTGCGGAGGCGGACTTCGCGCGTCAGGAAAGCCTGAGCACAAAGGGCTTCGCTTCGAAGGCGACCTTCGACGTCTCGCAAGCCGGTCGCGATCAGGCGCTGGCTGCGGTGCAAGGTGCAAAGGCTGCGCTGGACGCGGCGCAGACCCAGATCGATGTCATCAAGGCGCAGAAGGCGGAAGCCGAAGGCCAGTTGCAGGAACTGCGCGCGGCGCTCGCCAAGGCCGTGCGCGATCTCTCATTTACGGTGGTGCGTGCGCCGGTCGACGGCATCTTTTCCAACCGCATCGTCAATGTCGGCGACTATGTGCAGCCGGGCCAGCGGCTCGCCAATGTCGTTCCGATCGACGACGTCTATATCGACGCCAACTACAAGGAAACGCAGCTTGGCCGTCTGAAGGCGGGGCAGCCGGTTTCGATCACGGTCGATGCGGTGTCCGGGCGCACCATCAAGGGCATCGTCGACAGTCTCGCACCGGCGTCGGGTTCGGTGTTCACGCTGCTGCCTCCGGACAATGCGACCGGTAACTTCACCAAGGTGGTTCAGCGCGTGCCGGTTCGCATCCGCGTGCCGTTCTCCGTGGCGCGTGAAAACCTGCTGCGGCCCGGCATGTCGGTGATCACCACGGTCAACACCAAGCCGAATCCGGACGGCGTCGATCCGATCGCCGCGCGATAACCGCGTGCGCGGTCTGGCATCGCGGACCCCAGGGACAGTGTGATGGCGTCGAACACCGCATCGCCGGCCATGGATGGCGCCCCGGCCGCACCGGCTCCGGCGGAAACGATCAGCACACGCCGGCTGATCGCGTTTCTCATCATGGTGTTCGGGATGTTCATGTCGATCCTGGACATCCAGATCGTCTCGGCATCGCTGTCCGAAATCCAGGCCGGCCTGTCGGCCAGCACCAGCGAAGTCGCATGGGTGCAGACCTCGTACCTGATCGCAGAAGTGATCGCGATCCCGCTCTCGGGATTCCTGTCGCGTGCGTTCGGCACGCGGCTGCTGTTCGCGATTTCCGCCGCGGGTTTTACTTTCGCGAGCTTCATGTGCGGTCTGACCTCGACCATCGAGCAGATGATCCTGTGGCGCGCGATCCAGGGATTCGTTGGCGCCGGCATGATCCCGACCGTATTCGCGTCGGCCTACACGGTTTTCCCGCGCAACAAGTTTCACATTGTCGGCCCAATCATCGGTCTTGTCGCCACGCTGGCGCCGACCATCGGCCCGACGGTCGGCGGTTACATCACCGACCTGATGTCGTGGCACTGGCTGTTCTTCATCAACATCGTTCCCGGCATCGGCATCACCATCGGTGTGCTGGCGCTGGTGGATTTCGACAAGCCGCACTTCGAACTGCTCGAGCATTTCGACTGGTGGGGGCTGGCCTCGATGGCCGGGTTCCTCGGCTCGCTCGAATATGTGCTGGAAGAGGGGCCGCGTAACGACTGGCTTCAGGACGAGTCGATCTTTTTCTTCGCGATCGTCTGCGTGATCTCTGCCATGATTTTCTTCTATCGTGCGCTGACGCAGAAGGAGCCGATTGTCGATATCCGGGCCTTCACCGACCGCAACTTCGCGCTTGGCTGCATGTTCTCGTTCTGCGTCGGCATCGGGCTATACGGTCTGACCTACATTTATCCGCGCTATCTCGCCGAAGTGCGCGGCTACAGTGCCCTGATGATTGGTGAGACAGTGTTTGTGTCCGGTGCGGCGATGTTTGTTAGTGCGCCGATTATCGGGCGATTGATGACGAAGGCCGATCTGCGGGTGATGATTGCCGCGGGACTGGTCATCTTCGCGGTCAGTTCCTGGATGATGACCGGAATCACGCGTGACTATGACTTCTATGAGCTGCTGGTGCCGCAGATTTTGCGCGGCGTCGGCATCATGATGGCGATGGTGCCGGTCAACAACATCGCGCTCGGCACGCTGGCGCCCTCGCGGCTGAAAAACGCATCGGGTCTGTTCAATCTGACGCGAAATCTCGGCGGCGCGGTCGGTCTCGCCGTCATCAACACCGTGCTCGACAGCCGCACCGACCTGCATATCTCGCGGCTTCATGATCGGGTGACATGGGGCAACCCTGTCGCGGTCGAGACGCTCAACATGCTGACCCAGAAATTCCAGGGGGCGGGCAACGCCTCGCTGATGGCGCTGAAGCAACTGTCGATGATCGTGCATCGGCAGGCTGTGGTTATGAGCTTTGGCGACGCCTTCTTCATCCTGACATGCTTCTATCTGGGGCTCAGCGCGCTGGTGTTCTTTGTTAAGAAGCCCAACATGATGGGCCCTCCGCCTGACGCACATTGAAGATCATCGGCAGCCGTGGCAAACCACGGCACGGTATCTCAATGACACGAGTGGCGAATGAGCTTCATCAGCGGCGTCGGATTGACCACATTCGGAAAGCATGAAGGCCGCTCGACGCTTGATCTGATGACCGAGGCGGCCGAAGGCGCGCTATCGGATGCAGGCCTCAGGCGCGGGGATATCGACGGCCTCCTGACCGGCTATTCCACCACCATGCCCCATTTGATGCTGGCCACTGTATTCGCCGAGCATTTCGGCGTGCAGCCATCCTACGCACATGCCATTCAGGTCGGCGGCGCGACCGGACTTGCGATGGCAATGCTGGCGCATGAACTGGTCGAGGCGGGAGTCGCGAAAACAATTCTGGTCGTCGCGGGTGAAAACCGTCTCACCGGACAGGCGCGCGATTCGGCGATGAGCACGCTGGCGCAGGTCGGCCATCCTGACTACGAAGTGCCGCTCGGCCCGACCATCCCCGCCTATTACGGCCTGCTCGCCTCGCGCTATATGCACGACTACGGCTTGAGGCAGGAGGACATGGCGGAATTCGCGGTGCTGATGCGTCGGCATGCGATGCTGCATCCTGGCGCACAGTTTCACGATCCGATCACGGTCGCCGAGGTGATGGCGTCGCGCGAGATTTCCTCGCCGCTGAAGCTGCTGGATTGCTGTCCGGTGTCGGACGGTGGCGCGGCCTTCATTGTCAGCCGCGAACCGACCGGCGACCGTCATGTGCGCATCATGGGTTGCGGGCAGGCGCACCTGCACCAGCATGTGACGGCGGCGAAGTCGCTTTCGGATGTCGGCGCGGCGGTTGCGATGAGCCGGGCGGGGGAGAAGGCGGGCGTCGATCCGCGCAGTATCAAATACGCCGGCATCTACGACAGCTTCACCATCACGCTCGCGATCCTGATCGAGGAGCTTGGTCTCGCGAAGCGCGGTGAGGCTGCGGCGCGCGCACGCTCCGGCGATTTTGGTATCGGAGGCGCGCTGCCGCTGAACACGCACGGCGGGCTTTTAAGTTACGGCCACTGCGGTTGCGGCGGCGCGATGGCGCATCTGGTCGAAACGCAATTGCAGATGACGGGCCGGGCAGGGCCGCGGCAGGTGCGCGACGCATCGCTGGCGTTGCTCCATGGCGATGGCGGCGTGATGTCCTCTCATGTCAGCATGTTTCTGGAGCGGATGCGATGAGCGAAGCGGCTGACATGAAGGGCTGGACCGGCGGCGCCGACGCGATTCTCTATCAGTCGTGCGATGCTTGCCGCCATCTCTGGTATTTCCGCCGCGCGTTTTGTCCCGCATGTGGCAACGGTTCGCCGCAAACTTACAAGGCAAGCGGCAAGGGCGTGGTCTATGCCGCGACAATCGTTCGGCGCGCCGCGACGCCGGAAGCAAAGGCGCACGTGCCGTATGCGATCCTGCTGATCGATATGGCGGAAGGTTTTCGCATGATGGCGCACGGCGACAACGATTTGCGCATCGGAGATCATGTCGTCGCAGAATTCAGGCCGTTCACCGGCCTGCGCACGCCGTATTTCGTCAAGGTATAAGCATGTGTGGCGTGTCGCCGCGCTGACATTGCCGGATTTTAAACGGCCGGTACAAAATTTGCCGCAATTATTGCCCAATACATCATCAGCGGCTTGCGCAATGTAAGTCTGCGTTTGCTCGAACGCGGGAGGATCGCATGGATTTGAAGTTTGCGTTTATCGCGACCCCGCGAGTCATGCGCATTCGCGCCTCGGCATCCGGATACCCCATCGGTTAACCCCGCGGTCCTCCGCGCAAGGTTACCGGCTGCCATCGGTTCTCCGATGGTCTGTCCGAGGCGCCTATGCGAGGCCGGGCGCCAGCATGGCCGACATCGAGGAAGCGGCGCGGCTTGCCAACGCCCATGACTTCATCATGCGGCTGCCGAAGCGTTACGAGACGCTGGTGGGTGAGCGCGGCGTGAAGTTGTCGGGCGGCGAACGTCAGCGTGTGGCGCTGGCGCGCGCCTTCCTCGCGGACGCGCCGATCCTGATCCTTGATGAGGCCACCTCGAGCCTCGACTCGGAATCGGAGGCTTTGATTCAGGAGGCAATGGACCGCCTGATTCAGGGCCGCACCGCGATCGTGATCGCGCACCGTCTTTCGACCGTGCGCAGCCTCGACCGCATCCTGGTGTTCGACCGGGGCCGGATCGCCGAGGAGGGGACGCACGCGTCGCTCGCCAGGCGTCCCGGCGGCATCTACCGCACGCTGTTCGAGCGGCAGGTGCTCGAACTCGACCGCATATCGGCGGCCGAGTAAGGCCTCGCCCCACAAGAATGCGAGGCCGGAATCGAAAGGTTCCGGCTTCGTCACCCTGCGGCGCAGCCGTCTAACACGTAACGCTTTTCGACGCTGGTGATGTGGTTGGCGACTGCGCGCGCGGAGTCCTCAGCGTGAGTCAGGATCATGAAATGCGATGCGCCCTCGTCCGCCTTCACGGCGCCGGGCTAGCAGGAGCCAAATGGCGAGGGGTCCGGCGTATTCCGCCGAACCCCTCATTCTTGCGCATGATCTTATCGGAAAACCGGTTTCCACTTTTCCGGATCATGCGATCAATATCAGCCGGCCTGTAAGCCGGGTTCTGTAGGGCCTGAATGGTTCGCACCACGCAGACGTGACGGCCATTCCTCTGGGACGCAAGTTACCATGCGCCTCAAGCAACCTACCCGGACAGCGGGCCTGACATCGCCCCGCGGAGTTATCGCACCAGGGTATTAGCCTGGAGCGAACTTTCCACTGTGCCGTCCCTATTCGGTTTTGCTCCCGGTGGGGTTTGCCATGCCATCTCCGTTGCCGGAGATGCGGTGCGCTCTTACCGCACCTTTTCACCCTTACCTTCACCGGAGTGAAGGCGGTTCGTTCTCTGTGGCACTTTCCCTGGGGTCGCCCCCGCCGGGTGTTATCCGGCACCGTATGTCGATGGAGCCCGGACTTTCCTCCCCGGCGACCTTTCGATCCTTGCCGGGGCGGCCGTCCAGCCGACTGACGCCAGAGGACATGAGCGTTATCTGCCGCGCGGTCAAGCCAAATGCGGCTCCATCGACGGCCGGTTCTGTCCGTTAAGTGTTGAGCGGTTAATCCGCCGCCTGAACGAGCGTTTGCAGCATGGTGCGGGCCGGAGCAAAAAACGTCGTGCCGGTATGCGGCGTCGAGAAATCGAGCAGGCGATCATAGGCTCCCGGCGGATCGCCCACATACATCCGCTGGAGCATCTTCTCGGTCACCCAAAGGTATCGGGAGTAACCGATAAAGTAGGTCCCGAATTCCTGCCGTCCCGGCCGGCCGAAAGGCATGTTGTCACGCAGGATGTCGTGTTCGTTTCCGTCGGCGTCCACGATGGTGGCCAGCGACTTGTGCGATTTGCGCGGAGCGTCGTCATCGTCGATTTCGATATTGTCGATCTTCGTCCGGCCGATGATTTCTTCCTGGAGGTGCGTGGGAGTTTGTTTCCAGGCGCTGAGATCGTGCAGATACTTCTGGACGACGACATAGCTGCCGCCGGCGAAGGCGGCATCCTCGTCACCGACGAGCGCCGAGGCCGGCAGATCGAGACCGGTGGGGTTGGCCGTCCCATCGACGAATCCAAGAAGGTCGCGCGCATCGAAATATCGAAAGCCCGAAACTTCATCGACGACGGTCACTGCCGTACCGAGACTGTCGAGCAGGATGCGTTCAAACTCGAAGCACATATCGGGGCGTTCGGACCGGATATGAAAGAGAAGGTCGCCCGTGGTCGATGGTGCGTTATGAACCGCTCCCTTGATCGCCGCAAACGGCTTCAGTTCTTTCGGCCGGGCATCCGGGCTGAGACGATTCCAGAGGTCGTGGCCGATTCCTGCAATGCATGACAGGTGGCCGGACAGATCCCGAAATCCGACAGTCTTGACGAGGTCGTCAAGTTCGCCGAACACTGAACAAACCTTCGCAAGGGCGGTCTGTTCGCTTGAGACGGTGACCACGAGAAAGATCGCCGCCAGCGACAGCGGAGCGTCGATGCTTTGTGCATCGATCGGCACTCTGTCCCAGTTTTTTTCCGACATGCCGCATCCCCGCCTTTGGCGTCAAATGACTGACCGGACACCATCAGGATACGGTCAAGGCACGTTATCGCGATGACAAGCGGACGCGCAACAGCGCCGCCGGGTTTAGGCGCGTTGCGGCGATGTGCCTGCGCACGACGACAGGGGATAGCCTGATGAGACAGGCGTAAGTTGCTTTTGAGAAGTGCCTAGCTGACCAATGCTTCTTTCGGCATCAGCGCGAGCAGATCGTTCAACGTGGTCAACGTCGAGGTGTCCGCGATGCCGTCGATTCGCTCCGGACGGAAGTGCCGCTGGAAGGCTGCGACCACGTCCATGGTGGCGGCGTCATAGAGTCCGTTCAGCGGAACGCCGTACCCGAAGCTCGCCAGCAGTTTTTGCAAGGCGAGAACATCGTCGCCGGACTGCCCCAGCATGGTCTGCACGCCGCGCACGATCGGGGCCGGCTCGACCCAGAGACCGACGCCGGAATCCGCCAGCAGCCGCCACGGGAATTTCTCGCCGGGATCTTTCTTGCGGCCCGGTGCGACATCCGAATGTCCGAGAATGCGATGCTTCGGAATGTCGCGGCGGATCATGATGCCCTTGCACAGCGCGATCACCGCCGCGGTCTGGCGCAACGGAAAATCGGTGTAGCCGAGGTCGTGGCCGCGATTGACGATCTCGACGCCGATCGAAAGGGAGTTGATATCGGTCTCATTGCCCCACGACGATGCGCCCGCATGCCATGCGCGATCGGATTCGCGCACGCACTGAACGATGTTGCCGTCTTCGAGCACGACATAATGCGCGGAGACTTCGGTGCCTGTCGTGCAGAGCCGCACGATTGCGCTCGCTGCGTCCGCCATGCCGGTGTAGTGCAGCACGATCATGTTCGGCGACAGCACGCCCTTGCGGTCGCCGTAGTTCGGCGACGGCGTCACATTGGAAACGACGGACGAGTCCGGCACGAAGTTCAGCATCTCAGCAGATTCCCCCAGGTGAACAATCGGGACGCTGACGCTTCGAACCATATCCAGCAGACTCAAACGATCCTCGCGGCATAGAGGTACTCAAAACGGGGCAAGAGAAGGGCGGTAGCGGGCTGGTGGTCCGATTCTAACATTCGCCCCCCATTTCAGCGGGCATCATGCGAATGCTGGAATCGACGGACCACCAGCAATTATAAGTTTCCAGTGGAGTTTTGGATTTGACATTCGCCTCGCGGAATCGCCGCTTGTTGGCGTAGCGAATGTCAAATCCACTCCGCTAGTGATACGGCAATGCCTATCCGGTGCAATCCGCGCGGGTTCCATGGCTGGTTCTTGCCCCCAGAACATTGCGCATGGCCGGGTTGCTCACCGGCGCCGCGGAAGACACCTTCTTCAAAGGCAATCCTCTGCGTCAACCATTCCTTAACGATAACTGCCGCTACTGAAGGGTGGAGAGTCGCGCCGGAAAGGGTCCGGCTGTGGTCCTTAAATGCGCAAAAAGCCCCGCGAAAAGCTCGATGGCTGGCCAGAAAATCCCATGCGGAACCTCGAATTTAAGGCGGGTCATCGCCAGCGCTTCCGCGTTCAGGTCGATTTGGGTGCCGGAAAGGGCCAATCTGGGGCTGTTCGGCCGCGATCTCGCGGATCGGCCCGGATATTCCGGCCGGCATGCGGCCGTCTTTCACCGGCAGGCGTTTGAAATGTCGCCCGACGATGCACCTGTACGTCACGTCCCGGTTCTCGGCCGCGAAGCGGTTGAGGCGCTCGCGCCGCGCGACGGCGGCGTTTACGTGGACGCGACGTTCGGAGCCGGCGGTTACAGCCGCGCAATCCTGAAAGTTCCCGGAACCCGCGTGATCGGCATCGACCGCGATCGCACCGCAATCGCCGGTGGCTTTGATCTTGTGGATTCCTCGGGTGGACGGCTGACCCTGGTCCAGGATCGCTTTTCCAATCTGGCTGATGTTTGCGCGGCACAGGGTGTTACTGCCGTCGATGGCGTCGTCATGGATGTCGGCGTCTCGTCGATGCAACTCGATCAGTCCGAGCGAGGTTTCTCCTTCCGCCTTAACGGCCCGCTCGACATGCGGATGGGCCAGGACGGGCCGACCGCGGCCGATGTCGTGGCGAAGGCGTCCGAAACCGATCTGGCCAATATCATCTATATCTTCGGCGAGGAGCGGCATTCCCGCGCCGTCGCCCGCGCCATCGTTGCGGCGCGTAAAGAAGCGCCGATCACGACGACGCGCGCACTGGCCGACATCGTCTCGCGCGTGGTGCGCTCCAAGCCGAACGAGATTCATCCCGCCACGCGGACGTTCCAGGCGCTGCGCATCTTCGTCAACGAGGAACTGGACGAACTGCATGCGGCGCTGGTCGCCGCGGAGCAGATGCTGAAGCCCGGCGGCAGGCTGGCGGTGGTGTCGTTCCATTCGCTCGAAGACCGCATCGTCAAGAATTTCCTCAACGAGCGCGGCAAGCGCGGCGGCGGTTCGCGGCATCTGCCCGAAGTGGATCAGGCGTCGCCGAGCTTTGAAATCCTCACCAGGCGTCCGGTCGTGGCGGACGATCAGGAGGTCGCCGCCAATCCGCGCGCGCGTTCCGCGAAGCTGCGCGCTGCTGCACGTACCGAGGCGCCCGCGCAATCGGAGACCGCGTCATTCGACTGGCCGCAACTCGCCGACGTGATGAGGGGAGGCTGACATGCGGTTTGTCCACCTCTTCGTCATCTGCGCATTGGTCTTCGGTGCGGCTTACGTCTACCGCATCAAGATGGAATCGACGGTGCGGACCGAAAGCGTTCTGCGGCTGCGTGCCGACATCCGCAAGGAGCGCGATGCCATCGCCGGCCTCAAGGCGGAATGGGCCAAGCTTGAATCGCCGAAGCGCTTGCAGGAACTGGCCTCGCGCCACCTGTCGCTGCGCTCGATCGAGGCCACGCAGTATGACTCGCTGAAGAACCTGCCGCCGCGTCCGCCGAACTTCGCCAGGCCGGGCGATCCCGATCCGATCGGCACCATGATCGAAAGCGTCGATCTCGAAGCCCTCGCCGCCGCGGCCTCTGAGGATGAATCGCTGACAGGGTCGATACCCAGGCCGGAGGGCGCGCAGTGACCGATCAGATCACGCGGCCTGCTGAGCC
This sequence comes from Afipia sp. MLSD5-FHT05B12, assembly GCF_058793355.1. Lineage (NCBI taxonomy): Bacteria > Pseudomonadati > Pseudomonadota > Alphaproteobacteria > Hyphomicrobiales > Nitrobacteraceae > Afipia > Afipia sp. MLSD5-FHT05B12. The sequence goes on from NZ_JBXAFS010000002.1 coordinate 29,983, forward strand.
TTGGCGGCAACGGCTGATCCGCACGCTGCTTTACGGAAAGAATGTGGACCGTTCGGCCAAGGCGCGCGCGCGCGTCGGCCTTGCGATCGTCGCATTCGCGACGGTGTACGCGATCATCGCGGGCCGCCTCGTCATGTTCGCGATCGGCGGCGACGGTCACGGTGCGCGGCGCACGGCCTCGCAGGATGCCATCGCCACCGCGCGGCCCGACATTCTCGACCGTAACGGGATGGTCCTCGCCACCGACGTCAAAACGCCGTCGCTGTTCGGCGAGCCGCGCCGCATCATCGACAAGGACGAGGCCATCGAGCTTCTCACCGGGACCCTGCCGGATCTCGACGCCGGCGAAGTGCGCGACCGTCTCTCGTCGAAAAAAGGCTTCGTCTGGCTGAAGCGCGAAATCACGCCGACGCAGCAGAAGGAGATTTATCGTCTGGGTCTCCCCGGCGTCGGGTTCCTGCGCGAGAACAAGCGCGTTTATCCGAGCGGCCCCGTGGTGTCCCATCTGATCGGCCATGTGAATATCGACAACCAGGGCATTGCCGGCATCGAGAAGTGGCTGGACAGCAACGGCCTCGCTGACCTGCATCGGGCCGGCTTCGCCACCGACCGGCAGCAGGAGCCTGTGAATCTCGCGGTCGATCTGCGCGTCGAACATGCGTTGCGCGACGAATTGCTCAAGGCCAAGGACAAGTACAAGGCCAAGGCGGCCGCGGGTCTGGTTTCGAATGTGAACACCGGCGAGATCATCGCGATGGTTTCGGTGCCGGACTACGATCCCAACAATCCGCGCGAAGCCAACGACCCGACCCGCATCAACCGCCTGACCACAGGTGTGTATGAAATGGGATCGACGTTCAAATCGCTGACGCTCGCGATGGCGCTCGATTCCGGCCGCGCCACCATCAACACACTCTACGATGCACGTGCGCCGCTCACCTACGGCAAGTTCAAGATTCACGACACCCACAACCTCGGCCGCTCGGTTCCGATGTGGGAGGTCTTCACGGAATCCTCCAACGTCGGCGCGGCGCGTGTCGCGCTGTCGATGGGTGTCGAGGCGCACAAGGCGTTCCTGCGCAAGCTAGGCCAGTTGACGCGGCTGCGCACCGAACTGCCCGAAAGCGCGGAGCCGCTGGTGCCGAAGCGCTGGGGTGAACTGAACACCATCACCATCGCGTTCGGACACGGCATGGCGGTGGCGCCGTTGCAGGCCGTGATGGGTATCAATGCGCTGGTCAATGGCGGCTATCTGATTCCGCCGACGTTCCTGAAGCGGTCGCGTGAGGATGCGATGCAGGTCGCCAAGCAGGTCGTGAAGCCGGAGACCAGCGCCAGTATGCGCTACATGATGCGGCTGAACGCGGAGCGAGGCACGGCGCGCAAGGCCGACGTCAAGGGATACTATGTCGGCGGCAAGACAGGCACCTCGGAAAAGGTCGTCAACGGCCGTTATTCCAAGAAGCAGGTGCTGAATTCCTTCACCGCCATCATGCCGGCCGACAAACCGCAATATCAGCTGCTGATTATGCTGGATGAGCCGCAGCCGCTGCCCGAAACCCACGGCTTTATCACGTCGGGCTGGAACACGGTCCCGACCGGCGGCAAGGTGATCGAACGGATCGCCCCGCTGCTCGGGATGGTGCCGCGGTTCGACTTGCCGCCGTCCGACCGCCTTATTCTTGCGGCATCGAAGGAAAGCCGGTAACCGCGACTCTCCACCTCTCCCCGTGGAGGAGAGGTCGCGAGCAAAGCGAGCGGGGAAGGGGGTTCGAATTTCAGATCGATGTCTGGTACCCCTCATCCCAGCCCTCTCCCCATAGGGGAGAGAGAGTTCTATCGTGCGTGTGTTGGATTCGATCCTTCATTCGGTCAGGTTCCAGGGTGAAATGAAACTACGCGACCTTTTTAGCGGGGATGCCGTGGTCGGCGCGCAACATGCCGATGTTGCGGTCACGGGCATTGCCGTGGACAGCCGCGCGGTGAAGCCGGGTGATGTTTTCTTCGCGCTGGCCGGAGGCAAGACCGACGGCGCGCGCTTCATCGATCAGGCGATTGCGTCCGGCGCTGTCGCAGTCGTCAGCGGCCGTATTCCTGAGAGCGACAATCGTGTTCCGTTCATCGCCGTGCCGAACCCGCGCCGCATGCTGGCGCTCGCCGCCGCGAGATTTTACCCGCGCCAGCCCGCGACCATCGCCGCCGTCACCGGTACCAGCGGCAAGACGTCCGTCGCTGTATTCACGCGGCAGATATGGCAGCGTCTCGGCCATGCGGCCGCGAGCATCGGCACCATCGGTCTCGTGTCGCCGAAACGCACGGTCTACGGCTCGCTGACCACACCCGATCCGATCGCGCTGCATCGGTCGCTCGACGAAATCGCGGGCGAGGGCGTGACCCATCTGGCGTTCGAGGCGTCATCGCATGGTCTCGACCAGCATCGCCTCGATGGGGTGCGCGTCAGCGCCGGTGCATTCACCAACCTGTCGCGCGACCACATGGATTATCATCCAACCGTCGAGCACTATCTTGCGGCGAAGCTGCGGCTGTTCACGGATTTGATCGTCGATGGCGGGACTGCGGTGATCGCCGCCGATCATGAACATTCGCAGGCCGTGATCGATGCCGCGCGCATCCGCAAGCTGCGGATTGTCACGGTCGGACGCAAGGGCGAAGGCATCAAGCTTCTCGATGCTGGCGTGGACGGGTTCGCGCAAAAGCTGACGCTTGAATACGACGGCAAGCGCTATCAGGCGCGGTTGCCGCTGGTGGGAGAATTCCAGATCGAGAATGCGCTGGTCGCGGCAGGATTGGTCATTGCCACCGGCGGCGATGCAGCGCGTGTCTTCGCGGCGCTGGAACATCTTGAAGGCGCGCCCGGTCGTCTTGAACTGGTCGGCGAGCACAACGGCGCGCCGGTGTTCGTGGACTATGCGCACAAGCCCGACGCGCTGGCGAAGGCGCTGGAAGCGCTGCGGCCCTATACAAAACGCAAGCTCGTGGTGGTGTTCGGCGCGGGTGGCGACCGCGACGCCGGCAAGCGTCCGCTGATGGGGGCGATCGCCGCTGAGAATGCTGATACTGTCATCATTACCGACGATAATCCGCGGTCGGAGAATCCAGCTTCGATCCGTGCCGCCATCATGGCGGCTGCGAAAGGCGCGAAGGATATCGCCGACCGCGCCGAGGCGATCCGCGCTGCTATCGCAGGCCTGCAACAGGGCGATGCGCTGCTGATCGCAGGCAAGGGCCACGAGACCGGTCAGATTGTTGGAGATAAAGTGTTGCCGTTCAGCGATCACGACGCCGCCGCGGCGGCATTGGCGGAGCATGCCGCATGAATGCGCCATTGTGGACGAGCGCAGCGATGGCGATGGCGATGCAGGCCTCAACGCGCGGCGCTTTGCCGGATGCGATCACCGGCATATCCATCGATAGCCGCACGTTGACGCCGGGCGAGGCTTATTTCGCTATCAAGGGTGATGTGCATGATGGACACGACTTCGTCGAGGCCGCGCTGAAGAACGGCGCGGGACTCGCGGTGGTCTCCAAGGCGCATGCGGACAAATTCGCCGCCGATGCGCGGCTTCTGGTGGTCGAGGACGTACTCGCCGGACTGGTGGACCTCGGCCGTGCGGCACGGGCGCGGCTTGACGGAAAGGTCATCGCCGTCACCGGTTCGGTTGGCAAAACCTCGACCAAGGAAGCGTTGCGCGCCGTGCTCGGCGCGCAGGGCGAGACGCATGCGTCGGTCGCCTCGTTCAACAATCACTGGGGTGTGCCGCTGACCCTGGCGCGCTGCCCGGCGTCGTCAAAGTTCGCGATCTTCGAGATCGGCATGAACCATGCCGGCGAGATCGAGCCGCTGGTGAAGATGGTGCGGCCGCATATGGCGATCATCACCACGGTCGAGCCGGTGCATCTGGAGTTCTTCTCCGGGATCGAGGCGATTGCCGACGCAAAGGCTGAAATCTTCTCGGGTGTCGAGCCGGACGGAGCCGTGGTGCTTAATCGCGACAATCCGCAGTTCGCGCGGTTGAGCAAGAACGCGACGAAGGCCGGAATCAAACGCATCGTCTCGTTCGGCGGTGACGAAAAAGCCGATGCGCGGCTGATCGATGTGTCGCTGCATCCCGCATGCTCGGCGATCCACGCCAGTATTCTCGGCCAGGACATCACCTACAAGATTGGCATGCCGGGACGGCACATGGCGATGAACTCGCTAGCGGTGCTCGCCGCAGCCTCGCTCGCGGGTGCCGATCTTGCGCTGTCGGCGCTGGCGCTGGCACAACTCAAGCCGGCCGCCGGGCGCGGGGTGCGCGAGGTGCTAACCCTCACGGAAGGCGCTGCCACACTGATCGATGAAAGCTACAACGCCAATCCGGCTTCGATGAAGGCCGCGATCAACGTCCTCGGTCAGGCCAATGTGGGTCCGCGCGGGCGTCGCATTGCGGTACTCGGCGACATGCTGGAACTTGGCGTGGCCGGCCCCGATCTGCACCGCGGCCTCAGCGAGGCCATCAAGGCGAACAATATTGATGCGGTATTTTGCTGTGGTCCGCTGATGCTCAATCTCTGGGAAGCCCTTCCTTCCGCCAAGAAGGGCGGCTATGCCGATCATTCAGCCGCGCTCGAACAGCAGGTTGTCGCTGCTATCGGCGCCGGCGATGCCATTATGGTCAAGGGTTCGCTTGGTTCTCGTATGAAAGTTATTGTGACCGCGCTGCGAAAGCGTTTTCCAGAAAAAGCCGCACTCGACGGCGCCACACACTAAGGCAATTGGAATGTTTTATTGGCTCACTGAATTGGCCGGCACCATCCCCGGCATCAATGTGTTTCGCTACATCACCTTCCGCACCGGCGGCGCGATGGTCACCGGTGCATTGTTCGTGTTCATGTTCGGGCCCTGGATTATCGACCAGCTTCGTCTGGCGCAGGGCAAGGGCCAACCGATTCGCGCCGACGGGCCGCCGACGCATCTGGTGACCAAGAAAGGCACGCCGACCATGGGTGGCCTGATGATCCTGTCGGGATTGATCGTCGCGACATTACTGTGGGCCAACCTGCGTAATCCCTATGTCTGGATCGTCTTGCTGGTCACACTGGGTTTCGGCTTCGTCGGCTTCTATGACGACTATCTGAAAGTCTCCAAGCAGACCGACAAGGGATTCTCCGGGCGCTCACGCCTCGCGGTCGAGGGACTTATCGCGCTGATCGCTTGCGGCTGCATTGTCTGGTTCGGCCGCAATGCATCGGTCACCGCGGTGTCGATTCCCTTCGTCAAGGAGTTCATGCTCAACATCGGCTGGTTCTACGTGATGTTCGGCATGTTCATCATCGTCGGTGCCGGCAACGCCGTGAATCTCACCGACGGTCTCGATGGCCTCGCCATCGTGCCGGTGATGATCGCGGCCGCAAGCTTCGGCATGATCGCCTATCTCGTCGGCAACGCGGTGTTCGCCGAATATCTGCAAATCCGCTATGTCCCCGGCACCGGCGAACTCGCGGTGCTGTGCGGCGCGGTACTCGGGGCGGGCTTGGGCTTTCTCTGGTTCAACGCGCCGCCGGCCTCGATCTTCATGGGCGACACCGGCTCGCTCGCGCTCGGCGGCATGCTCGGCGCGATCGCGGTCGCCACCAAGCATGAGATCGTACTGGCGGTGATCGGCGGGCTGTTCGTGGTCGAGGCGCTGTCCGTCATCGTGCAGGTGGCGTCGTTCAAGCTCACCGGCAAGCGCTTCTTCCGCATGGCGCCCATCCATCATCATTACGAGCAGAAAGGCTGGACCGAACCGCAGATCGTGATCCGGTTCTGGATCGTCTCGGTGATGCTGGCGCTGGCCGGCCTCTCGACGCTGAAGCTGCGGTGAACGCGTGACGCCGGTCACTTCCTTCAAAGGCAAGACGGTTGCGGTGTTCGGCCTCGGCGGGTCGGGGCTCGCGAGCTGTCATGCATTGAAGGCTGGCGGCGCGAAGGTGATCGCCAGCGACGACACGCCTGCGAAGATGGCGGAAGCGGCGAAGGCCGGTTTCACCACGGCCGACTTGCGTAACGTCTCCTGGGCGGATTTCGCGGCGCTGGTGCTGACGCCGGGCGTGCCGCTGACGCATCCCAAGCCGCACTGGACCGTGGTTGCCGCGAAACAGGCAGGCGTCGAGGTGATTGGCGACATCGAGCTGTTCTGCCGCGAGCGCAAGCGCCATGCACCTGACGCACCGTTCGTTGCGATCACCGGCACCAACGGCAAGTCCACCACGACAGCGCTGGTTGCGCACCTGATGCGCGAGGCTGGTTATGACACCCAGATGGGCGGCAATATCGGCACCGCGATCCTGTCGCTGGAGCCGCCTGCGACGGGCCGCGTTCATGTGATCGAGATGTCGTCGTACCAGATCGATCTCACGCCATCGCTCGATCCGAGCGTCGGCATCCTGCTCAATGTCACCGAGGATCATATCGACCGTCACGGCAGCATCGAACACTACGCCGCGGTGAAGGAGCGGCTGGTGGCAGGCGTGCAGCAGGACGGGACCGCCATTGTCGGCGTCGACGATCACTGGTGCATGGCGATTGCCGACCGCGTCGCACGCAGGGGAAAGAACGTGGTCCGCGTGTCGGTGAAGCATCCGGTAGCCGACGGCATTTGCCTTGAAGGCGATACTATCGTCCGCGTCGACAGTGGCGCCCGGTCGCGGATTGCAAGCATCAATGAGATCGGTTCACTGCGCGGATTGCACAACGCGCAGAACGCGGCGTGTGCGTCGGCGGCGGTGCTGGCGCTCGGCGTCAGCCATGAGATGTTGCAGCACGGGCTGCGCAGTTTTCCGGGTCTTGCGCACCGCATGGAGCAGATCGGCCGCAATGGCCGCGTGCTGTTCATCAACGACTCCAAAGGTACCAACGCCGATGCCGCCGCACGCGCATTGTCGTCGTTCAAGGATATTTTCTGGATCGCCGGCGGCAAGCCGAAAACCGGAGGTATTGAATCCCTGCGTGAGTTCTTTCCGCGCATACGCAAGGCCTATCTGATCGGTGAGGCAGCGCAGGAATTTGCGGCGACGCTCGGCGATGTACCGCACGAAATCAGCAGGACGCTCGAGGAAGCGGTGCCGCACGCCACACGCGACGCGGAAGCGTCCGGAGCCGGAGAGCCGGTGGTCCTGCTGTCTCCGGCCTGCGCGTCGTTCGACCAGTTTCCAAATTTCGAGAAGCGCGGCGACCGCTTTCGTGAGGTCGCCAACGCACTGCCGGGCGGTCTGACGCCGGCGTAGGGCGATGTCTTCCTTCACCTCTCTCCAGCGGGGAGAGGGAGCTGACCATCGTTGCCGCGATCAGGGCATCGCAGACACTTTGACGAGAATTTTTCTCGTATTTGCCCATCCTTAACCCTCCTGAAACCATGATGCGGGAGTAATACCCCGTTAATCTTTTGCGCAGGACACGCACATGATCTCCCGCGAGCAACGCACGCCCCTGAGCGAATGGTGGTGGACGGTGGATCGGCTGCTGGTGGCCGCTTTCATCACGCTCATGCTGGGCGGTGTGATCCTGTCGCTGGCCGCGAGCCCGCCGGTGGCGGCGCGCATCGGGCTCGATCCGTTTCATTTCTTCAACCGGCACGTGCTGTTTCTGGTGCCATCGCTGGTTGTGATGCTTGGCGTGTCGTTCCTGTCGCCGCGTCAGGTGCGCCGCACCGCGCTGGTCGTGTTCACGATCAGCATCCTGCTGGTCGTGGCGACGCTGCTGCTCGGGCCGGAGGTGAAGGGTGCAAAGCGCTGGATCACCATTGTCGGCATCAACATTCAGGCGTCAGAGTCACTGAAGCCCGCCTTCGTGGTGCTGGTGGCGTGGCTGTTCGCCGAATCCGCCAAGCGGCCTGAAATGCCGGCAACGTCGATGGCGCTCGGCTTGCTGCTGATGACAGTGACGCTGCTGGTGCTGGAGCCGGATTTCGGCCAGACCATGCTGATCCTGATGGTGTGGGGTACGCTGTTCTTTATTGCCGGGATGCGGATGATCTGGGTATTCGGGCTGATGGGCGCGGGTGCTGTCGGATTGTTCGGTGCTTATATGATGGTGCCCCACGTGGCAGGCCGCATCAAACGCTTCATGGACCCTGCATCGGGCGATACATTCCAGGTCGACACCGCGATGGAAGCCTTCACGCATGGCGGCTGGTTCGGGCAGGGGCCGGGCGAGGGCACAGTGAAGCGCATTCTTCCCGATAGCCACACCGACTTCGTGTTCGCGGTCGCGGCCGAGGAATTCGGAATCATCCTGTGTCTCGCGCTGCTCGCGCTTTTCGCGTTCATCGTGATTCGTGCGCTGTCGCGCGCCTATGCCAGCGAGGATATGTTCGCGCGCTTCGCCGCCGCGGGTCTCGCGATCATGTTCGGCATCCAGGCATCGATCAACATGGCGGTGAATCTCCATCTGATGCCAGCCAAGGGCATGACCCTGCCGTTCATCTCCTACGGTGGATCGTCGATGATCTCGCTGGCCTATGGCGTCGGCATGTTGCTCGCCTTGACACGGCAGCGCCCGCGCGTCGAAATGGAATCGATCGGCGCTGCCAACGTCGCGCACGGCTTCGCCTGACGAGGCAGTCATGCCCAACACACCTTTGATCATGCTGGCGGCAGGCGGAACGGGCGGACATCTGTTTCCCGCCGAGGCGCTTGGCGTGGCGCTGATGAAGCGCGGCGTGCGCGTGCGGCTGATAACGGACTCGCGCGCTGTGCGCTACGGCGGAATGTTCACCCCCGACATGATGGATGTGGTGCCGAGCGAAACCGTGCGTGGACGCACGCCCTGGGCGCTCGCGCGTACCGGCGCGATTCTGGCGGCCGGCGGCGCGATGTCGCTCGCGCTGCTGCTGCGGCAAAAACCCAAGGCGGTCATCGGCTTCGGTGGTTATCCCACGCTGCCGCCTTTGATCGCGGCGAAATTGCTCGGCATTCCCACGATCATTCACGATTCCAACGCCGTGCTGGGCCGCGCCAACCGCTTGTTGTCGACGCGAGTCAGCGCAATCGCGACATCGCTGCCCGGCGCACTCGACCGTGATCCGGTGCTGGCTGGAAAAGCGATTGTTACCGGCACACCGATGCGGCCTGCGATCCTGGCCGCCGCCGCGGTGCCTTACGCCTCGCCGGATACAACGGGGCCATTGCGTCTGCTCGTCGTCGGCGGCAGTCAGGGTGCGCGCATCATGGCCGACATCGTGCCGCCGGCGATCGAGCGGCTGGAGCCGGCGCTGTGGCGCAGGCTGAGTCTCGTGCAGCAGGTGCGCGAGGAAGACATGACGCGAGTGCGCGCGGTTTATGATCGCCTCAAGATCGAGGCCGAGCTGGCGCCGTTCTTCGTTGATTTGCCGGCGCGGCTGGCGGCAACGCATCTCGTGATATCGCGATCGGGCGCGGGCACTGTTGCCGAACTCGGAGCAATTGGACGGCCATCGATCCTGGTGCCGCTGCCCGGCGCCATCGATCAGGACCAGTTCGCCAATGCAGGTGTGCTGGAGAAGGCGGGCGGTGCGATCCGGATTCCGCAAGCCGAGTTCACGCCGGATCGCCTCGCGGCAGAGATATCCGCGCTTGCTGCTGATCCCGCGCGGCTGACCGCGATGGCGCAGGCTTCACGCGCTATCGGCAAGCTCGACGCGGCGGAGCGCCTTGCTGACCTGTTGATCAAGGTCGCGGGCATTTGAAAATCAAACTTCGGGGTTGTGACCTCCACCCCGGCGCGTTGCGCCGACCCTCCCCACAAGGGGGGAGGGAAAAGAAAGTGAAATGCGCGCTTTGCGTTTATCCCTCCCCTCGATGGGAGGACGGCTGGCCGTAGGCCATATTTGGTCGGTGCTATCTATCGCCGTTTCACAGCTTCACGTTCTCGACCAGATAATCCAGAAACGCGCGCACCCGCGCCGGCAATTGTCCGCCGTGGCCGACGAACACAGCGTGGATCGGTTCGAGATCGCCCGGATTGAAGTCTTCAAGCACCGGCACCAGACGTCCTGCCTTGATATCCGCATCGACGTGAAAGCGGGCGAGGCGTGAGAGCCCTGCGCCCGCGGCCGTCAGCCGTTGCATGGCTTCGCCGTCGGAGACCAGCGCATTGCCGACAGGCGGCACCGAGACGCTGCTGCCGCTGCTGTCGCGAAACGGCCAGCCATCGATCTGCTTTGAAAAGCAGAATCCAAGCATGTTGTGCTTGGCAAGATCGGCGGGCGTGCGCGGCGTTCCGTGTTCCGCGAGATAGGCGGGAGCGGCGACCACGACCATCCGGCTCTCGCCGAGCTTGCGCGCGAGCAGACGGGACTCGCGCAGCGGCCCGACGCGGATCGCGATGTCCGCGCGCTCTTCCATCAGGTCCACCACCGTATCGGTCAGCGCCACGTCGACGCTGACGCCGGGATGCAGTTTGAGAAATCCTGGCAGCAGCGGCAGCAGCCAGTGCAGCCCGAACGGCACGCTGGTGTTGACCCGTACCCGGCCGCGCGGTGTTGCGCCAATTGCGGCTTCGCGTTCCGCCGTGTTGATGTCGTCGAGGATGCGGATGCTGCGGTCGTAATACGCCGTGCCTTCCGGCGTCAGTTGCAGTTTGCGGGTCGAGCGGTTGATAAGGCGCACGCCGAGCCGTGCTTCCAGTCGCGCAACCAGCTTGCTCACCGCGGAGGGCGTCATCCGGAAGGCGCGCGCCGCAGCCGAAAAGCCTCCTAGTTCCACCACGCGGGCGAACACTTCCATTTCACCGGATCGGTTGATGTCCTGACGTGCCATTGTGACTTTGGTTCACAAATATTGTTACTTACGGCAATCTAGTTCATGAATGGCTTTGCGTCCACTTCTCCGAAGTTGCCGGCGGTTGGCCGGATTCGTCTGAGGGATGCTCCATGCCACTCGCACTCTATGCGCTCACCGCCGGCGCTTTCGGAATCGGCGTCACTGAATTCGTCATCATGGGCCTGCTGATCCAGGTCGGCGCCGATCTCGGCGTCTCGATCCCGGCCGCTGGTCTTCTGATCTCCGGCTACGCGCTCGGAGTCGTGGTTGGTGCGCCGATCGTGACCATTGCCACTGCCCGCTGGCCGCGCAAAACCGTACTCCTTGCTCTGATGGCGATCTTCACCATCGGCAATCTCGCCTGCGCGATCGCGCCAAACTACTGGACCCTGATGGCGGCCCGCGTGCTCACCGCGTTTGCGCACGGCACGTTCTTCGGCGTCGGCTCGGTGGTCGCTACCTCGCTTGTCGCATCGGACAAGAAGGCATCGGCCATCGCGATCATGTTCACGGGCCTCACCGTCGCGACCATCCTCGGTGTGCCGTTCGGGACATGGCTCGGTCAGCATTTTGGCTGGCGCGCGACATTCTGGGCCGTCACCCTCGTTGGCGTGGTTGCTTTCACGATCATTGCAGCATTGGTTCCGGCCAGTAAGTCGGCGCCTGAAGCCTTCAATCTCAGGGAAGACCTGGCGGTTTTGAAGCGCGGCCCCGTACTCGCGGGACTGCTCACCACCGTTCTCGGATGGGTCGGTGTGTTCGCGGTCTTCACCTATCTCGCGCCGTTGCTCACACGAGTCACCGGCTTCTCCGATGCTGCCGTGTCGCCGATCCTTTTGGTGGTCGGGATCGGTTTGCTGATCGGCAACCTGCTCGGTGGCCGGTTTGCCGACAAGCGGCTGATGCCAACCGTGTTCGGCAGTCTGTTCGCGCTGGCGCTGGTACTCGCCCTGATGACGTTCGTGCTCCACCACAAGATCGCGATGGTTGTGTTCGCCGGCCTGTTCGGTGTTGCTGCCTTCGCAACGGCGCCGCCGCTCCAGATGTGGGTGCTGGACAGGGCGCATGGTGCGGGCCAGTCGCTGGCCTCGAGTTTCAACATCGCAGCGTTCAACCTCGGCAATGCCATCGGTGCGTGGCTGGGCGGGACCGTCATCGACCACGGGCCGGGCCTCGAATCGGTGCCGTGGATTGCGGCGCTGGTGCCGTTGGCTGGTCTGGCGCTGGCGATAGCCAGCCATCGGGCGGAAATGCGGCGCGCCACGCCGGTTCCGGCGGCTGTTTGCCCGGAGGCCGCCGAGTAGCGGACGGCGTTGGGCCTTTCCGGCCTGATTTGAAAAGAATCGTGTATTTTTCCGAACTGGCCGGGCTTGTCCCGGCCAGCTTCGTCTGTTTGAAGGACGCCATGGATGCCTGAGACGGCATCCCCCATGACTGGAAGAAATTGATGAGACTGCCGCGCGAGATCGGACCCATTCACTTCGTCGGTATCGGCGGCATCGGCATGAGCGGCATCGCCGAGGTGCTGTGCAATCTCGGCTACACCGTGCAGGGCTCGGACGCCGCGGAGAACGCCAACGTCACCCGGCTGCGCGACAAGGGCATCAAGATCTGCATCGGCCACAAGGCCGAGAACGTGAACGGCGCGGATGTCATGGTGGTCTCCACCGCGATCAAGCGCGACAATCCTGAACTGATCGCCGCACGCGGATTGCGGATTCCGGTGGTGCGCCGCGCCGAGATGCTGGCTGAACTGATGCGGCTGAAAAGCTGCATCGCCATCGCTGGCACCCACGGCAAGACCACCACGACCTCGATGGTCGCGACGTTGCTCGATGCGGGCAATATGGATCCCACCGTCATCAACGGCGGCATCATCAATGCCTACGGCACCAACGCGCGCCTCGGCGCGGGCGACTGGATGGTGGTGGAGGCCGACGAGAGCGACGGCACGTTCCTCAAGCTGCCCGCCGACGTTGCCATTGTCACCAATGTCGATCCCGAGCATCTCGATCACTTCAAGACCTTCGAGGCGGTGCAGGATGCGTTCAGGGCTTTCGTTGAGGGTGTGCCGTTCTACGGCTTCGCCGTGATGTGCATCGATCATCCGGTGGTGCAGGCGCTGGTCGGCAAGATCGAGGACCGGCGCATCATTACCTATGGCGAAAACCCGCAATCCGACGCGCGGCTTGTCGATCTGGTGCCGTTCAGCGGCGGCTCGAAATTCAAGGTCGCGTTCCGCCATCGCAAGACCAATGCCGCTCACGAGATTTCGGATCTCGTGCTGCCGATGCCGGGCCGTCACAACGCGCTAAACGCGACGGCAGCTATCGCCGTGGCGCACGAGGTCGGCATTTCCGATGACGTGATCCGCAAGGCGCTGGCCGGATTCGGCGGTGTGAAGCGGCGCTTCACCCGAACGGGCGAATGGAATGGCGTCACCATTATCGACGACTACGGGCATCATCCGGTGGAGATCGCCGCCGTGCTCAAGGCCGCGCGTGATTCCACCAAGGGCAAGGTGATCGCCGTGGTGCAGCCACATCGCTATACCCGGCTGCAATCATTGTTCGAGGAATTCTGCACCTGCTTCAACGACGCGGATACGGTCATCGTCGCGGACATCTATGCGGCAGGCGAAGATCCGATCCCCGGCGTCGACCGGGATTCGTTCGTGCTCGGCCTGCGCGCCCATGGCCATCGTGAAGTGATCCCGCTGCCGGGTGTCGACAAGCTTGCGTCGGTGGTGCGCGACGTCGCCAGACCCGATGATTTTGTCGTTCTTCTCGGTGCGGGCAACATCACGCAATGGGCCTACGCACTGCCGGGTGAGTTGCAGGCGCTGAAATAACGCGAGATGCCGATGGTCGTTCTCAGCGACGAGACCTGGCGGCGGCATGCCAACCCGTGGAGCGTGTGGACGCGCTACGCTGCGTTCCCGGTGCTTGTTGCGTCGCTGTGGAGCCGCATGTGGCTCGGCTGGTGGGCAGTGTTTCCGGTTGCGGTTGTCGTTGCATGGCTGATCTGGAATCCGCGCGCGTTTCCGCCTCCGGCTTCCACGAACAACTGGGCTTCGAAGGCGGTGCTCGGCGAGCGCATCTGGGTAGGCCTGAAGAAAGACGAAGTGCCGCCGCATCACCGCGTAGCTCCTCGCGTTGCAGCCTTTTTCTCAGCAGTCGGCGCCGTTGCTCTGATATGGGGGCTCGTCATGTTCGACGCGCCTGTCACCGTTTTGGCGATGCTGCTGGTGATTGCCGCCAAGACGTGGTTTGTCGATCGCATGGTATGGTTGTTTGACGACATGAAAGACACCAAGCCGGAGTATCGTTCTTGGCTGTACTGACTTTCCCCGACATCAGCGCCGATCTGAAATCCGCGATGCCCGATCTGCGAGGCCGTCTGCTCGCGAACGAGTCACTCGCGCCGCTGACATGGTTTCGCGTCGGCGGCCCGGCGCAAATCCTGTTCACGCCGGCGGACGAAGACGATCTCGCCTATTTCCTGTCGAAGCTGCCGGGCGATATTCCGGTTTACACTGTTGGCGTGGGATCGAACCTGATCGTGCGTGACGGCGGCGTCAGCGGCGTCGTTGTTCGCCTCTCGCCGCGAGGCTTCGGCGAGACCAAAGCCGAGGGCGATACGGTTCGTGCCGGCACGGCCGCGCTGGACAAGCGCGTGGCGGAAGCCGCCGCCGCCGCCAATATCGGCGGGCTCGAATTTTACTTCGGAATTCCCGGCTCGATCGGCGGCGCGCTGCGCATGAATGCAGGCGCCAACGGCGGCGAGACCAAGGATGTCCTGGTCGAGGCGAGGGGCATCACGCGTACAGGGGAGAAGGTCACGTTCTCCAACGCCGACATGAAATTCGTCTACCGCAATTCAGGCGTCGATACGTCGGTGATTTTCACTTCCGCACTTTATCGCGGGCGCGTCACCGATCCCGAGACGATCCGCGCCCGCATGGCCGAGGTCCAGAACCATCGCGAGACGGCGCAGCCGATCCGCGAAAAGACCGGCGGATCGACGTTCAAGAATCCGCCCGGTCACAGCGCCTGGAAACTGATCGACGCGGCGGGGCTGCGCGGCTTCCGCGTTGGCGGCGCGCAGGTATCCGAGATGCACTGCAATTTTCTCATCAACACCGGGGACGCGACCGGCCACGACATCGAAACGCTGGGCGAAACGGTGCGCGCGCGGGTGATGGAGAATTCAGGTATCGATTTGCACTGGGAAATAAAGCGGATCGGTATCCCGCTGCCCTAGTTCAAAGGGCGCGGCGCGATCTCTTCGGGTAACGACAGAAGCTGCGTGAGGGGCGCAGGCGAGACCCTGAACGCGCCGTTGAACGGATATTCCTGCAGCGCGATGATTCCCAGTGTGACAATCACCGCGCTCGAAAACACGATCATCGAAGCTGCGAATGCGCGTGGGCGTTCGAGGTGAACGACAGCGATCGCCACCTGTGTGAAGAGCGCCAGCAGAATCACGACAAGCCATTTCAGATCGTTGGTGTGGTCCGACGAAATGGCGATGCGCTCGTATCGCGTTGTGCCGATCCGCAGCGCGGAGCCGAGCATCGCGGATTGGACGGCGGAGCCTGACGCTTTACCGATGGACGGGACGCTCACTTCGTGCAGCAGGCCGTCATATGCGGTCCCCGTGATCGGCGAGGTGCGGCCCTTGTCGAGCGCCGGCCATTCGTCGGTAACGACCGATGCGACATACGCCTTGATGGCCCTGCGAATGGACTGCATGTCCGAGACCGACGCCACGCTCAGCGTATGAAGGTTATGTATTTCGCCAGCTTCCGCTTCGACGGCGCGATGGGCGCGGCGGTTGCGTTCGCTGACATCGTTGGCGAGGAAGCCGGTTAGCAGTGCGAACAGGATTGCAACCGAACCGAAGAATGGCGCGACCACGCCGGTCAGCGATTGCACATGCCCGGCCAGGGGACGGCGAAAAGCGATCAGCGCCAAAACCAGCGAGAAGCCGAAATAAAGTACGATAAGGATCGCGAAAATTCCGGTGGCGGACAGGTCGAGCCAGGCTCGGATCATGAAAATAGCCTCTTTGTTGAGCCCTTCTGCCGGCGCCCGATTCTTGTGTCGCGGCGACAATACCCGAATTGCCGCGGCTTGGTCATCGGCCCAAATCAGCGTAGGTAGGGCTCATTGGGAGCGGTCATGACTCGATTCAAACACGTCGCGGTGCTGATGGGCGGATGGTCATCGGAGCGGGAGGTCTCGCTGCGTTCAGGCAAGGCTTGCGCCGATGCACTGGAGCGCAAGGGCTATCAGGTCACGCGCATTGATGTGAAACGCAACATCGCGACCGTTCTCGAACAGTTGAAGCCGGATGCGGCATTGGTGATGTTGCACGGCCGGCCGGGCGAGGACGGCACCATTCAGGGCGTGCTCGAAACGGTCGGGATTCCTTATTCGCATTCCGGCGTACTGGCTTCGTCGCTGGCGATGCAGAAAGATCTCGCCAAGACGGTGATGGCGACGGCGGGGGTGCCGGTGCCGGAAGGGCTGACGTTGACCCGCGCCGAAGTAGCCAAGGGGCACGCCATGGCGCCGCCTTATGTCATCAAGCCGGTCGCGGATGGCTCCAGCGTCGGGGTTTTCATCGTCACCGAGGCTCATGCCCACCCTCCGCAGGAGCTGTTCCGTGAGGACTGGCCCCATGGCGAGCAACTCCTGGTCGAAAAATACATCGCCGGGAAGGAACTCACCTGCGCCGTCATCAACGGCGAGCCGACCGGGGTGATCGAGATCGTACCTTTAATCAAATTCTACGATTATGAGGCAAAGTACTCTCCGGGCGCATCAAAACACATCCTGCCTGCACCTATTTTACCTTTTGTTTACCAGGAAGTCCGAAGGTTAACGCTGGCGGCGCATGTGGCGCTTGGCTGCCGGGGCGTAAGCCGTGCGGATTTCCGTTACGACGATCGCATCGAGGGAACAGGGGGACTGACCTGCCTCGAGGTAAACACCCAACCCGGCATGACCGAGACGTCACTTGTTCCAGAGCTTGCGGCTCACGCAGGCGTAACATTTGACGAGTTGGTGCAATGGATGGTGGAGGACGCCTCTCTCGATCGGTGAGATCGCAGAGGCCCCAATCTAATCCTCAGACGAGGGGCGCTTCCGCAGCCCAGCGTCCGCGTGCCCGCGCGCAGGGTGCGGCTCGCCGCGCCAATGCCGCACCCGTCGCCCGATACGAAGAGCCGCACTGGATCGCCGTGCTGGAACGCCGCCGTCCGCGCGGTTTCGGACTTTTTGCAACCGCTGTTGTGCTGATCGGCGCCGCCGTGCTGGGCGTGGTCAAGGGCGGTCACACCGACGAAGTGCTGGGTGCGCTGAGCGACACCCGCAACGCCGCGGCCAATTCGGTCGGCTTCCGAATTACCAGCGTCGCGATTACGGGCCGCAAACAGCTCACGCAGGATGAGATTCTCGCCGTCGGCGGGGTCAATGGCCGCTCGTCGCTGCTGTTCCTCGATGCCGCGACCGCGCGCGACAAGCTGAAAGCCGATCCGTGGATCTCCGACGCCACCGTGCAGAAGCTT
The DNA here is from genome assembly GCF_058793355.1 of Afipia sp. MLSD5-FHT05B12. Lineage (NCBI taxonomy): Bacteria > Pseudomonadati > Pseudomonadota > Alphaproteobacteria > Hyphomicrobiales > Nitrobacteraceae > Afipia > Afipia sp. MLSD5-FHT05B12. Next base: position 47,339 of record NZ_JBXAFS010000002.1, read on the forward strand.
TATCCGGGCCGCTTGCAGATCGACATCACCGAGCGTTCGCCCTTCGCGCTGTGGCAGGAAAACGGCCGGGTGTCGGTGATTTCGGCCGACGGCACGGTGCTTGAGCCCTATGTGGCGCGGCGTTTTGTGTCGCTGCCGCTGGTGGTGGGCAAGGGCGCCGAAACCCGCGCCAGGGATTTCCTCGGACTGCTGGCGCAATACCCGCAGGTGCGTTCCCAGGTGAAGGCGATCGTGTTCGTCGGTGAGCGGCGCTGGAATCTGCGTCTGGCTGACGGTGTCGATGTTCGTCTGCCGGAATTCGAGGTTGAGAAGGCGCTGGCCACCCTGTCCAGGATGGACAAGGAGACCGGCCTGTTCTCGCGCGACATCACCGCCATCGACATGCGGCTACCGGATCGTCTGACCGTGCGCCTGTCGGAAGACGCGGCGAAGGCCCGCAACGATCTGCTCAAGGACAAGAAAACCAAGAAGGCTGGAAGCGCATGACCAGTCTCGACGGCGTCCAGACCCCGAAGACCCGGCAGATGCCGCCGAACAAGACGGCGCTGGTTGCGGCGCTCGACATCGGCACCAGCAAGATCGCCTGTCTGATCGCGCGGCTGAAGCCGTGCCCGCCGAGTGACGCCCTGCGCGGGCGGACCCATGCCGTCGAACTGATCGGGCTGAGCCACATCCAGTCGCGCGGCGTCAAGGCCGGCGCGGTGGTCGACCTCAATGAATGCGAACAGGCCGTGCGTCAGGCCGTGGCGCTCGCCGAGCGGATGGCCAAGGTCCGCGTCGAATCGGTGCTGCTGTCGGTTTCCGCTGGCCGCCTGCAAGGCGATATGGTCGAGGCCTCCTCTGAATTGCGCGGCGGTGCGGTGACGACCGCCGATATGAGCCGTGTCATCAGCGCAGGCATGCATCATGCGACGCCGCGAGGACGCACCGTGCTCCATGTTCTGCCCGCCACTTACTCGCTGGACGGCGTCAAGGGCGTCCGCGATCCGAGCGGAATGGTCGCCCGCCATTTCGGCATCGACATGAACGTCATTACCGCCGACGCGACGGCGGCAAAGAACCTGATGCTGGTGGTCGAGCGTTGTCATCTCAACGTCGAGGCCATGGCCTGCGCGCCTTACGCGGCCGGACTCGCGGTTCTGACCGATGATGAAGCCGATCTCGGCGCTGCCGTGGTCGAGATGGGCGCGGGCACCACGACGATCGCGACCTATTCAGCCGGCCAGTGTGTTCACGCCAGCGGATTTGCAGTCGGCGGGCAACACGTAACGATGGATTTGGCGCGCGGCTTGGGGGCCTGCATTGCGGATGCCGAGCGAATCAAGACGTTATATGGCACCGTGCTGACCGGCGGTTCTGACGCGCGCGAAGTCATGAGTGTGCCGACGGTGGGTGGTCACGACGGTGACGCGCCGCAGATTGTATCCCGCGCCACGATTGCAAACATCGTGAAGCAGCGGGTCGAGGAGATTTTTGAGATGGTCAGGGACCGGCTCGCGGATTCCCCCTTTGCGGCAGAGCCGCGGGCGCGAGTGGTGCTGACCGGCGGCGCATCGCAGCTCACCGGTATTCCAGATCTTGCCAGCAGGATTCTCGGCCGCGAGGTGCGTATCGGGCGCCCGCTCGGCTTTGGCCGGCTGCCCAACGAGGCCAAGAGCGCATCGTTCGCGGTGCCGACCGGCCTGCTGGTTTATCCGCAATTCGCACACCTTGAACACGTCGAACCGCGGCACACGCGGCAGCTCATGACAGGGACTAACGGTTATTTCGGAAAGGTCGGCAGATGGCTTCGAGAGGGCTTCTGATGATCTCAACACCGGATCGGACCAATTCATCAACCGCTTTGGCGTGCAGCCCAAGCCCCCACGCGCGCGCATAATCGAGAGGCAACCATGACCATCAATCTCACCCCCCCGGATGTTCGCGAGCTGAGGCCACGCATCACCGTGTTCGGCGTCGGCGGCGCGGGCGGTAACGCCGTCAACAACATGATCTCCGCCGGTTTGCAGGGGGTCGATTTCGTCGTCGCCAACACCGACGCGCAGGCCCTCACCATGTCGAAGGCCGAGCGCATCGTGCAGATGGGCACCCAGGTCACCCAGGGTCTCGGCGCGGGTTCGCAGCCGGACGTTGGCGCCGCGGCCGCCCAGGAAGTCATCGATGAGATCAAGGATCATCTCTCGGGCGCGAACATGGTGTTCGTCACCGCCGGTATGGGCGGCGGCACCGGCACCGGCGCTGCACCCGTGATCGCCGCCACCGCGCGCGAGATGGGCATTCTCACCGTCGGCGTTGTCACCAAGCCGTTCCACTTCGAAGGCCAGCGCCGCATGCGCACCGCCGAGGCCGGTATCACCGAGCTTCAGAAGGTGGTCGATACGCTGCTGATCATCCCGAACCAGAACCTGTTCCGCGTTGCCAACGAGAAGACGACGTTCGCCGACGCCTTCGCGATGGCCGACCAGGTGCTCTATTCGGGCGTCGCCTGCATCACCGACCTGATGGTCAAGGAAGGCCTCATCAACCTCGACTTCGCCGACGTCCGTGCCGTGATGCGCGAAATGGGCAAGGCGATGATGGGCACCGGCGAATCGACGGGCGAGAAGCGTGCGCTGACCGCGGCGGAAGCTGCGATCGCGAACCCGCTGATCGACGACAGTTCCATGCGCGGCGCGCGCGGCCTGCTGATCTCGATCACCGGCGGCAAGGATCTGACGCTGTTCGAAGTCGACGAAGCCGCTACCCGCATCCGCGAAGAAGTCGACAACGACGCCAACATCATCGTCGGCGCGACGTTCGACGAGAGCCTCGACGGCATCATCCGCGTGTCGGTGGTCGCCACCGGCATCGACACGGTGGCCGCCAGCCGCGCCGCGTCGGCGCCTCAGGTCACCTCGGGTGCGCCTGAAAGCCGCCTTGCCGAGCTGACCGCGCGTCTGCGCGCCGACAACCAGCGTATGGCCGAGCGCGCGCAGCAGCAGAAGACCGCTGCCGCACCTGCGCCGGTGCGCGCCACCGCCGACCAGATCGACCGCGCGGCGCTCGCCGCCATCGCGGAAGCCGTGTCTCCGACCGAGCGTCCGGCTCTGGCACCGATGCAGCCCGCTGCCTATGGCGACGTCAGCGTGCGTCCGATCCCGCCGAAGCCCTCGCTGTTCCCGGATCACGACGAGCCGATGAACCTCCAGGAAGCCGCTCCGCCTGCGTCGTTCATTCCGCAGCCTGCCGAGCGCATGCCGCTCCGCGCGCCGCGGATGCCGCAGTTCGAGGAATTGCCGGTTCCGGCGCAGAACCAGATCCGGCAGGCCCGCGGCGAGACCGCCGAGGAGCATCCGCCGCAGAAGCGCGCTTCGCTGCTGCAGCGCCTGGCCAATGTCGGCCTCGGCCGCCGCGACGAGGAAACCGAGCCGCCGATCGCCGCCCGTGCGTCCGGTCCGGCGATGCCGTCGATGCCGCCGCTGCCCGAGCGCAAGCCGCAGCGTCCGGTTCCCGCCGAGTTCGGCGGACCCGGTGGTCCGGTATCTGAATACGCTCGCCGCCCAGCGCCTCAGGGGCTTGATTCGCACGGACGTCCGGCTCCCGCCGCACCGCAGGGCGGTGGGGACGACCATCTGGATATCCCCGCCTTTTTGCGGCGTCAGGCCAACTGACGATTGTTACAATCGCTGAACGCAACAATGCCCCGGTCACAAGCCGGGGCATTTTGCATGAGGGCACCGGCCTCGCTGCCGGAAGATAAATTAAATATTTGTTTTTCCTGATAAAATCATTGAGTTACAGGCCGCCCTTGGCGGGGTGGAAGCCGGTCCGGGGACCGGGGAAAATGGCCAGACCGGCGGCGTGAATGCGGCGAGTTTGGGGTAACAATCTGTAAACAAGCGTGAGTGGCGCTCTTTGTTGCAGAGGTTAAGGTTCTCGCACTTTGGGGACGATCCACGGTCGCACCGCCGGCTCAACAGGCGAAACCAGTTCGGTTACAGCGACTTGGGATGACTAAAACTTTGGGCAAGCGGGAATGAAATCGAGTCGGCAGACAACGCTCCGGTCGCAGGTCACCGTGACGGGCATCGGCGTTCATTCTGGATCTCCGGTCAGCTTGACGATCGGACCCGCAGAGATCAATTCAGGTTTCGTATTCATCCGCGCCGATCGTGAAGTTGCCGCCGTCGCGGCCTCCGTCGTTGCAACCGATTTCGCGACCGTTCTGGGCGACCATCAGGGTCCGCTCGTTTCCACCGCCGAACATGTTCTGGCCGCGCTGCGCGGCATGGGCGTCGATAACGCCACCATCGAAGTCGATGGGCCCGAAGTGCCGATCATGGACGGCAGTGCCGCTCCCTTCGTGGATGCCATCGATCAGGCCGGCATCGTGCAGCAGAACGCCGCTCGCCGTTTCATCGAAGTTCTAAAGCCCATACAGGTCGAGATGGGCGAATCCTTCGGCGAACTGCGCCCCCATGCCGGCGGGTTCCGCGTTGAACTCGAAATCGACTTCGCCAATTCTTCAATCGGGCGACAGGCTTACGCCTTCGACCTCGACGCCGGCGGCTTCCGCCGCGATATCTGCCGCGCCCGTACCTTCGGCTGCGTCAGCGACGTCAACAAGCTCTGGAGCGCGGGCTATGCCCTTGGCGCTTCGCTTGAGAATTCCGTCGTATTCGATGACACCCGCGTGCTGAACACCGAAGGCCTGCGCTACGCCGACGAGTGCGTCCGTCACAAGGTTCTCGATGTAGTCGGTGATCTGGCGCTGGCCGGTCTGCCGCTGATCGGTCTCTATCGTTCGGTGCGCGGCGGCCACAAGCTCAACCATTCCGTGCTCACCGCGCTGATGGCCGACCGTCACGCCTGGCGGATCGTGGAAGCCATCGAGCCGGTACTCGAACGCCCGGCGGTTGCGCGCCGCGCCGCGCGAGGCCACGCCGATGTCGCAGGCGGCATGGTTGCGGTAGCCTACGCTCCCGACGTCTCCTGAGCGTTCGTGCGCTGATGGTTTCGGAACTCCCGGTTTAACCAAATGGTCGTTTGACCAAGGTACCGTTTAACCAAGCCCTTGTTGAACTGCCGAAATCCGCCTTAATCCCGGCGAATTGTCCTCCTATCCGGTTGGTTAAGGCCCGTTTTTCAGTTACATAGGCGCACTGAACGAGCCTTTGGGGATTGTTTGTGCCGCGATGACGGCAGCAGGCTGGTCAGCTACCCAAACCCGCGTCGGATTCATATTCAGGTCGGCCCAAACGTATGACGCTCGAACTGCGCAATAGTCCCGACCCGTCCCTGATGAGCCGTATCGGCCGTCAGGCGCGCCTTGCATTCGGCCTGATGATTCTGGCCGTGCCGCTCAGCGGCTGCGGCACTGGCGCCCTGTGGGACAAGTATTTCGCCAAGGAAGAAACCTTCGTCGATGAACCGGCGGACAAGCTCTACAACGAGGGCTTGTACCTGATGAACAAGAAGGGTGACCGCAAGTCGGCGATGAAGAAGTTTGAAGAGGTCGACCGCCAGCATCCGTATTCGGAATGGGCGCGTAAATCTCTCTTGATGTCGGCCTATGCGGCCTACGAGAACGGCGACTACGACGAGTGCATTTCTTCCGCCAACCGTTACGTCGCGCTGCATCCGGGCAGCCCGGACGCCGCCTATGCGCAGTATCTGATCGCCGCCTCGAACTTCGACCAGATTCCGGACGTTTCGCGCGATCAGGGCCGCACCGAGAAATCCATTGCCGCGCTTGAGGAAGTGATCCGCAAGTATCCGACCTCGGAATACGCCACCAGCGCCAAGCGGAAGATCGAGGCCGCCCGCGACCAGCTCGCTGGCAAGGAAATGACCGTCGGCCGCTACTACATGGACAAGAAGGACTACACGGCGGCGATCAACCGTTTCAAGGTCGTGGTGACGCAGTACCAGACCACCCGGCATGTCGAAGAAGCGCTGGCACGCCTCACCGAGGCGTATATGGCGATCGGTATCGTCGGAGAGGCGCAGACCGCGGCTGCCGTGCTAGGCCATAACTTCCCCGACAGCCGCTGGTACAAGGACGCCTACAGCCTTGTGAAGTCCGGTGGAAGCGAGCCGGCCGAGAACAAGGCATCCTGGATCAGCCGGGCTTTCAAGAAGGTCGGCCTCGGCTAACCTGCGGGTTTTCCACATGATGGAAACGGGTTTTGCGATTCGAATCCGCGCCGGCTTTTGATTAGAGTATTGCAGCGGCGAACCGGATTCTTCGCCGGAAATACTCTGACGCAGGACTAACCCCGCATGCTGGCCCGGCTTTCGATCCGCGACATCGTCCTGATTGAGCGGCTCGATATCGATTTCCTCAAAGGTCTGGCTGTCCTCACCGGTGAAACCGGCGCGGGCAAATCCATTCTGCTGGACGCGTTTGCTCTGGCGCTAGGCGGGCGCGGTGATGCGAGTCTGGTGCGCAACGGGGCGGAGCAGGGCCAGGTCACGGCGGTGTTCGATGTGCCGAAGAAGCATCCCGCAAGTGCCATCCTGCGCGAGAATGGCTTTGAGGATACCGGCGAGATGATCCTGCGGCGGGTGCAACTTGCCGACGGGCGCACCCGTGCTTTCCTCAACGATCAGGCGATCAGCGTGCAGACCCTGAAGGCGGTCGGCACCACGCTGGTGGAAATCCACGGCCAGCATGACGAGCGCGCGCTGGTGGACACTGCGACGCACCGCCGGCTGCTCGACGCTTTTGCTGCGCTTGAGAAAGACGTGACCGCGGTCGAGGTGCTCTGGGATGCGCGGCGCGCGGCCCGCACGGCGCTGGACGAGCATCGCGCCGGGATGGAACGCGCCGCCCGCGAGGCGGACTATCTGCGCCACGCCTCGGATGAATTGAAAAAACTCAATCCGCTGGAAGGCGAGGAGACCTCGCTGGCGGAACGCCGCACCGTGATGATGCAGGGCGAGAAGATCGCCGAGGATTTGCGCGAGGCGCAGGCCGCGGTCGGCGGTCCGCAGTCGCCGGTGTCGTCGCTGGCGGCGGCCGTGCGCCGGCTGGAGCGCCGTGCGGGCACCGCGCCCGCGCTGATCGAGCCCGCAGTGAAGGCGATGGACGCCGCGATCAATGCGCTGGAAGAAGCTGACCAGCATCTCAACGCGGCGCTCATCGCAGCTGACTTCGATCCCCTCGAACTCGAACGGATCGAAGAGCGGCTGTTCGCGCTGCGCGGAGCTGCGCGGAAATACTCGACGCCGGTGGATGGGCTGGCGGCGCTGGCGCAGCGTTATGCATCGGACGTCGCGCTGATCGATGCAGGCGCCGACCAGTTGAAGGTTCTGGAAAAGGTGGCGGCCGCCGCCGACAAGGCTTACGATGCCGCCGCGCAGAAGCTGTCCGCCGCGCGCAACAAGGCCGCCGAGAAACTCAACAAGGCGGTCAATTCCGAACTCGCGCCGCTCAAGCTCGATCGTGCGAAGTTCTCCACGCAGATCGAGAGTGATCCCGCATCGCCGGGGCCTCAAGGGTTCGACCGCGTCGAATTCTGGGTGCAGACCAATCCGGGCACCAAGCCGGGGCCGCTGATGAAAGTCGCGTCCGGCGGCGAGCTGTCGCGTTTCCTGTTGGCGCTGAAAGTCGTGCTGTCGGATCGCGGTTCGGCACCGACGCTGGTGTTTGACGAAATCGATACCGGCGTGGGCGGTGCTGTGGCCGACGCCATCGGCGCTCGGCTGGGACGGCTGGCCGAGAAGGTTCAGGTCATGGCCGTGACCCATGCGCCGCAGGTGGCGGCGCGCGCGGATCAGCATCTGCTGATCTCCAAGGATGCACTCGACAAGGGCAAGCGCGTCGCCACGCGGGTGGCGCTGCTGGCCAAGGATCATCGCCGCGAGGAAATCGCGCGTATGCTGGCCGGCGCGGAGATCACCGCCGAGGCGCGCGCAGCGGCGGAGCGTCTGCTCAAAGCCGCAACGGCGTGACGAACAATGGCCGCGAAACCGAAGAAAGCCCCCGTCGCCGTCGACAAACTCACCGAGACCCAGGCCAAGGTCGAACTTGTGCGCCTTGCACTCGAGATCGAGCGTCATAACGAGGCTTACTATAACGAGGACGCGCCGAAAATTTCGGACGCGGCCTATGACGAACTGCGCAAGCGCAGCGACGCGATAGAGACGCGGTTTCCGGGTCTCGTCACGCGGGATTCGCCGTCACAGAAAGTGGGTGCTGCTCCCACGGGCCGTTTCGCCAAGGTGCCGCATAGTGTGCCAATGCTGTCGCTCGGCAATGCGTTCAGCGACGAGGACGTCACCGATTTCGCCGATCGGGTGCGGCGTTTTCTGAAGCTTGGAGAGGAAGAGATTCCGGCCATTGTCGCGGAGCCAAAGATCGATGGTCTTTCGCTGTCGTTGCGTTACGAGGATGGCATTCTGGTGCGCGGCGCCACTCGCGGCGATGGGTTCACCGGCGAGGATGTGACCGCCAACGTGCGGACCATCGCCGACATTCCGCACAAGCTGAAAGGCCGCAATGTTCCCGCCGTCTGCGAAATCCGCGGCGAAGTCTACATGCTCAAGAAGGATTTCCTGGTGCTGAACAAGCGGCAGGCCGAAGCCGAAGACACCGTGTTCGCCAATCCGCGCAACTCGGCGGCGGGCTCGCTGCGCCAGAAAGATGCGTCGATCACCGCGTCGCGGCCGCTCAAATTCTTCGCCTATGCGTGGGGCGAGATGAGCGAGATGCCGGCGAAGACCCAGTTCAGGATGATCGAATGGCTTGGCAAGGCCGGCTTTGAGACCAATCCCCTGACGACGCTGTGCGATAGTGTCGAAGATGTTCTGAAATTCTACCGCAAGATCGAAGCCAAGCGCGCATCGCTCGGCTATGACATCGACGGCGTGGTCTACAAGGTCGATCGGCTCGACTGGCAGGAGCGGCTTGGTTTCATCACGCGCACGCCGCGCTGGGCCATCGCGCACAAATTCGCAGCCGAGCAGGCGACGACTGTACTCAACGATATCGAAATTCAGGTTGGCCGTACCGGCGCGCTGACGCCGGTGGCGAAGCTTGCGCCGGTGACTGTCGGCGGCGTCGTTGTGCAGAACGCGACGCTGCATAATGAGGATTACATCAAGGGCATTGGCAACGACGGCCAGCCGATCCGCGAGGGCGTCGATATCCGTATCGGTGACACGGTCGTCGTGCAGCGCGCGGGCGATGTGATTCCGCAGATCGTCAGCGTCGTACTCGACAGGCGGTCCAAGGATGCAAAACCTTACAAGTTTCCGACCGTGTGCCCGGCCTGCGGCAGCCATGCGGTGCGGGAAGAAGATCCAAAGACAGGCAGGCCGGATTCGGTGCGCCGCTGCACCAACACGCTGGCTTGTCCGGCGCAGGCGATGGAGCGGTTGAAGCATTTCGTCGCCCGCAATGCTTTTGATATCGATGGCCTTGGTGACAAGCAGATCGAGGAGTTCTTCGCCGACGGTCTGGTGATGTCGCCGGTCGACATCTTCACCTTGCAGAAGCGCGATGCGCGATCACAGAAGAAGCTCGCGAACCGCGAGGGCTTCGGTGCGACGTCGGTGCGCAACCTGTTCGCGGCGATCGATGCGCGGCGAACCATCGCGCTGCATCGCTTTATCTTCGCGCTCGGCATCCGCCATGTCGGCGAGGGCAACGCCAAGCTGCTGGCGCGGCACTACGGCACTGTCGAGGCGTTCCGCGCGGCGATGATCGCGGCGGGTGAGGGGGCGGAGTCCGAGGCTTATCGCGACCTCAACGATATCGAAGGGGTTGGCAGCGTTGTTGCCAATGCGCTCGTCGAGTTTTTCGCGGAGCCGCACAGCGTCAAGGCGGTGGACGATCTGCTCGGCGAGATCGAGGTCCAGCCTGCGGAGAAGGCGAAAACCGACTCGCCCATCGCGGGAAAAATCGTGGTGTTCACCGGATCGCTGGAGAAATTCACCCGCGATGAGGCCAAGGCCACGGCCGAGCGGCTTGGCGCGAAGGCTTCCGGTTCGGTGTCGAAGAAAACCGATTACGTGGTGGCGGGGCCGGGCGCGGGCTCAAAGCTTGCCGAAGCGAACAAGCTCGGCGTCAAGGTGCTGACCGAAGACGAATGGCTGGCGCTGGTCGGGGGAGCGTAGGATACACGAAGAATCGTCATCCTGAGGTGCGAGCTCTTGCGAGCCTCGAAGGATGATGGATCACGACGCGCCGTCGCCCTTCAAGGCCCATAGCCGTTCGAAGAACGGCGTTCCATGAACGCCTATTGCTTCGCTTCGGTACCTCAGGGTGACGGCGAGCAGACCTCAATCTTGATTTATCGCCTTAAATCAACCCCGTCTCCTCGGCTTCCGCCTCGACAATCTTTTCTGTTGTCACAAGAACATGCGTGCGTGGCACCAGCAACACGATCACGACGGCGCATGATACTGAAATCATCAGGATCGCGATATTGAGCGGCAGTGGTGTCGCGAACTGACCGCCGAGGAACGCGCCGAGCTGCGAGCAGAGCGAACCGAAGCCCATTTGCAGGAAACCCATCGTGCCGGCGGCCGTGCCCGCGGCCTGCGGACGAATGCTGATCGCGCCGGCGGATGCATTGGCCATGGCGAACGCATTGCCGAACATCACGATCATATGGGTGCCGAACAGCCATGACGGCATCTGGTTGAGGCCCGTAACGCCCCAGATCACATTGAGGATCGATCCGCCGATCTGAAGCGCGATCCCGAGCCAGATCATGCGGTCGATGCCGTGACGGGGAGACAGGCGTACCGACACCAGGTTGCCGAGCAGGTAAGCCAAACCCGATGTCGCGAACCATAATCCGTATTCGGCGGTCGAGCGGCCCATCTGATTGACGACAATGTAGGGTCCGCCGCCCGCGAAGGTGAAAATGATCGCCGAGGCGAGCATCTGGCACAGCACGTAGCCGAAGAATACGCGGCTTGCCGACAGCGCGCGCACGTCCTTGAAGAAGCCGCCGTCGTCCGCCGGTCCTGGTGCAGGGCGGGTTTCCGGCAGGCCGAGCGCAATGCCGGCCGCGATCGCGACCGATGTTGCCGCCATGAAGTAGAAAATTGTGCGCCAGCCGAAGCTGGTCTCCAGCAAGCCGCCGATCAGCGGGCTGAGCAACTGCGCGATCATCATCACCGCGATGACGAGGCTGATCATGCCGCCGACGCGCTCGCGCGGATAGAGATCACGGATAATGGCGCGGCTCATCACCATGCCGGTGGCGCCGCCCAGCGCCTGCAGGAAACGCCCGGCGATGAGTTGCGGCAGGGTCTGCGCGAACATGCAGATAACCGTTGCGATCACTGCCAGTCCGAGACCGGCCAGCAGCACCGGGCGCCGTCCGAAACGATCCGACAATGATCCGGTCACCAGTTGCGAGATCGCAAGCCCGACCATGAACAGCGAGACGTTGAGCTGCACGGCGGAAACGTCGCTGCCCAGCGTCTTCGCCAGGATCGGAAGCGCTGGAACGAGGATGTAGAGCGAGACCGGCGCGAGGCCGTTCATCGCCACCAGCATCAGCAGCAGTTTCCACGAGGTCGGGCTTGCAGCTTTCACGGCCGCGGTCTCTGGATCGGTCAGGTTGTCCGGACTCTTGTTGGTCTTATTCAGAGTAGCGCTCTTGGTGTTATCTCTCGTGTGTCATGGGTTCGGTCGCTGCGTCGAGCCACACTTTCGTCGCCTCATCGACCAGCGGGCGGATCTCCTGACGCACCCGCGCGTGATAATCGTTGAGCCAGCGCAGTTCCTGTTTGCTGATCCGGTTGGCGTTTATCAGCCGGCGGTCGATCGGCGCCAGCGTCAGGGTCTCGAACGCGTTCATCGGCTTTTCCGCGCCTTCGATTCTCGCCTCGACCACCAGTTCGAGATTCTCGATACGGATGCCGAAGGCATCGGTCTTGTAGTAGCCGGGCTCATTGGACAGGATCATGCCGCGCTTCAGCGGCGTGGCGCCGAGCTTGGAAATCCGCGCCGGGCCTTCATGCACCGACAGATAGCTGCCGACGCCGTGCCCCGTGCCGTGGTCGAAGTCGATGCCGGCATGCCACAGAAATTGCCGCGCGAAGGCGTCGATCTGCGCGCCATTAACGCCATCGGGAAATACCGCGCGTGAAATAGCGATATGCCCGCGCAGCACGCGGGTGAAACGGTCGCGCATCTCGTCCGTCGGCTCGCCGACGGCGATGGTGCGGGTGACGTCGGTGGTGCCGTCCTCGTATTGCGCACCGGAGTCGATCAGCAGCAGGTCGCCCGGCGCGATGCGGCGGTTGGACTTGCGGGTGACGCGGTAATGCACAATGGCGCCGTTCGGGCCGGTGCCGGAAATCGTGGGGAAGGACACGTCCTTCAGCGCGCCGGTTTCACGGCGAAAGGTTTCCAAGGCTTCGACGGCGTCAATTTCGGTGAGCTTGCCGCCCGGTGCTTCACGGTCGATCCACGCCAGAAACCGCACCAGCGCCGCGCCATCGCGTTTGTGTGCCGCGCGGGTGCCTGCAATCTCTGCGCTGTTCTTCACGGCCTTCAGCATGGCGACCGGATCGGTCACGCGCGCCGGCTTGCCGCCTTCAGCCGTGATCATCCGGCTCAGCGCGTCGGCGGCCGTCGCGGCGTCGAGACCGATGGCGGCCTTGGTGCGCGCCAGCTCGGCGAGCTTCGGCATCAGGGCATCGGGCTCTTCGACGGTGGCATTCCTTTCGAGATGATCGCGCGCGCTGTTCGATAGTTTGCGGTGATCGATGAAGATGGTTGGCCTGCCGTCTTTCGGCACCAGCGCGTAGGACAGCGGCAGCGGCGTATGCGCGACATCCGCGCCGCGGATGTTGAATGTCCACGCCACCGCGTGGGAATCCGACAGCACCAGCGCATCGACGTTGAGCTTTGCGATCTCGTTGCGGATGCGCGCGAGCTTGTCGCTTTCGCTTTCGCCGGCGAACCGGGCGGGGTGGACTTTCACCGCCCCGAGCGGCGGGGCGGGGCGGTCATGCCAGATCGAATCGACCGGATTGCTGTCCACCGCGACCAGCTCCGCTCCGGCCTTTGCACAGGCTTTGGCGAGGCGCTCCGTTGCCGCCGAAGTGTGCAGCCACGGGTCAAATCCGAGGCGGTCGCCCGGTGACAGGTGGGTGGTCAGCCAGGTTTCCGGCGGTGGTTCGATCAGGGATTCGATGGTCCAGGCCGTCGTATCGACCTGTTTGGCGGCCTGGATCGTGTAGCGTCCGTCCACAAAAACCGCGGCTTTTCCGGTCAGAACCGCCGCCATTCCCGCCGAGCCCGTAAAACCCGTCAGCCACGCCAGCCGCTCGTCGGAGGGCGGCACATACTCGTTTTGCTGGCTGTCGGCGCGGGGAATCACGAACCCCGTCAGTTGCCGGCGCAGCAATTCCTCACGGAATGCCGACAGCCGCGCGGTCAGCGCAACGCCGCCTTCGGGTTCTTCAAATGTCTGGAACTGGGCTTCGAACATCTGGCGACCTTAGGATTCCGGGGCCGGGGCGGCAATCGGCTGCCGCCGTCCGCAAGGGTGGCATGACCTGTGCTTATACATACTCAACCCTGCATCCAACGGCGGTTGTGGGGACTAACAGGTGACGGGGAACGATTTGGCGACTGCAACTGTTGAGGTTACTGCGCCGCCAGGAAATGCGGAGGGGTGTGTTTTCCAACTCAATGAAGAGGGGATAGGGCATGCCAGCTTTTATGTTTGAGAAAATTTCAGGTCCGGCTCGCGCGAACATTCCGGCGGTGACAATCAAGGAGCCGCGCGGGGTCATCGTCCAGATGCTTGACCGTCTGACGGAAGGCCGGCTGCGGCGGGAAGCACGGCGAGCACGATCTGAAGCTGGCTATACCGAGGCCGACATCACGCCTCACCGGACGAGGTCCGAATAGGGTACCCGGTTATCCAGCAAAACATTGTCATTCCGGACAGTCCGCATGTCGCGGACTGATCCGGAATCCGGAAGAGTTTTGCTGTGGCAACAGGATTCCGGGTTCGCTCGTAACGGCTCGCGCCCCGGAATGACGCGCTTTCAGCGCCGTTGCATCAAGAGGCTGCTCCAGCCGTCGATCTGAATGCGTTTGAGCAGCTTCAATCCTGCGCCGCGATAGGCGGCGACCACGCTGTTCGCCTGGTGCGGCAGCAATCCTGACAGGATTACAAACGCCTGCGGAGCCAGATGCGCCGTGAGTGCCGGCGCGAGCTGCCGCAGCGGGTTGGCGAGAATATTCGCCAGCACCAGCCCGAACGGGCCGTTGGCCGCAAAATGCGGCGACTGAAATCCGGTGGCGTGGATCACCTCGACCCAATTCCCGGCGCCATTGAGTTGTGCATTCTCGCGCGCCACGATCACCGAGCGTGGGTCGATGTCGCTCGCCAGCACGTGCCGCCGCAGCGCTTTCGCAGCAGCGATGGCAAGGACGCCCGTGCCCGAGCCGAGATCGAGCACCCGCTTCGGCGTCCGCTGATTAAGCACCTGATCGAGCAGCAGGAGGCAGCCGCGCGTGGTGCCGTGGTGGCCGGTGCCGAATGCCAGCGCGGCTTCGATCTCGATCCCGATCTTGTTCGGAGGGACGCGCTCGCGGTCGTGGCCGCCGTGGACGATGAAGCGTCCGGCGTTCACGGGGACCAGATCCGCGAGACTCGCCTTGACCCAGTCCTTCGTCTCGACCGTGCCGAAGACGATCGACCGAGCCGCGGCGTCCCCTGCGGTCTCCGTCACCAGCGCCCGGATGAAGTCCTCGTCCGGAGCCTCGGCGAAATGCATGGTGATGTCCCAGCGGCCTCCCAGCGTCTCGAAGGCGGCGATGGCCAGGTCGTGGCTTGGGTAGCGTTCGGTGATGGCATCCACAATGCGGCTGGCGGTGTACTCATCGCCGATGGCGAAGGTGGCCTGCGTCGCGGGAGAGGAAGGAGATGACATCAGGGGTAGGTCCAAATGGCTGAAATCACGGACTGCTTGGCCTATTTCCCCACAGCCTGTCCACCGGTTACGCGCTGAACATACCGGGCTTTTTCACATTTTGTTAACCCGGGCTTTCCACACGTTAGTGAAGCTTTAACCAAAGGGAAATTCACAGGTTATCCACAGGGTTATCCACATCTTCTCAACAGCCGGCGGGCGTTCTTTACACGCTCCTTCAGGAGAAGATTCCCCGATGGTCCTTGAGGATAACGGCTGCCGCATTGTGCCCGGGCGCGCCGGTGACGCCGCCGCCCGGATGGGCGCCCGAGCCGCAGTGATAGAGCCCCTTGAGCGGCCCGCGATAGTCCGCATGGCCGAGCATCGGACGGGCCGAGAACAACTGGTTGAGCGACAGCGCGCCGTGGAAAATGTCGCCGCCGAGCAGCCCGAATTCCCGCTCCAGATCGAGCGGTGACAGCACCTGCCGCTCGATGACGCTGCGGGCAAATCCCGGGGCGTAGCGATCCACGGTGGCGATCATCAGATCGGCGACCTCGTCCCGGTGGTCGTCCCATGACCGGCCGTCCGGAAGCTGCGGGGCGACGTGCTGGCAGAACAGGCTGGCGACATGCTGACCTGATGGTGCCAGCGAGTCATCGAGCGTGGAGGGGATCAGCACCTCGACCACCGGTTCGCGGCTCCAGCCATGCTGGCGGGCATCGAGCCAGGCGCGGTCCATGTAGCCGAGGCTCGGCGCGAGGATGATGCCCGCCGTGAGATGGTCGCCGGGGCCGGGCAGTGCCTTGAACGAGGGAAGCGCCGACAGCGCCACATTCATCCGGAATGTGCCGGAGCCGTTGCGCCAGTTCGCGATGCGGTCGAGAAACGGCTTCGGCAAGGCGTCCGCCGGGATCAGCCGGGTGTATAGCAGCTTCGGATTGACGCTGGAGGCGACATAGCTTGCGCGAACCGTTTGGCCGTTATCCAGGATCACCCCGACGGCACGGCCGTTCTCGACAATCACCTCGCGGACGCCGGCATCGGTCTCGATCTCCGCGCCGTGGGCACGGGCCGCGGCTGCCATGGCCTGCGTGATCGCCCCCATGCCGCCGATGGCGTGGCCCCACAGTCCCTTCCGGCCGTTCACCTCGCCGAACGCGTGATGCAGCATGACGTAGGCCGAGCCTGCCGCGTAGGGGCTGGCATAGTTGCCGACGATGGCGTCGAAGCCGAACAGGGCCTTGACGAGGTCGCTTTCAAAAACATCGTCGAGCATGTCGCCGGCGGACCGCGTGAACAGATCCAGCAGCGTGCGCTGGTTCTCGATCGAAAGACCGCGCAGGATGTTGGCGGTGCCGAGCGCGTTGAAGGCTTCGCGGATCGCCTGCACGCCGAAGCCCTCGACGAGGTTCGGCGGCGCGCGCAGCACGAATGCGCGCAGCACGTCGGCGATGGCTTCCAGTTCGCGATTGAAATCGTCGATTTGCAGCGCGTCGTGCTCGCTGAATTTCGCGATCGACTGATGCGTGCGGCCGTCGCCGGTCAGCAAATAGCGTCCGTCCGGCGCAGGCAGGAAGTTCTGCGCCCGGCGTTCCACGATCCGCAGTCCATGGTGATGCAACTGCAGGTCGGCGATGACTTTCGGATTGAGCAGGCTGACGGTATAGGCGGCCACAGAATTGCGGAAACCCGGATGGAATTCCTCGGTGACCGCCGCGCCGCCAACCACCTTGCGGCGATCGAACACCTTCACGCGCAAGCCAGCCATCGCGAGATAGGCCGCGCAGGTCAGGCCATTATGGCCCGTGCCGATGATGAGTGCATCATATTCCGACATGCGCCAGTCATAATCGCCTGGTGTGGTGGTTCGCAAGTCCGCGCTGTCTTCTCGGCGCGTTCATTCGCGGGCTTGCGAACCAAAGCCACACCAGAATTATAGTTTCTGGTGTCCTTTTGAATCCGAAGTTCGCTACGGAGCGGCTGTAAAGTGAGGCGAACTTCGGATTCGGGACACCATGACGTCACGCGCGAGTGATTTCTGTCACGCGCATGTTATTGCCCGCCATTGGCGGCTATGCTCCACTCGATACGCCAGCGTCCGGTGATTTGCCGGGTCATTCCGGAGCTTCCATGATTTCAGTGCCGTCCGACACCGCGAGCCAGTCCTCCGGCGCGAGAAGTACGCTTGTGCTGGTGGTCTATACCGCCGCGATTTTCACCAGCGCGCTGCTGCTGTTTTCGGTACAGCCGCTGTTCACGAAGATGGTGCTGCCCCGGCTCGGCGGCTCGCCCGCTGTCTGGTCGGTGGCGATGGTGTTCTTTCAGTCGCTGCTGCTCGGCGGTTACGCCTATGCGCACTATCTGATGACGCTGAAAAGCCGCACTGCGCCGGTGGTTATTCATCTCGTGTTGCTTGCGGTCGCGCTATTCACTTTGCCGCTGTCGATCGCCGGCGGGTGGGGCGAACCGCCGGCCAGCGGTTACGCGTTCTGGCTGCTGGGTCTGTTCGCGGTTTCGATTGGTCTGCCGTTTTTCGCGCTCGCTGCCAACAATCCGATGTTGCAGGCCTGGTTCGTCCGCACCGGCCATCCCGACGGTCCAGATCCTTACTTCCTGTACGCGTCGTCGAATATCGGAAGCTTCCTCGCGCTGCTGTCCTATCCCGTGCTGCTGGAGCCGATGTTCTCGCTGCGGACCCAGAACCTGATCTGGACCGGCGGCTACGCGCTGCTGATCGTTCTGATCGCGGCATGCGGCGTGCTGCTGTTGCGTTCCCCGCCGATGACGGTGGCGGCCATCAGCGCCAGCGAGGGCGACGCGCCCGCGCCGGCATGGCCGATGCGGCTGCGCTGGATATTCCTCGCAGCGGTTCCGTCCGGCCTTTTGATCGCGGTCACCGCGCATATCTCGACCGACGTTGCCGCCGCTCCATTGCTGTGGGTGCTGCCGCTGTCGCTCTACCTGCTGACATGGGTGCTGGTGTTCCAGTCGCGCCCGCTGCTGCCGCACTGGCTGATGCTCCTGCTGCAGCCGTTCGCGATCGCCGGCGTCATGGTCCTGCTGGTGGTCGGTGGCGAACAGAATCTGCTGCTGACGCTGGGCGGGCATCAGTTGTGTTTCTTCATCATCGCCATGGCCTGCCACGGCGAACTGGCGCGGACGCGGCCTGCCGCCAGCTATCTCACCGGCTTCTACGTTGCATTATCATTCGGTGGCATGGTCGGCGGATTGTTCGCGGGTCTGATCGCGCCTTACGCCTTCTCGTGGATCGCGGAATATCCGATCCTGCTGGCGCTGGCGGCGCTGTGCCGGCCGCAAGCCGGAACGATCAGACGGAGCAGCGCGTGGATCTGGGCGGTGATTGCTGTTGCCGCGATCGCGCTGATCGTCCTGTCATATCGGAACGGGACCGTCACGGAATATGTTGAAACCAACCGCGTCTGGGTTGTCGGCTATTTTGCCATTGCGGCGGCAGTCCTCGCAGCATTCCTGAAACTGGACCGTTGGAAATTGGCGTCTCTGGTGGTGCTGGGACTGGTCCTGATCCGCGTTTACCCGGCGGACGATGGCCGCGTCGAGACGGTGCGCAGCTTTTTCGGCGTCCACAAGATCGTGGTGACCTCGAACGGCCAGTACCATGTGCTGATGCACGGCACGACGATTCACGGCGCGGAGAAATTTCTGGAAGACGACGGCGCGCCGGTGAAGGGCCGGCCGGAGCCGATCAGCTACTATCACAAGGATGGCGGCATGGGCCGGGCGATTGCCGCGATCCGCGAACGCAAGGGCGGTCCGATCCGTGTCGCGGTGATCGGCCTCGGTGCCGGCACGCTGGCCTGCCAGTCGATGCCTGGCGAGAACTGGACGTATTTCGAGATCGACCAGACCATGGTCGATACCGCGCGCGATCCGAAATATTTCACCTACGTCAGTGCGTGCGATCCGAACATGAAGCCGGTGATCGGCGATGCGCGACTCACCTTCGCCAGGGAAAAGGACGGTATCTACGACCTCATCATCGTCGATGCCTATTCATCGGACGCAATTCCGATCCACCTTGCCACCGAAGAAGCGATGGCGATCTACAAGGCCAAGCTCGCGCCACAGGGCGCGGTGGTGATGCATGTCTCGAACCGGCATCTCGAACTGGCGAGCGTCGTTGTCGGCATTGCCGAGGAGAACGATCTCAGGAGCTGGGTCTTCAATGAGGATTCCGGGCGCGACGCAGAGTACATCTTCACGACCAATGTCGTGATCTCGGCGCGCGAGGAGGCCGACGTCGGCAAGATCGCGTCGGACGAAAAGTGGGTACTGACGGAAGCCGCCGAAGGCCAGCGGGTCTGGACCGACGACTATTCCAACGTGCTCGGTGCTGTGTGGCGCAGGCTCAGGAATCCGGACGAGTAAAACGCCGGACTAGTCAGCGTAGTAATAGTACCCGCCGCGAGGATTGGCATATCGCGGCTGCTGGTAACGCGCGTCCTGCTCGTAGTAGCCGCCCTGTGCATATCCCTGCTGATAGCCGCGTTGCGCACCATAAATACGGCGCTGCATCGGGCCTGCATCGCTGGGGCCGTAATAGGCCTGATCCTGCGGGTAGGACGGATCGCGATAGGCGCGATCGGGCGAGACCTGACGTGCGCGCGTACTGGCGTTGAGGTCTTCGCTGTAGCTATCTTGTGCGGCGGGCGCGATCTGCAGCGGCCGGCCATAAGCATCGACGTCGCCGCGCGTGGTCGCGACATTGGTGCGCGGCTTGGGATTGCGCGCGAGCGCGACCCGCGACGATCCCGTCAAGGTCACTGTGGTGGTGAGCAATCCTTCCGTCTTGACGAGATCCCAGAGCTTCAGCGCGTTGGCTCGCGACAGCCGCACGCAGCCATGTGAAGCCGGGCTGCCGAGGCGGTTCACCGCATCCGTACCGTGGATGGCATGGCCCTGCTTGGTGAAGAAGATCGCATTCGGCATCGGCGCTTCATCGAATTCCTTCGAATAATGATCTTCCTCCATGCGGAAGGTCTTGAAGCTGCCGTTGGGCGTTTCGTGTGAGGGATTTCCGCTGGAGACCGGCCACGTGTAGCGCGTCGCGCCATCGACCGAGACGGTCATCTGCTGCGTATCCTTGTTGACGAGGATCGACACCGCAGCCTGCGCGGCGCTGCCGGAGAGCAACATCAAGCCTGTAACTGAAATCAAGACTGCACGCATGACTGTTGCCTCGTCTCTGCCCCTCACTCTCAATAAAGCACGGAAAGTGGCTTTTTTAACAGCCACTTCGTCTTAAGGTTGATGGACACGGTCATACAGTTTCGTGAACGGCGCGTCTTTATGGCGTCTTTTCGCCAAACTTGACGCAACTTTCCGGCGCTTAAGACGTTGCACGACAGTTCAAAATTCGGCCGCTCATGGAGACCTTTCACGATGAAGACTGAGGCTTTGTTCATGTTCACCGCGGCGCATCGCCGCTTTACGTTTATCGCGGCGGCTCTGGCGATCCTTGCATTGCCGATCGCGGCGCATGCGCAAGGCGTCTTCAGAGGGATGGAAGGCGGCGCAAATGAAGGTGTTCACCGGGGCAATCGCGCGGCCGGACCTGTCGGTGGTGTCGTCGGCGGCGCGGTTGGAGCTGGTGTGGGCGGTGTTGTCGGAGGTGTGAACGGTGTACTCGGCATCGACAACCGCCGTAGCTACCGCAGCCGCCACTATCGCAGTCGCCATTATCGTCATCACAGGCGATATCGCTAACCTGATGCAAGATCGTTTCAAATGGCGCATTCAGAAATGGATGCGCCATTTTCCATGCGCCGATTTTTCCGAGCCGCCGCGCGGGGTGACGGCTTGAGAGCCAAATTTGCGATGAGAAACGCTCCAGACACCATACTGTCCCGCATTGTGTTTCTCCCAGACCTGACGCAACCTTGGCATTGCTGATTTGCTTCGGGGCCGGGATTCGGCCGGGCAGGGAGGTTTCTTCATGAAAATTGCAGCTTCGTTCATATCGATTTCGGGTCTCGCGCTGGCCCTTTTGGCAGTTCCTGCCGCCGCTCAGCAGCAGGATCCCATCAACGGCGCCATTAGCGGCGCTGCGCAAGGGACGTACCAGGGGAAAACCGCGGCTGGACCGGTCGGAGGATTGGTCGGCGGCGCGCTGGGTGCTGGTGTTGGCGCCGTGGCCGGCACGCTCGGCGTGGTCGGTAATGGCGTCAGCCAGGTGGTGCAGCCGGTGCAGGTACCGCCACCGCCCGGCACCGGGCCAAGCGGCTCCTACGACAGAAACGGAAACTGGCGTCCGAACTGAACCGGCACAGCCGCCCTCGTCCAACACGCCCCGCTTGCGCGGCGTGTTTCGTCCGGCGTCAGGTCTTGAGCCGATAGCCCGTCTTGAAGATCCACCACACCACGATCATGCACAGCGCGAGAAAGCCCAGCGTCATGCCGAGGCTGACGGCGACGCTGACATCGGCGATCTCGAAGAAGCTCCAGCGGAAGCCGCTGACCAGATAGACCACCGGGTTAAACAGGGTCACGGTCTGCCAGAGCGGCGGCAGCATGTGGATCGAATAGAAACTGCCGCCGAGGAAGGTCAGCGGTGTGATGACCAGCAGCGGGATCACCTGCAATTTCTCGAAGCCATCGGCCCAGATGCCGATGATGAAGCCGAACAGGCTGAACGTCACCGATGTCAGCACCAGGAAGGTCATCATCATGAATGGATGCGCGATCTTCAGCGGGACGAACAGTCCCGCCGTGGCAAGAATGATGAGGCCGAGGATGATCGATTTGGTCGCCGCCGCACCGACATAGCCGACCACGGCTTCAAATGACGACACGGGCGCGGAGAGCAATTCGTAGACGGTGCCGGTGAATTTCGGGAAGTAGATCGCGAACGATGCGTTGGCGATGCTTTGCGTCAGCAGCGACAGCATGATCAGGCCCGGCACGATGAACGTGCCATAGCTGACGCCGTCGATCTCGGTGATGCGCGAACCGATCGCCGAGCCGAACACCACGAAGTACAGCGATGTCGAGATCACCGGCGAGACGACGCTTTGCAGCAGCGTGCGAAAGGTGCGCGCCATTTCGAATTTGTAGATCGCGCGAATGGCATAAAGATTCATTGAATCGTTCTCTTGGGGGGCATGATCTGACCGGAAAACCGGCTTCCACTTTTCCGGATCATGCCCGATGCACCAGACTGACGAAGATTTCTTCGAGCGAGCTTTGGGTGGTGTTGAGATCGTTGAAGCGGACACCGGCGCTGTTGAGGTCGTTGAGCAGGGCCGTGATGCCGGTGCGTTCGCCCTTGGTGTCGTAGGTGTAGATCAGTTCCTCGCCACCCGGCGACAGTTCGAGATGATGCGCGGCAAGAACGGCGGGGATTGCGGCGAGCTTTTCTTGCAGGTGCAGCTTGAGCTGCTTCCTGCCGAGCTTCTGCATCAGCTTGGCCTTCTCCTCGACCAGGACGATCTCACCCTTGTTGATGACGCCGACACGGTCGGCCATCTCCTCGGCTTCCTCGATATAGTGCGTGGTCAGGATGATGGTGACGCCGGCGTCGCGCAGTCCGCGCACGACCTCCCACATCGCCTTGCGCAGTTCGACGTCGACACCCGCCGTCGGCTCGTCGAGAAACAGGATCTGCGGCTCGTGCGCCAGCGCCTTGGCGATCATCACGCGGCGCTTCATGCCGCCGGAGAGCGTGATGATCTGGCTTTTGCGCTTGTCCCAGAGCGAGAGCTCCTTGAGGACCTTCTCGATATGCGCGGGATTGCTCGGCTTGCCGAACAGACCGCGGCTGAAAGAGGCGGTCGACCATGGCGACTCCCATGAGTCGGTATGCAGTTCCTGCGGCACCAGCCCGATCAGCGAGCGCGCGGCCCGGTAATCCTTGACGATGTCATGGCCGTCCACTGTTACCGTGCCTGCTGTCTGGACCGCGAGGCCGCAGATCACGCTGATGAGCGTGGTCTTGCCGGCGCCGTTCGGACCGAGCAGCGCGAAGATCTCGCCGCGGCGAATATCGAGATTGATATTCTTCAGCGCGGTGAAGCCGGACGCATAGGTCTTCGAGACGTTGGAAACGGAGATGATGGGTGACATGGGAACAATCTGTCGGGGCGGGAGCATGACATAGGCTTGGGAAGGCCCGTGCGCAATACATAATGGCTCTTGCGCAGCTGATGCGCGCACTGAAAATTCTATGGCGACGAATTCAAATTTGTCATGCGCTGCAGTCGCGCCCGCTATGCCTTCGTCACAAAGCTGTCGACCACCTTCTTTTCACCGGCCTTCTCAAAGGCGATCGTCAGCTTGTTGCCGTCCACCTTGGCGACATTGCCGTAGCCGAATTTCTGGTGGAACACCCGGTCGCCGAGGGAAAATTCGGAGTTCGCGCCGGTGGACTTGGCGATCAGCTCGCCCTCGATCACCGTGGTCTTGCGGCTGCTGAAGCTGCCGCGCGAACCGGAGTCATAGCGTGCGCCGGTTTCATCAAAGCCGCCGCCGCCGTTGCGGGCGCGATTGGCTTGCGCGCGCTGCCAGCCCGGCGTCGTGTAGGTCGAGCCGAACGATTCCACATTGTCGAAGCGCGACGCGCCGTAGCCGCCTGAGCCGCCCCAGCTCGAGCCGCCCTTGCTTTCGGTGATCTCGACATTGGCTGTCGGGAGTTCATCGAGGAAGCGCGAGGGGATGGTGGTCGTCCATGATCCATGGATGCGCCGGTTGGTGGCAAAGTAGAGCATGGCGCGCTTGCGCGCGCGCGTGATGCCGACGTGGGCGAGGCGGCGTTCTTCTTCGAGCCCGGCGCGGCCCTGCTCGTCGAGGGTGCGCTGGCTCGGAAACAGGCCTTCCTCCCAGCCGGGCAGGAACACATTGTCGAATTCCAGTCCCTTGGCTGAATGCAGGGTCATCAGGGACACAGCGTCTTCGTCGGCGCCGCCTTCGCGGTCCATCACCAGCGAGATGTGTTCGAGGAAGCCTTGCAGGTTCTCGAACTCCTCCATCGAGCGCACGAGTTCTTTCAGGTTGTCGAGGCGGCCGGCGGCGTCGGCGGACCGGTCCTTCTGCCACATCTCGGTATAGCCGGATTCATCCAGCACGATCTCGGCCAACTGCGTGTGCGGAACGATGTCGCGTTGCGCGCGCCAGCGGTCGAAATTGGTCATGACGTCGCGCAGGCTGCCGCGCGCCTTCGGTTTCAGTTCGTCGGTCTCGATCACGGACAGCGCCGCTTCGGTCAGCGGGATGCGGCGCTTGCGCGCGACGTCGTGCAGCATCTGCACGGTGGCGTCGCCGAGGCCGCGCTTCGGCACATTGACGATACGCTCGAAGGCGAGATCGTCGGCGGGGGAATTGATGACGCGCAGATAGGCCAGTGCATCGCGGATTTCCGCGCGCTCGTAGAAGCGGGGGCCGCCGATGACGCGGTAGGGCAGGCCCAGCGTAACGAAACGGTCTTCAAACTCGCGCATCTGGAACGAGGCGCGCACCAGAATGGCGATCTCGTTCAGCTTCTGGCCGGCGCGCTGAAGCTGCTCGATTTCCTCGCCGATGCCGCGGGCTTCCTCTTCCGAATCCCATGCGCCGGTGACGGTGACTTTCTCACCGTCCTCGTCTTCGGTGTGCAGCGTCTTGCCGAGGCGGCCTTCATTGTATGCGATCAGGTGCGAGGCCGCGGCGAGGATATGACCGGTCGAGCGGTAGTTGCGTTCGAGGCGAATGACCTTCGCGCCCGGGAAGTCGTGTTCGAAGCGCAGGATGTTGTCGACCTCCGCGCCGCGCCAGCCGTAGATCGACTGGTCGTCGTCGCCGACGCAGCAGATGTTCTTTGGTTTTGTCATTCCGGGATGCGCCGCAGGCGCAGACCCGGAATCCAGAAGTGACTGCACGGTGGATTCCGGGTTCGCACCTTCGGTGCGCCCCGGAATGACGGGTTGTGGCGACGGCGCCTGCGCCAGCAGCCGCAGCCAGAGATACTGCGCGACGTTGGTGTCCTGATATTCGTCGACCAGGATGTATTTGAAGCGCTGCTGATACTGCCGCAGCACGTCGGGATGTTCGCGGAACAGCCGGATGTTCTCGAGCAATAGATCGCCGAAGTCGGCGGCGTTGAGAATCTTCAACCGCTCCTGATAGGTCGCATAGAGCTTGCCGCCCTTGCCGTTGCCGAACACGGCGGCTTCGCCGGCGGGCACCTGCGAGGGCGTCAGTCCGCGGTTTTTCCAGCCGTCGATCAGGCCGGCCAGCATGCGCGCGGGCCAGCGCTTGTCGTCGATGTTTTCGGCTTGCAGCAACTGCTTCAGCAGACGGATCTGGTCGTCGACGTCGAGCACGGTGAAGTTGGATTTCAACTGCACCAGTTCTGCGTGATAGCGCAGAATCCGTCCGCCGATGGAATGGAAGGTGCCGAGCCACGGCATGCCTTCGACCGCCTGGCCGAGCATCTGGCCGAGGCGGTGCTTCATCTCCCGCGCGGCCTTGTTGGTGAAGGTGACCGAGAGAATTTCGTGCGGCCGTGCGCGGCCGGTGGAAAGAATATGCGCGATCCGCGAGGTCAGCACGCGCGTTTTGCCGGTGCCCGCTCCGGCCAGCACCAGCACTGGCCCGTCGAGCGTTTCCACAGCCTCCCGCTGCTCGGGATTGAGAGCGGTCAGGTATTGCGGTGCAGCCGATGCGCGCGCCCGCGCAGCGATGCCGCCAGCGGCGGGCTGGTGGCTCGGCACGTCGCGGGAAAGGTCTCGTGGCGGCAGTTTGTTCGGTTCGGTCATGCGATTCGTCTTTGCCGTCACGATGGCACTTCGGAGCGCGATCAGCAAAAGTGGAAGCCGGTTTTGCGTCCGATCGCGCTCCAAAATAGTGATATAGCGCACGATCTTATCGCCAAACCGCTTCGCACTTCGGCGGATCGTGCGCCGACGCCCGAAAGGGAGGCTTCATATCAGGGTACGGAGACATATAGGCATGATTGGGCTCGCCTGACACGGCTGATTTCCCCGCAAAGTGGCTGGCGCGGAGGCTGTCTCGCCCTTTTTGTTCCATTTCGGCCTGATTTTTGACTTTCCAGGCGAGACCCCGGGGCTGGAACCATGGCGGCTTTGGCGGATTGTTTTCTTAGTCGGAGCGCTGGTTTCCGCGCCCGAAAATGAAACGCAGGAGCGTGTCATGATGAGTTGGGTGGTGACATTCCTGATTATCGCGCTGGTCGCGGGTCTGCTGGGCTTCGGCGGCATCGCGGGCGCGTCGATCGAAATCGCCAAAATCGTTTTCTTTGTCGCCCTGATCCTGTTCCTGATCTCGGCGGTGGTGGGCCTCGCCCGCCGCAGCAGCGGCCCGTGATGCGCGGACGTTCGCGCGCGTGGTTACAAACGGCGGCGCGATGGCGTCATTTGGCCGGCATGGCGATGCGCCGGCCGATGCCATCGGGCCGTGCGACAGTTCCATGCGCGGTGACGACGTCGCGGATGCGCGCGGCGATATCAGGCGGAAACGGCGCGGTTTTGCGCGCGTTCATGTCCACATGAAGCGTCATGTTTTCGGATGTTGCCGAGAGCCAGCCTTCCGTTGCGTGGCGTAGCTCCTCGAAGGTGTGAATACGCTTGTCGTCTGCCTCAATCAGATAAACCGACACCTGCACCGGGTCGCCGAGATGAACCTCGCGCAGGTAGCGCACATGCGCCTCGGCTGTGAACGTCGATCCGTGACGTGTCTTCATGTAGTCGGGGCCGATGCCGAGTTCGAGCCACATCTGGTCGATGCCGCGGTCGAACAGCACGTTGTAGTACGCCATGTTGAGATGACCGTTGTAATCGATCCACTGCGGTTCGATCGGCATGACCGTGGTCAGGAACGGCGCAGCTATATGTTGCGGTGCATTGTTTTTCTGAAGTGTGCTTGATGTCATCTCAATTCCCGGTTGGCGTCGGCACTCTCTCTTGACCCGCTATATATCCTTTGCCACGGTTCGCGCCACAACAGCCTCGAAACAAGAAGATCAACCGTGGCCTTTACCGCTTCCGTCCTGACACGTCCCGCACCGTCCGCGCTCTCCGGCGCCATCGAAGCCCTCGCCGCGCGGTTCGGCAACAATCTGATCACGTCGCAGGCGGTGCGCGAGCAGCATGCCCATACCACCACCTGGTTGCCGATGCAGCCGCCGGATGCGGTGGTGATGGCGCGGACCACGGAAGACATTCAGGACGTGGTGCGGATCTGCGCGAAGCATCGCGTTCCGGTGATCCCGTTCGGCACCGGCACCTCGCTGGAAGGGCAGGTCAACGCGCCGGCGGGCGGCGTCTGCATCGATCTGCGCGAGATGAACCGCATTCTCGCCGTGCATGCCGACGATCTCGATTGCGTGATCGAGCCGGGTGTGACCCGCAAGGCGCTCAACGAGCATCTGCGCGACCAGGGCCTGTTTTTTCCGATCGATCCCGGAGCCGATGCGTCGATCGGCGGCATGGCGTCAACCCGCGCGTCGGGCACCAACGCCGTGCGCTACGGCACGATGAAGGACAATATTCTCGCGCTGAAGGTCGTGCGCGCTGACGGCGAGATCATCACCACCGGCACGCGCGCCAAGAAATCCTCGGCCGGCTACGACCTCACGCATCTGTTTATCGGAGCGGAGGGGACGCTCGGTATCATTTCCGAGATTACGCTCAAGCTGCGCGGCATTCCCCAGAGCATCGCCGCTGCGTCGTGTTCGTTCGCGAGTGTCGAGGGGGCGTGCAACGCGACCATTCTTGCGATCCAGACCGGCATTCCGGTGGCGCGCATCGAGCTGTTGAACGCGGCGCAGGTTAAGGCCTGCAACGCTTATTCGAAACTGTCGCTGCCGGAGACGCCGCTGCTGCTGCTGGAATTCCATGGCACCGAGGCCGACGTCGCAGAGCAGTCGCGAATGTTCGGCGAGATCGCCGCCGAATGCGGCGGCGGTGCGTTCGAATGGACGACGCGGCAGGAAGATCGCACCCGGCTGTGGCAGGCGCGGCATGATGCCTACTGGGCGGTGCGCGGGCTTCGTCCCGGCGCGCAGGCAGTGGCGACCGATGTGTGCGTGCCGATCTCGCGGCTGGCGGAATGCGTGGTCGAGACCGAAAAGGATCTGGAGACGGTCGGATTGCTGTCTCCGATTGTCGGCCATGTCGGCGACGGCAATTTCCATTGTTCCATGCTGTGCGACGTCAACGATCCCGACGAGGTTCGCCGCGCCGATGCGTTCCTGCATCGTCTGGTCGAGCGGGCGCAGGCGATGGGCGGTACCTGTACCGGCGAACATGGCATCGGGCAGGGCAAGCAGGAATATCTGGAAACTGAACTCGGGCCGGAAGCGGTGCAGGCGATGCGCGCGCTCAAAGTGGCGCTCGACCCGCACAATATTCTGAACCCCGGCAAGATTCTGCCGTCATGACCGCGACGACAGCCATGGACGCGAAGAGCATTGCCGCCGAGGCGTTGTCGGTGCTCGGTCAGGGCCGGCAGATTGCGCCGTTCTCGTCGCGCGATCCGGCCTTCGGTCTCGACGAAGCCTACAAGGTCACGCCGATCGTCCGGCAAATGCGCGAGGCGCGGGGCGAAAAGGCGATAGGGCGCAAGATCGGCTTCACCAACAGCACGATCTGGGAGCAGTACAACGTCAACGGCCCGGTCTGGGGCTACATGTACGACCGCACCGTTCGCAATCTGAGCGAGATCGGCGGGACAGCTTCTCTTGCCGAACTGACCGATCCGCGGATCGAGCCTGAAATCGTATTCGGTCTGTCGGCTGCGCCCGATGCCGCAATGAACGAGCGTGAACTCGTGTCCTGCATCGCATGGGTGGCGCTCGGCTATGAGGTCGTGCAGTCGATTTATCCCGACTGGAAGTTCGCCGCGTCCGATACCGTGGCGGCTTTCGGCCTGCATGGCGCGATGCTCATCGGCGAGCGGCATCCGATATCCGGCAATGCCGAGTTATGGATTGATCAGCTTTCAAACTTCGATGTCGAACTCGCCTGCAACGGCGATGTCGTGGATCGCGGTCACGCGCGCAATGTGCTCGGTGGTCCGCTGTCGGCCTTGCGCCATTTCGTCGGTGTGCTGGCAAAGGATGACGTGAACCCGGGCCTCGCATCCGGAGAAATCGTCACCACCGGGACATTGACGCGTGCGATGCCGATCAAGCCAGGTGAGACGTGGACTACAACGGTCTCGGGTATCCCGCTCGGCAGTATCAGCGTCCGCTTCGGTTGAAAGGTCAGTACTTCTTGCGGAAACTGTAGCGCATCAGGCTGACCATTCCGGCCCGGAAGCCGCCAGCCGACATGCGCAGGTAGCGGCGGAATTCATCGGTGCGTGCCTGGCCGACCAGTGCAACGGCTTTATCGTAATTGGCAAGCAGGTTCTGTTCCCACAGCACCAGCGTCCGGTAATAGTGATCGGCGTCGTTGTGTGCCGCGATCAGGCTGAAGGTGCCTTCGGCAGCTGCGATCGGCTCCCATTCCAGCGGCAGATCGCTTTCCGGGAACGTCTTGTCCAGCAGCGGCTGAACCCTGGTCCGTTCGGAATAGGCGATGGTCTGCAGCGACAGTTTTCCGTTGATCGCAAGCACGCCGTCACAATAGGCGAAGAATTCGCGATAGGCCTTGAGCTTGGCTGCGGGGTTCAGTCCCTTCTGGACGAAATGCTCGAACGCGCCGACCGAAATGACGGCGTCATAACGGCGTTCAGGCCTGTGGTCGCGCCAGTCCTGCTCCAGCACCTCGATCCTTGGATTCTTGCCGTCGCGGATCCAGCCGGCTTGCGATGGACTGAGCGTGAGCCCGACAGCATGAGCGGCGCCGGCATGATCCACCAGCCGCCGGAGCATCGCGCCCCATCCGCAGCCGATGTCGAGAACGCGCGCGGCGTTCGCTGCACCGGCGGCTTCGATATGATGATCGAGTTTGCGGCGTTGTGCCGTGACGAGATCGTCACCGTCCTCGAACAGCGCGCACGAGTAGATCATCTCTGGATCGAGCACAAGCCGGAAAAAGTCATTGCCCATGTCGTAGTGCGACATGATCGCCTCGGGCGAGGCGCCTGTTCTTTCCGCTGGCCGCGCAATCTTCTCGGACATTTTCCCCATTGGGTTACAGGGTTGTGAACCGGGCCTGTTAAACTTAGTATTCCAAGCCGCAAACAGGTTCAATATTCGTGCCATCCGGTGTCCGATCCCACTGAGGAAAGACCTTGCAGACCACGCTGCTCGGACTGGCCATCGCCTTCATCCTAGCGCTGATCGCGGCGCTGGTCGGTCCGTATTTCGTCGACTGGAACCAGTTCCGCCCGCAATTCGAGGCGGAAGCGTCCCGTATCGTCGGTGCGCCAGTGCGCGTCGGCGGCAAGCTGGACGCCCTGTTGTTGCCGACACCGACGCTGCGGCTGCGGTCGGTCGCCATCGGCGGCGACAATGATCCCGCCAGGGTCCGGGCCGGCAAGCTGGACGTCGAGTTCAGTCTCGGCGCGCTGATGCGGGGCGAATGGCGCGCCAGCGAACTGTCGCTGGACGATTTTGCGCTCGATCTCGGCCTCGACCGGCAGGGCCGCTTCGAGTGGCCTTCCACGGCGGGCCGCTTCAACCTCGGCTCGCTCGCCATCGACCGGATGAATGTCGCCGGGCGGATCGCGCTGCACGATGCAGCCAGCGGCAAGACGCTGCTGATGGACGATCTGAAGTTCAGCGGCGATGTGCGCGCGCTGGCCGGCAGCCTGCGCGGGGACGGATCGTTCACGCTGCTCGGGGCGCGGACGCCGTTTCGCATCTCGTCGGGGCAGGGCGGTGACGGCAAGGGCACGCGCGTGCGCTTCGTCGCCGAGCCGGGTGAGCGGCCGCTGCTGGCCGATCTCGATGGCGTGCTGACGTTCGACAACTCCGTGCCGAATTTCGAGGGTGGGCTGACACTGGCGCGGCCAGCCGATGCCAAATCCGCGGAGCCCGAACAGCCGTGGCGGATCACATCGCGCCTGAAAGCCAGCCCGTCGTCGGCGGCGTTCGAGCAGGTCGAAGCTGCGTATGGTCCGGAGGACAATGCACTGCGGTTGACGGGTAGCGGTGACATCAAGTTCGGTGCATCGCCGTTGCTGCATCTCGCCTTGTCCGCGCGGCAACTCGATGCGGATCGCTTGCTGGCGAAAGGTGCGGCGAGCGCCGAACCGCTGCGGCTGCTTCCCGCGCTGCGGACGCTGGTAACGTCGCTGCCAGTGATGCCGCTTCCGGCACAGATTGAACTCAGCGCCGATCAGATCGCACTCGGCGGGCGCCCGCTCCAGAATGTTGCCGTCGAACTGCGCGGCGACGGGCAGGCGTGGACCGTTGGAAAGCTGGAGATGCGCGCCCCTGGTGCGACGCGCGTCTCGGCGAACGGCAGCATTGCGCAGCCGGGAGCGTCAGCGCGTTTCACGGGGCCGGTCAGCATCGAATCGTCCGATCCTGATGTGCTGGCGGCATGGTTGCAGGGCCGCAGCGACGCGACGTATCGCAATCAGAAACCGCTGCGCCTGCGCGGCGATGCGACGGTGGCGGCGGATCGCGTCGCGCTGGACGGGATCAAGGCGGATATCAATGGCGGCACGATGGAGGGCCGTCTCGCGCTGTTGAATGTGGCTGGCGGCAAGACGAGGTTCGAAGCGGCGCTGAAGGCTCCGAGCTTCGATCTCGACGCGGTGTTGCCGCTTGCTGGCGCGCTGGCCGGTCCGCAATCCGGATGGCCGGACGAGGGGCAAGTCACGCTCAACGCCGAGAGCGCCGTGCTGGCGGGAGAGACGGTTCGCCCGCTCGCTGTCAGTCTGAGTTACGGTCCCACGAAATTCGCACTCGATCGCATTGAGATTGGCAATGCGAGCAGCGATCTGGCCGTCAGCGGAACAGGATCGTTCGATCGCGCCGAGGGGGGCGGCAAACTTGGGCTGTATGCATCGGCGTCATCGCTGGAGCGGGTTGGAAGTCTCGTCTCACCGTTTGCCCCCGCGCTCGCGGAGCGGCTGGCAGCGGTTCCGAAAGAGCCCGGACTCGCGGTGATGCTGGTGGCCGCCACACTTGGCAAGGCAAAGGACCGTTCCAGCCGCACCGATGCGGAGGTTGCGCTCAATATCGAAGCCCCGCAGCTCAAGGGGACGATCAAGCTGAGCGCGACGCCGAATATCGATCTCGCGCGCGGGTTCGATCTCGCGGCGTTGCGGGGCAACGCATTCAAGCTGGAAAGCAGCCTGACCGCGAGGCAGACCACCACGATGGCGGCATCGCTGGGCATCGACCGGATCATTTCGCCGGGCGATGGCCCAGCGCAATTTGAATCGTCGGTCACCGGCGTCTGGGGTTCGCCATTGCAACTGAAAGCCAGGCTGACCGGAGCGGGTGTCGATGGCGACATTCAAGGCACCGGCAATCCGTGGGCGGATCAGCCGGCAGCGGCGTTGACTGTCGCGGTGCGCCGCGCCGATCTCGCCGCGCTGTTCGATCTGCAACCCGCAAGCGTACCGGCGGTCGCGGTTTCGCTGTCGTCTCGCCTTGGTGTGGCGGGCAACACCTTCACCTTCGACGATCTCGACACCACGGTGGGCGGATCGCGGATGCGCGGACGACTCGTTCTGACGCGCGGTGATGAGATCGGCGTCGACGGCGAGGTCGGTCTCGACACACTCGATCTTGCGGCGGTGACCGGCGTTGCGTTCGGAGCTATCGGCCGCGATGCCTCGGCGCCGCTTGGCCGTGGATGGCTGCGCGGCTGGCGCGGACGTCTCGCGTTTCAGGCCTTGAGCGGGGTGCTGCCCGGAGGCGGGGAGTTGCGTCCCGTCAGCGGCGCGATCAAGGGCGACGGACAATCTCTCGTACTGGAGAATGTCAAAGCGGGCATCGGCGGCGGCGAAGCGGCGATCGATCTCGATGCGCGTCAGGCAGCGCTGGGAACCGGTCAGGGAACATCGTTCAATGCGCGCGTGCAATTGACCGGTGTCGATGGCGCGGCGCTTCGCTACCGCGGCCTCGCGGTGCCGGAAGGCAAGGCGGCGCTGCAAATGACGCTGGCGGGACAGGGCCGCAGTGCCGCCGGGCTAACCGGCGCGATCTCGGGCGCAGGCACGCTGACGCTGACGGATGCGCGGATCGCCGGGCTCGATCCGCGTGCGTTTGAAGCTGCGGTTCGCGCCAGTGACGGCGGGCAGGCGACCGACGATCTCAAGCTGAAGGAGATTGTCGAGCCGGTGCTGGTTGCGGGCGCATTGAAAGTGCCGTCGGCGCAGATTCCCTTCACCGTCAAGGATGGCCGCTTGCGGATCGAAGCGGCGACGCTCGACGCTGCGCGCGCCCGAGTCGTGATTGCCGGTGGATACGACCTGTCGGCGGATCAGGCCGATTTGCGTGCGGTGATGTCGCCGGTCACCACGCGGCCGATTCAGGGCCGTCCGGAAATTCGCGTCGATCTGAATGGGTCGCCGGACCGGCTGGCGCGTGCAGTCGATGTTGCCGCGCTGTCGTCCTGGCTCGGAATGCGTGCGATCGATCGCGAAACGCGGCGCCTCGATCAGCTTGAGCGTGGTGTTGGTCCGGGGCTCGAACCCGACGATCTGTGGGAGGAGGACTTGCCGAAGGCCGAGCCCATCCCGCCATCGGAGGTGAAGATCCCAAATCGCGATCCGCGGCGGAAGAATTCCGGAACGAAGGCCGCGTCGCCGCGCACGCCGGTCGCTCCACCTGTTACCGCGCCGCCTGTTGTTGCCCCGCCGATCCCGCAACCCGCTCCCCCAAGCGGAAGCACGCTGGTGCAGCCGCTGCCGCCGCCGATCGATATCAAGCCGGCGCCGGGTGCCATGAGGCTACCGAAGCAGCGTCCTGCCACGTCACCGTCTGCCGGCACGTTTTGATCTGGCGCGCGATTTGGTGATGTTGAATCAGTTCTAGCTTGTGGGCACGATGCTGGGGGACGGTTGCCGTTCACCGATGAAGACCGAAGTCACGGCGCGCGCGCGGAAGTGATCCAATACGAACAACCGGATCGCGGACGACAGGTTGCTGGTCTTGCGGGTGCGATCGATGGCGTCGATCTGCGTCGACAGCGGCAGTCCGCGGCGCGTGGCGATATCTTTCAGGCTGGTCCAGAAGGCGTCTTCGAGACTGACGCTGGTCTTGTGGCCGCCGACCACGACGGATCGCTTGACCACCGCGAATTCTTTCACGCCCCGGGGCCGGCTGGCTTCCGCGGCATCCATGTCCCGCATGATCGTGTCGTCCCGCATCGAAGTATCCTTTCACTTCGGCCAGGCGTCCGCATGCGGCGAGACGCTGTCTCGCCGGAGATGAAGCTCTGGCACATTCAGTACGATGTTCGCCCCCCGGGCTGCGGATCAGGATACAGACCGCTGTTGCGGAAACTGTACTGCCGCGCCGCAGCCGATCTCGAAACGGTATATGGTTCGAGACATGGGTACATAGTAACTGAAATCAGTTACCTGCGATATTCGTGCTAAAACCTACGGCGGAGTCAGGATCGTAGCTGAACCGTGCGCAAAACTACGGATGGGAATCTTCCACCTGCATCCGGCCGCTGCCGTTTCCGGCAGCAGGGAGCGCCCGCGAGCGGAAGTAATCCAGCACGAACAGACGGATCGCGGAGGACAGGTTACCCTGCTGACGACCGCCGTCGATCTCACCGACAAGTTCGGACAAGGTCAGGCTTCTCACCGAAGCGATTTCCTTCATGCCATTCCAGAACGCTTCTTCAAGACTGACGCTGGTCTTGTGGCCGGCGACAACGATCGATCGCTTGACGACGGGGGATTTCATGCTGGCGTCCCATCATCGATGCGGTGCTGATCGAGGATGTCGCTGGCGCGCTGCGCCTGCTGTTCGTCGCGGCTGCGCTCGCCCTTGGTGCGGCCAAAGCGAATGCGATTGGTCTCGGCCTGCTTCTCTGCTTCTTCGCGCGCGATACGCTTTTTGATTTGTTTCAGGTTGACCAGGTCGCCCATGACGCCTCCTTTATTTCAGGACAGCTGCAACAAAGGCGCGGCATGCAGCGGCGCGGTTTGTTCTGTCCTGCGACTCATCCGAGCAAGGTTGATCTCGCGAGTCCGTTTTAAAGAAATCATTCGTTTTCGGTATGCACGTGCAGTGCGGCAGCTTTAAAAAGTTAGCATGTGATAAGCTGCGGATGGTAGCCAATTGGCGTAGGACTTTAGGCGGTGCGACGAGATGTCCGAAATGTTACGGCGAGTTAATGTGCGCAAAGATTCATTCTAATCAGCCGGGATGCGTCATCTTGTCGGGCTTCACGAGCCGATCGAATTCTGCTGCCGACACGAAGCCGAGACGCACGGCCTCTTCCTTCAGCGTCGTGCCGCGCGCGTGTGCAGTTTTCGCGACCTTCGCAGCATTGTCGTAGCCGATCTTCGGCGCCAGCGCCGTCACCAGCATCAGCGAACGCCGCATCAGCTCGTCGATGCGTTTTTCGTCGGCGCGGATGCCGACGACGCAGTGTTCGGTGAATGAACGTGCGGCGTCGGCCATCAACTGGATCGATTGCAGCATGCAATGCGCCAGCACCGGCTTGTAGACGTTGAGTTCGAAGTGGCCCTGGCTGCCGGCGACGGTGATGGCCGTTTGATTGCCGAAGATCTGGCAACACACCATGGTCATCGCCTCGCACTGGGTCGGGTTGACCTTACCGGGCATGATCGATGACCCCGGTTCGTTTTCGGGCAGGATCAGTTCGCCGAGGCCGGAGCGCGGTCCCGAGCCGAGCAGCCGGATGTCGTTGGCGATCTTGAACAGGCCGGTAGCCATGGAATTGATCGCGCCATGCACGAACACATAGGCGTCGTTCGACGCCAGAGCCTCGAACTTGTTCGGCGCGCTGGTGAACGGCAGCCTGGTCAGCGTAGCGACCTGCCTGGCGAACAGCCTGGCGAATCGCGGCTTGGAATTGAGGCCGGTCCCCACCGCGGTTCCGCCCTGGGCCAGCGGGTAGAGGTCCTTCGTCGCGGCGCGGATTCGCGCGATGCCGCTCTCGACCTGCGTGGCGTAGCCGGAGAATTCCTGGCCAAGGGTCAGCGGCGTTGCGTCCTGGGTATGGGTGCGGCCGATCTTGACGATCCTGGCAAAGGCTTTCTCTTTCTGACGCAGCGCTTTCAGCAGCACGGTCAGCGCCGGGATCAGGTCGTGGGTGATGCGTTCGGCGGCGGCGATATGCATTGCGGTCGGAAACGAGTCGTTCGACGACTGGCTCATATTGACGTGATCGTTCGGATGCACCGGTTTCTTGGTGCCGGGCTCGCCGCCGAGCAATTCGCTGGCGCGATTGGCGATCACCTCATTGAGATTCATGTTGGACTGTGTGCCCGAGCCGGTTTGCCAGACCACCAGCGGGAAATGATCGTCAAGCTTGCCGTCGATGACTTCGCTAGCCGCGCGGACGATGGCGCGTGCGCGGCGCTGGTCGAGCAGGCCGAGTTCGAGATTGGTCTGTGCCGATGCCAGCTTCACGATCGCCAGCGCGCGAACGATCGGCATCGGCATGCGCTCACTGCCGATCTTGAAGTTGTGTTTCGAGCGTTCGGTCTGCGCGCCCCAGTAGCGATCCGCCGGCACTTCGATCGGCCCGAACGTGTCGGTCTCGGTGCGCGTTGTTTTTTTCTGGGTGGCCATGATGCTTTCCGATGCGTCGCGGGGATGCTGAAGTCTAGGACTTCACGCGTGATGCATGCAACCGTCGCGCGCTTCCGCTTCAGCGGAAACGCGTGTCGCACATTAGAAAGCTTCAAGATGATGTGAGGCGATGGCGCGCCGGATTACTTCTTGCGGAAGCGATCGAGCCGGACGACCTCGGCGCCTTCGCCCTGCTTGGCGGGCTCGCCGTCCGTATCGGCGGGGGCTTCGGGTGCAGCCGCAACGGGCAGCGTCTCCACGGCGGGCGCATCGGCCGCCGCGGCGGACTCCTCGACGGGCTCGAACTGCAAGCCGAACTGCACCGACGGATCGAAGAAGCTCTTGATCGCGCTGAACGG
Source organism: Afipia sp. MLSD5-FHT05B12 (assembly GCF_058793355.1). Taxonomy (NCBI): domain Bacteria; kingdom Pseudomonadati; phylum Pseudomonadota; class Alphaproteobacteria; order Hyphomicrobiales; family Nitrobacteraceae; genus Afipia; species Afipia sp. MLSD5-FHT05B12. The sequence continues at coordinate 84,233 of NZ_JBXAFS010000002.1, forward strand.
AATGACAAGGCGCTCGGGAATCCCGTTGAACGACAGTCCCACCTCGAAACGATCGTCGGTCACGACAAGATCCCAGAACTGATGCTGGAGAATGACGGTCATTTCCTGCGGATACTGCGACAGCAGGCGCGGAGAAATCTTCACGCCTTCGGCTTTGGACAGGAACGTGATGTAGAAATGATGTTCGCCAGGCAGACCATGCTCGGCGGCGTCCGCGAGTACCTGCTTCAGCACGCCACGCAAGGCGTCGCGCGCAAGGACGTCGTAACGGATGTGATCGGTCGCCATCAATGTCGTCCTGTCGAAGGGTGTGGTCTGGCCGGGATTCAGGTCTTCAGCCGTGAACGTCCCGACTCGCGATTTTGATCCATGCTATCCGGTCATGGCCCGCAGGTCAGCACCTGCGCTCGGCAGATCGCAGATATTCTCACGCGCTGCAACGCGTCCGTCTGACAAATTCAATGCAACAAGATGAAAGTGGAGGCTTCTGTTGCCAGGTGCCTCCGAACCCCGCCTAGAGGGGCTTAATCCCCTAGGACTTTAGACTTGGTTTTTCAAACTGCGTTACGCAGCCTGAGCAACCGGAGCATAGTTGTCGTTTGCAACTATTGCATAGCCCGATAACGGCGGAACCATACCGAGAAAAAGCGAGCCCTTTACGCCCTCGTCGATCCTGTTTCGCCCCCGCCGAAACCTGCCCGTTCAGGCCGGGAAATCCGGGTTTTGGTGGAGGCGCCGGGTGCTGCCCCCGGGTCCGAATGGTTTATTGCGACGGCCGTTTATTTCCATAGCCGGCGAACCGGCACCCTCAATATAGGGGGCAAACCCTGACGACAAAAGGCCTCGTTTCCGCTTTCGGCACCAGGTTCGCGCGGGCCGTCCGATCCGCGTCCAGCGCATGCGCGCCGCACCGGAATATCGTTTGGCCGCCGTGAGGAGCCATTCTAAATCGGGCCATGCCTCAAGACACCGCTCCGGCGATTCCCGAAACCGCTGATGCATTGACGCCGGAGCGTCCGGGCTTGCTCGAGCTGTTCGTGGCGTTCGCCAGGATGTCGCTCGCGGGCTTTGGCGGGGTGCTGGTGTGGGCGCGGCGCGCCATCGTCGATCAGCACCGCTGGATGACGCCCGACGAGTTCAATGAAGCCTTCGCGCTCTGCCATTTCCTGCCGGGCCCAAACATCGTCAATCTGTCCGTGGTGTTCGGTGCTCGCTTCCGCGGCATTCCGGGAAGCATCGCCGCCTTTTTCGGGCTGGTTGGCCCGCCTGTGGTGATTGTCACCGTGCTGGCCGCAATCTACGCGCGCTACGGAGAGATTCCGGCGTTGCAACGCACACTGGCGGGTGTGTCTTGCGCTGCGGTCGGGCTATTCCTTGCGGTCATCCTGCGCATGATGATGCCGCTGCTGAAGAAACGCGACCCCATCGCGCTTGCGTTGCTCGTCGCAGTTTTTATTGCCATCGGATTGTTGCGGCTGCCGCTGGTAGCGGTTCTGCTGACCGCAATCCCGCTCAGCATCGCCGTGACATTCCTGATGCGAAAGCGGGGGGGTTCGTGAACTCGCCCGCGGGGACGCTTCTGACGATGGCGTGGACGTTCGGTCTGATGTCGCTGCTCGCCATCGGCGGCGCCAATTCCACGATTCCGGAAATGCATCGGGTCGCCGTGGATGTGCAACACTGGATGTCGAATACGCAGTTCGCGGACATGTTTGCGATCTCGCAATTGTCGCCGGGGCCGAATGTCCTGATCGTGACGCTGATCGGATACCATGTGGCCGGGATCGCGGGCGCACTGGTTGCCACATTCGCAATGTGTGGTCCGTCCGCGGTCTTTGCCTATTTCGTCAGCAGCATGCTGACGCGTTCGAGCCAATCGATCTGGCCTGCGATCCTTCAGGCCGCGCTGGTTCCGATCTCGATCGGGCTGATGTGCGCCAGCGGCTTCATTCTCGCGTTAACGACTGGCGGCACGTGGGTCGGGGCGGTCGTTATTGCCGGCGCGGCGGCGCTTGCATTGGCGACCCGGCTCAACCCGCTGTGGATGCTGACTGTCGGCGGCATTCTCGGTTTTGCTGGCGTCGTCTGACGAAAATCGATAAGCAAAGGGCGCGAGGGGACTGCCTGCGCTACAAGAATAGACCGGGCTCAAGCCTGTGATTGAGGGGGATGTCGATGAGTGAAGCGCCAGATAGCGCTGCGGGAAAACCCGCGCCGGGACCTATCAAAGGACCGCAGGACTTCTACGGCGGCCTGGCGCTGATGGCGATTGCGCTGTTCGCTCTGTGGGCATCCAGCGATCTTCAGGGCATGCGGGGATTTTCATTCGGCCCCGGCACCGCGCCGCGCATGTTCGCCTATCTGCTGCTGGCGCTCGGTGCAGGCGTCGCCCTTACCGGCTTCCTGATGGAAGGGCCGCCGCTGCAACGCTACGGCATTCGCGGGCCCGTCTTCGTGACGCTGGCGATCCTGGCTTTCGCAGTTGCTATTCGTCCCCTCGGTCTGATCGTCTCGTCCTTCGTGAGCTTCATGATCGCGGCGATGGGGTCCGACGAGACGAAGTGGAAGGAAGCCGTCATCGTTGGAATATGTCTGACAATCGGCTGCGCCCTGCTGTTCCCGTATGCGCTCGGGCTTCCGCTCGATCTCTTCCCACGCATTCTGCGCTGAGGGCGTCATGGATATTTTTGCAAATCTCGCGCTTGGCTTCGGCGTCGCGTTCTCACCCGTCAATCTCGGTCTCTGTCTGATCGGCGCGCTGGTCGGCACGCTGGTCGGAGTGCTGCCGGGAATCGGCACCATCGCCACGGTGGCGATGCTGCTGCCGATCACGTTCGGACTGCCGCCCGTCGGCGCGCTCATCATGCTTGCCGGCATTTATTACGGTGCGCAGTATGGCGGCTCGACCACGTCAATCCTGGTCAACATTCCCGGCGAAGCCGGCTCGGTGGTGACGGCGCTCGATGGCTTCCAGATGGCCAAGCAGGGCCGCGCCGGTCCGGCACTGGCGATCGCGGCCATCGGCTCGTTCTTCGCGGGCTGCGTCGCGACGGTTCTCATCGCATTGCTCGGCGCGCCGCTGACCAAGCTCGCGCTGGCGTTCGGCCCCGCCGAGTACTTCTCGCTGATGGTACTCGGCCTGATCTTTGCCGTGGTGCTCGCGAAGGGTTCGGTACTCAAGGCCATCGCGATGATTGCATTCGGCGTGCTGCTGTCGATGGTCGGGTCCGACATCGAGACCGGCGCGTCGCGCATGTCGTTCAATATTCCGGAACTCGCCGACGGTCTCGGCTTCGCGACCGTGGCGATGGGCCTGTTCGGTTTCGCCGAGATCATTCGCAATCTCGATCACGGCGCGTCGATGGAGCGCAGTCTGGTTCAGCAGAAGATCTCCGGTCTGATGCCGACCAAGAAGGACATCAAGGATTCGACGCCTGCGATTCTGCGCGGCACGGTGCTGGGGTCGATCCTCGGCATCCTGCCGGGCGGCGGTGCGGTGATCGCGTCGTTCGCGGCCTACACCTTCGAGAAGAAGATATCGAAACACCCTCAACGCTTCGGCCGCGGTGCGATCGAAGGCGTGGCTGCGCCGGAAAGCGCCAACAACGCCGCGGCGCAGACCTCGTTCATCCCGCTGCTGACGCTCGGTATCCCGCCCAACGCGGTGATGGCGCTGATGGTGGGCGCGATGACCATTCACGGCATCGTTCCCGGCCCTCAGGTGATGCAGAAGCAGCCCGAGCTGGTCTGGGGCATGATTGCCTCGATGTGGATCGGCAACCTGATGCTGCTGGTCATCAACCTGCCGCTGGTCGGCATCTGGGTGCGATTGCTGCGGGTGCCTTACCGGCTGCTGTTCCCGTGCATCGTCATCTTCTGCGCCATCGGCATCTACTCGGTGAACAACGCGCCGATGGACGTGGTTCTGACGGCCGCTTTCGGCCTCGTCGGCTACTGGCTGGTGAAGCATGATTTCGAGCCGGCACCCATGCTGCTTGGCATGGTCCTCGGTCCGTTGATGGAAGAGAACCTCCGCCGCGCCCTGCTGATCTCGCGCGGCGACTGGTCGGTCTTCCTGACCCGTCCGTTGTCCGCGACCCTGATGGCGATCGCAGCATTCCTGCTGATACTGTCGCTGTTGCCGGCGCTACGAAAGAAGCGCGACGAGGTGTTCGTGGAGTCCGAGAACTGACTGTAGAGGCGTGGCGTTGAGCCGCGTCTCTTCGCCTCTTTTAGATATCAAGTTGAATGGACTCGTCCAACCCTGTGATGCTGAGACTGCGGGCGGGACTTAATCGATCAATAACATTCGGGAGAGCGTTATGAATTTGCTTAAACGTATGCTCGCGACGTGCGGGCTTTCGGTTCTGGCCGCGGCCGGCCTGGCCGCTGCGCCCGCTCAGGCGCAGGACTATCCGACGCGCAACATCACGATGATCGTTCCGTTCGCGGCCGGTGGCCCGACCGACGTCATCGCCCGCATCGTGACCGGCCATATGCAGCAGACGCTCGGCCAGTCGATCATCATCGAAAACGTGGTTGGTGCCGGTGGCACCACTGCGTCGACCCGCGCCTCGAAGGCCGCGCCGGATGGTTACACGCTCATCACCGGCCACATGGGCACGCACGCCGCGTCGGTGCCGCTGTATCCGAAGTTGGCCTATCACCCGTCCAAGGATTTCGAGCCTGTCGGCCTGATCGCCGGCACGCCGATCCTGATCCTGGCGCGCAAGGATTTCCCGGCGAAGGATCTCAAGGAATTCGTGGCTTATCTGAAGGCCAACACCGACAAGCTCAATGAGGCTCACGCGGGCGTCGGTTCGGTGTCCTACTCCTCGTGCCAGCTTCTGGACGCGGTGCTGAAGATCAGCCCGACCGGCGTTCCGTTCAACGGCACCGGGCCGGCGATGAATGCGCTGGTTGGCGGCCAGGTCGATTACATGTGCGACCAGATCGTCAACGCCGTGCCGCAGGTCAAGGGTGGCACCATCAAGGCCTATGCGGTGGCGACTCCGGAGCGCAACCCGTCGCTGCCGGACGTCCCGACCACTGCGGAAGCCGGCCTGCCCGACTATCAGGCACAGGCATGGAACGCGATCTTCGCGCCGAAGGGCACTCCGGCTCCGGTCGTTGCCAAGCTGAACGCCGCGCTTGTGAAGGCGCTGGACGACCCGGGCGTTCAAAAGCGGCTGCTGGACCTTGGCAGCGTGATCCCGAAACCTGCCGAGCGCACGCCGGAATCGCTGAAGAAGCTGGTCGACAGCGAAATCACCAAGTGGTCCGGAGTGCTGAAGCCGCTCTCCAACTGAGATTTGGCCGAAATAACCTGAGTTTAGCAGGGGCGGGACGCAGGTTCCGCCCCTTGTCTTTTATGGCTTGGAGCATGATCTTTTGAAAGCCGGTTTCCGCTTTTCCGGATCATGCGCCTGAGCCGCGGGAGGTCACTTTTCGGGGTATAATTACCGGGCGGGAATCAGATCGCCGCAGACGCGAACCGGATTGCACGGCTAGATAAACCCATGAACCAGTATCACGACCTGCTCGAGCGGATTCTCAGCGACGGCGCGGAAAAGACCGACCGCACCGGCACCGGGACCTTGTCCGTGTTCGGCCATCAGATGCGTTTCAATCTGGCATCGGGTTTTCCGATGCTGACCACCAAGAAGCTGCCGCTGAAATCCATTGTGCATGAGCTGCTGTGGTTTCTCGCCGGCGACACCAACATCAAATACCTGAAGGACCACGGCGTCTCGATCTGGGATGAATGGGCGGATGCCAACGGCGATCTCGGCCCGGTTTACGGATCGCAGTGGCGCTCGTGGCCCGCGCCGGACGGCCGCAGCATTGACCAGATTTCAAATCTGATCGAGATGATCCGCAAGAATCCCGACTCGCGCCGCCTGATCGTCAGCGCGTGGAATCCCGCCGACGTCGACAAGATGGCGCTGCCGCCATGCCATTGCCTGTTTCAGTTCTATGTCGCTAACGGGAAGTTGTCCTGCCAGCTCTATCAGCGTTCGGCGGATGTGTTCCTCGGCGTGCCGTTCAACATCGCGTCCTACGCGCTGCTGACGATGATGGTGGCGCAAGTGACCGGGCTGAAGCCCGGCGACTTCGTGCATTCGCTCGGCGATGCACATCTTTACTCGAACCATCTCGATCAGGCGCGGCTGCAGCTCACGCGCCTGACGCGCCCGCTGCCGGTCATGAAGATCAATCCTGACGTGAAGGATATCTTCTCGTTCCGCTACGAGGACTTCAAACTCGAGAATTACGATCCGCATCCGCATATCAAGGCCGAGGTCGCGGTGTGAACGCGCCGACGGCTTCACGTCCACAGATCGTCTTCGTTGTTGCTGTCGCTGAAAACGGCGTCATCGGCCGCGACAATGCGATGCCGTGGCATCTCAGATCCGATCTCAAGCGCCTCAAGGCGATCACGCTGGGGCGGCCTGTCATCATGGGCCGCAGGACGTTCGCCTCGATCGGCCGGCCGCTGCCGGGACGCACCAACATTGTTGTAACCCGCGACAAGGCTTTTCAGGCGCCGGGCATCGTCGTCGCGCCGTCGCTTGATGCCGCGCACGACATTGCGCTGGGCGATGCGCTGCGGCGTTTCGTCACTGAGATCATGGTGATTGGCGGGGCCGAGATTTTTGCGCAATGGCTGACGAAAGCCGACCGGCTGGAAATCACCGAGGTGCATGCGGCGCCGGAAGGCGACACGTTCCTGAAGCCGGTTGATCTCGCGGAATGGCGGGAAACGGCAAGAACCCGCCATTCGAAGGCCGAGGGAGATACGGTCGATTTCTCCTACGTCACATATGAAAGACGGCGCTAGGACCTGCGATGCAAAGTGCCGCAGAGTGCAGCATTAACTCCGTTTCGCGATGTTTGCATTGACAAATTTGCCCCGGATCATAGCTCTAACCAGTGTCCTGAATCTGACGTTCGCCTTGTTTCGCAGCATCGTCTGTAGCGAACGTCGGATTCTAAAGGACACTGGAAATTATAATTGCTAGTGGCCCTTTGGTTCTGACATTCGCAGAGGGGCTGCTGAGACGGGATGCGAATGTCAAAACCGGGCCACTAGTGGCAACGGTCCCGCGTTGTAAGGACCGGGCGCGTCCCCTATAAGGCCCCAAGAGTTTGCGGAGCGTCAGCTCCGCGCGGAGGAGATCGACGATGCCGTGGAAGAATCAAGGCGGAGGCCCCTGGGGCTCCGGTCCGAAAGGTCCCTGGGGCTCCGGACCGCAATCGCCAGGACCGAGGCCGCCCGATCTTGAGGACCTTCTGCGCCGCGGGCAGGACAAGCTTCAGACCATGCTGCCGGGAGGAAACTTCAGCGGCATGGGCATTGCGCTGATCCTCGTCGGCGCGTTGGCGGTCTGGGGATTGTCCGGCTTCTTCCGCGTGCAGTCGGAAGAACTCGGTGTGGTACTGCGCTTCGGCAAGCACGTGCGCACGGTTCAGCCCGGTCTGAACTATCATCTGCCTTATCCGATCGAGACCGTGCTGCTGCCGAAGGCGCTGCGCGTTTCGACACTCAGCATCGGCATGCGCGTCGTCGACGACTCGCGCCGTGGCGGGGGCACCACCATTCGCGACGTTCCCGAGGAAAGCCTGATGCTGACCGGCGACGAAAATATCGTCGACGTGGACTTCACCGTGCTGTGGCGCATCAAGCCCGACGGCGTCGGCGACTTCCTGTTCAACATCCAGAATCCGGAAGGCACCGTGAAGGCCGTGGCCGAAAGCGCGATGCGCGACATCATCGGCCGCTCACAGATCCAGCCGATCCTCACAGGTGCGCGCACGCAAACGGAAGCCGCGGTGCTTGAGCTGATGCAGAAGACGCTCGACAGCTACGGTTCGGGTATCCTGATTCAGCAGGTGCAAATGCAGAAGGTCGATCCGCCGTCGCAGGTGATCGATGCGTTCCGCGACGTGCAGGCGGCACGCGCCGACTTCGAGCGTTTGCAGAACGAAGCGCAGACCTATGCCAACCGCATCGTTCCCGATGCACGCGGCCGCGCCGCGCAGATCCTGCAAGTCGCTGAAGGCTACAAGGAGCAGGCTGTTGCCGAGGCCAAGGGCCAGAGCGCGCGCTTCCTGAAGGTTTACGAGGAATACAAGAAGGCGCCGGACGTCACGCGGCAGCGCATCTATCTGGAAACGATGGAGCGGGTTCTCGGTGGAGCCGACAAGCTCGTGCTCGATCAGGGCGCGAATGGCTCTGCGCCGGGCGTCGTGCCTTATCTGCCATTGAACGAGATCGGACGCCGCACGACACCGGCTGCGCCGCAACAGGGCGGGAGCAACCGATGAAAAACGGCATCGCAGGTATCGTTTCCCTTTTCGTTCTGCTGGTCGCCGCCGTCGTCGGCTACAGTTCGCTGTTCACGGTGAGCGAAACGCAGCAGGTTCTGCTTGTGCGTCTCGGTGAGCCGGTGCGCGTGGTAACGACGCCGGGCCTGAACTTCAAGGTGCCGTTCATCGACACCGTCATCAGCATCGACAAGCGTATTCTCGATCTGGAAAATCCGGCACAGGAAGTGATCGCGTCGGACCAGAAGCGTCTCGTCGTTGACGCCTTCGCACGCTATCGGATCAAGGATCCGCTGCGGTTCTATCAGACCCTCGGGTCGATCCAGGCCGCCAACATCCAGCTCACGACATTGCTGAACGCTGCGATGCGCCGCGTGCTCGGCGAGGTGACGTTTATCAACGTGGTGCGTGATGAACGCGATGTGCTGATGAACAGAATCCAGAAACAGCTCGATCGCGAAACCACCAGCTACGGCATTTCGGTCGTTGACGTCCGCATTCGCCGTGCCGACCTGCCGGAGCAGAACAGCCAGGCGGTCTATCAGCGCATGCAGACCGAGCGTCAGCGCGAAGCGGCCGAGTTCCGCGCGCAGGGCGGCCAGAAGGCGCAGGAAATCCGCTCGCGGGCCGATCGTGAAGCCACCGTCATTATCGCCGATGCCAATTCGCAGGCCGAGCAGGTCCGCGGTGAAGGCGACGGTGAGCGCAACCGGCTGTTTGCCGAGGCCTACGGCAAGGATGCGGACTTCTTCGCGTTCTATCGTTCGATGACGGCTTACGAGAACAGCATGAAGAGCAACGACACGCGCTTCCTGTTGCGTCCGGACTCCGAGTTCTTCCGCTACTTCGCCAACCCGGCGGGCAAGCCTTCCGCCGCTGCCGGTTCCGCGCGTTAATATGCGGCGCGGGGAAAAGGATCGGGCAGGAGTCGTCTTCGGATGAAGTCGATCGGATACGGTGACCTCCTTGTCGGGGTCGGAGTTATGCTGGTTCTGGAGGGCTTGCTGTTCACGGCGCTCCCGAACTGGATGCGTTCGGCGATGAAAAGCGCGCTATCCTCGCCGGACAACATCCTGCGCGCCGTCGGACTTGTCTCGGCGGTGGCGGGCCTCATCCTGATCTGGCTGGTGCGGCACTAGGGTCGCGTTTCCACCTCATGCCTCAATACGAAAGCCGGCTTTTGCGTTATGCTGACGCTGGCGCGGAGGCCGGGCGCAGCCTCGCAGGCGCAAGGCCGGGTTTTCGCCTTAATCTAAGAGTTGATCGCTTGAATCACGCGCAATGGTGGCGCTTGCGCACCCATCGTTTTCAGGCGCAATCTGGATGCAAATGATCCGCCCCTTTTCAGGAGACTTTTCGACCATGTCCGATGCGTTTCAAGCATTGAGTCGCCGCCTGTTGCCGCTCGCCGCGGCTGTCGGCTTCGCCATCGTTGCGACGCCTGCGCTGGCCCGTGGACCGGATGGCATCGCCGACGTCGCGGAGAAGGTGATCGACGCGGTCGTCAACATTTCCACCTCGCAGACCGTCGACGCCAAGAACACCGACAACGAGAAGGGCAGCGACGAGCGCGGCAACAAGCGCGGGGCCAATCCGCAACTGCCGCCGGACTCGCCGTTCAGCGAGTTCTTCGACGAGTTCTTCAAGAACCGCCGTGGCGGCCCGGATTCCAGAGGCAACTCGCCGCGCAAGGTCAACTCGCTCGGCTCCGGCTTCATCATCGATACCGACGGCACCGTGGTGACCAACAATCACGTGATCGCCGACGCCGACGAGATCAACGTCATTCTCAACGACGGCACCAAGATCAAGGCCGAACTGATCGGCCGGGACAAGAAGAGCGATCTTGCCGTCCTGAAGTTCACTCCGCCCGAGAAGAAGATCACCGCGGTGAAGTTTGGTAATTCCGACAGCCTGCGTCTCGGCGAGTGGGTGATTGCCATCGGCAACCCGTTCAGCCTCGGCGGTACGGTCACGGCCGGCATCGTCTCGGCGCGCAACCGCGATATCAACTCCGGGCCGTATGACAACTACATCCAGACCGACGCGGCGATCAATCGCGGCAACTCCGGCGGCCCGCTGTTCAATCTCGATGGCGAGGTCATTGGCGTGAACACCGCGATCATCTCGCCGTCCGGTGGTTCGATCGGCATCGGCTTCGCCGTGCCGTCGAAGACCGTTGTCGCGGTGGTCGATCAGTTGCGCCAGTTCAAGGAAGTGCGCCGCGGCTGGCTCGGTGTCCGGATCCAGCAGGTCACCGACGAAATCGCCGAAAGCCTCAGCATCAAGCCTGCGCGCGGCGCGCTGATCGCCGGCGTGGATGACAAGGGCCCCGCCAAGCCCGCCGGCATCGAGCCCGGTGACGTCGTCGTCAAGTTCGACGGCAAGGACATCAAGGAAATGAAGGATCTTCCGCGCGCCGTCGCCGACTCACCGGTCGGCAAGGCCGTGGATGTCGTCATCATCCGCAAGGGCAAGGAAGAGACCAGGAAGGTGACCCTCGGCCGTCTCGACGATGGCGAGAAGCCGGTCGAAGCCTCTGCCAAGACCACCAGCCCGGTCGAGGCCGAGAAGCCGGTGACGCAAAAGGCGCTGGGTCTCGATCTCGCCGGTCTCAGCAAGGATCTGCGGACGCGCTACAAGATCAAGGACAGCGTCAAGGGCGTGATCGTCACCGGCGTCGACGATGGATCCGATGCCGCCGAAAAGCGGCTCAGCGCGGGCGACGTCATCGTCGAGGTCGCGCAGGAGGCGGTGACGAATGCCGCCGACGTCAAGAAGCGGATCGATCAGTTGAAGAAGGACGGCAAGAAGTCCGTGCTGCTGCTGGTGTCCAATGGCAGCGGTGAATTGCGCTTCGTCGCGCTGACGGTGAAGTAACGCGTCAGATCACCAGGACAATCAAAAATGCCCGGCATGCGCCGGGCATTTTCGTTTGCGACAGCGGCGGGCCACAGACAACGTCAGCCCGCAACGAACCCGCTGCGTTTGTTCCCTTGCATGTAAAGCGAGCGTAGCCCGGATGAAGCGGGACAGCGCCACACACGCGATGTCGTCCCCGCGAAAGCGGGGACCCATAACCACCGTCCTCGCTGAGAATCAGGGAAAGAGTTGACCCGCTATCGCGACAGCATCGATCGCTCAGGGAGTATGGGTCCCCGCTTTCGCGGGGATGACGCGATACTTGACATTCCTTCACATAGGAATATATTCTTGTCGTCTTGGTCGTGAGGGGCGCTTCTCGAGGGCGCTTGTGAAGCGGAGCAGGATGCGGCGCCTGCGCGCACGGTTCGCACCCGTGTCGTCCGGGAGGCTGGGGTCAGCGACCGGGCCAACTACGTGGCTCTGCCTTCAATGGCTGGACGCGGACAGGCACGAACGCGGCGAAAGCCGCCGGATCGGGGCGTGAAAGCGTCCGTCCTGTCCCGGAAGCACGCTCCCCTCGCCAAAAATCGCCGCCAAATAGCAGTCAAGCTTGCGCAGACTGCGCAAACCTGACTGTGGAGCGCCGTGAGGCGACGCGCTTCCCTTTTCGCAGAGGGAAGCGAGACAACACATTTGCGCCTCGCGGCGCTCCATGCCCCTCGTTAGGGGCGCGAACGAGGCAGGCCTCGCGCGCGCTGTGAGGGGCGAGACTAAAAGCTCACCTCGCGCAGTGCGCGAGAACGATCGCGCGTGCGCAAATGAAGTGGCTGTTTGAAAACTGAATCTGAATGGAGTGCGTGATGCCCGACATCTCCCTCCCCCTCCGTGGGGAGGGTCGGCCGAGCGAAGCGGAGGCCGGGGTGGGGGTCAATTGCAACGCCTTAGGCTCCCCCACCCGGCACGTTGTTCGCTTTGCTCACAACGCGCCACCCTCCCCACAAGGGGGAGGGATAAGAACCGCTTGCGCGGGGACGACATGGAGAAAAATCGCGAAGGGTGATGAAGACGCCCGCATAACCAATGTCATGGCCGGACCTGTTGCGGCCATCCCGCCAACGAGAGCGAGACTGAAACTACTCGGCCACAAATTCCGAGCGCTTGTAACCCTGCATATAAAGCAGCGCGGTGAGGTCGCCGTGATCGATCCGCACGCCGGCGGCGGCGGCGACCGCGGGCTTGGCGTGATAGGCAACGCCGGTGCCTGCCTGTTCGATCATGGCGAGATCGTTGGCGCCGTCGCCGACAACCAAGGTGTCCAGATTGTCGAGCTCGAAAGATTCGCGCAGGTCTACCAGCGTCGCGAGCTTCGCCTCGCGGCCCAGGATCGGTTCGGCGACCTGTCCGGTCAGCCTGCCGTCTTCGACCAGCAGCCGGTTGGCGCGGTTTTCCTGGAATCCGATCATCTCGGCAACGCGCTGCGTGAACAGCGTGAAGCCGCCCGAGACGAGGCAGGTATAGGCGCCGTGCGCACGCATGGTGCGGACGAGGGGGATCGCGCCTGGCGTCAGCGTGATGTGGCTCTTGAGAACTTCGTCGACCACCGAGACCGGAAGATTCTTCAGCAGCGCCACGCGCTCGCGCAGCGCGGGTTCGAATTCGATCTCGCCGCGCATGGCGCGCTCGGTGATCGCGGCGACGTGCGCCTTGAGGCCGGCGAAGTCGGCGAGCTCGTCGATGCATTCCTGGCCGATCATGGTTGAATCCATGTCCGCCAGCAGCAGCTTCTTGCGCCGGTCGAGTTGTGGCTGCACGACCATGTCGACGCGGATGTCGCTCATCGCCTCGCGCAGGCGATCTGAAATTGTGCGAATGTCGTCGGTGCTGCTAAAGCGGATGTCGGCGGCGACGCCCTCGAACAGCCAGTCGCCATGTTCGGGCGAGGTCAGCGCGGAGCGGGCGGCATCGATCGCGGTGGAGTCGAGTTCGGGCTCGGCGGGATTGCAGATCAGCGTGGCGACGAGAGACATGACGGCTCGATGTTGAAGGATAATGTAGACGGGAAGGGCGGCACCAAGGCCGTGCTTATCGCAGGGCCGACGGCCAGCGGCAAGTCGGCGCTGGCGCTCGCTCTTGCGGAGGCAACCGGCGGCATCGTCATCAATACGGATTCCATGCAGGTTTATCGCGACTTGCGGATCATCACGGCGCGGCCTTCGCCGGAAGAAGAGGCGCGTGTTCCGCACCGGCTGTACGGATATTACGACGCCGCGGTGAACTGCTCGGCAGGCACGTGGGTGGCGGATGCCGCAGCGGCGCTGGCGGAGGCAAGGACAGCCAGTCGCCTGCCGATCTTCATCGGCGGCACCGGGCTCTACTTCAAGGCGCTGACGCGCGGACTCTCGGCGGTGCCGCCGATCCCGCAGGAGGTGCGTGACGATGTGCGGGCGCGGATGGAACGCGACGGCGTCGAAGCGCTTCACGCGGAGTTGTCTCGCCGCGATCCGGTGTCGGGAGACAAGCTCAAGCCGCGCGACAGCGCGCGTGTCGCGCGGGCGCTGGAGGTGATCGAGGCGACCGGGCGCGCGCTGCCAGACTGGCATCGCGAAGGCCTGCCGCCGCTGCTGGCTGCTGAAGGAATCGTGGCGCTGTTTCTCGCGCCAGACCGCAAGGAGCTTTACGCGCGGATCAATGCGCGCTTCGAGACCATGCTCGAGAAGGGTGCATTGGAAGAGGTCGCGGCGCTGGCGGCGCGCCATCTCGATCCGATGCTGCCGGCAATGAAGGCGCACGGCGTGCCGGCCCTGATCCGGTATCTCGCCGGGGAGATCACCCGCGAGCAGGCGGTGGAGATCGGCCAGACCGATACCCGCCACTACGCCAAGCGGCAGTTCACCTGGTTCAGGCACCAGTTGCCGGAGTTTGAGTGGGTCGCGCCCGATGCGGCGTGGGAATGGCTCACCCATGCACTTTCGCTCTCGCCAAATGCCTGGAAACCGGTAAGCTCGGAACGGCAAGCGCGGGCTTGACTTTCGGCCTGTGGGTCGTATAACCCGCGCAACCTTTGGAAACACTTAAGCGATCATGCGCAATAAAATTACCAGCCTTCTTATTACCGTCGTACCCTGGCGCACCGCTGGGGGTAGCTGACGGCTACCCACGAGAAGGCGGTGTGCGAAGGGTCCCTCTCGGGCCCTTTTTTATTTCGGGCATGACCCTGAAAAGTGTGAAGCGGTTTTCAGATCAGGTCATGCGTTAAGGAAAGCCTCGACCAGAAATCAGCGCCAGCGGCGCCCCGGAGCGAACCATGAGCGACAGCAAGACACACGACCCCAACCAGATGACCGGCGCCGCGATGATCGTCCGCGCGCTCAAGGACCATGGGGTCAAGCACATCTTCGGCTATCCGGGCGGCGCGGTGCTTCCGATTTACGACGAGATTTTCCAGCAGAGCGATGTCGAGCATATTCTGGTGCGGCACGAGCAGGGCGCAGGCCACGCGGCGGAGGGCTACGCGCGCTCCACCGGCCGGCCCGGCGTTGCGCTGGTGACGTCCGGGCCCGGCGCCACCAACATGGTGACGCCGCTGACCGACGCGCTGATGGATTCGATCCCGCTGGTCTGCATCACGGGGCAGGTGCCGACGCATCTGATCGGCAACGACGCGTTCCAGGAATGCGACACCGTCGGCATTACCCGGCCCTGCACCAAGCACAACTGGCTGGTGCGGCGGATCGAGGATTTGCCGCAGGTGCTGCACGAGGCGTTTTATGTCGCGACCACGGGCCGTCCCGGTCCGGTGGTGGTGGACGTGCCGAAAGACGTGCAGTTTGCCACCGGGACCTATCACCCGCCGCGCAAATCGGACGTGCATATTTCCTACAATCCGCGCGTGAAGGGCGATGCCGCGCAAATCCGCAAGGCGGTGGCGCTGCTCGCCTCGGCCAAGCGTCCGATCATCTACAGCGGCGGCGGCGTGATCAATTCCGGCCGGGAAGCCTCGAAGCTGCTGCGCGAGCTCGTCGAGGTCACTGGTTTTCCGATCACCTCGACCCTGATGGGCCTTGGCGCCTATCCGGCATCGGGCAAGAACTGGCTCGGTATGCTCGGCATGCACGGCACCTTTGAGGCCAACATGGCGATGCACGATTGCGACGTCATGCTGTGCGTCGGCGCGCGCTTCGACGACCGCATCACCGGCCGCACCGATGCCTTCTCGCCGAACTCGAAGAAGATCCACATCGATATCGATCCGTCGTCGATCAACAAGAACATCCGTGTCGATGTGCCGATCATCGGCGATGTCGCCAACGTGCTCGGCGACATCCTGACGGTGTTCAAGGCGGAAGCGAAGAAGCCGAAGATCGATCCATGGTGGTTCGAGATCGGGCGCTGGCGCGCGCGCAACTCGCTCGCCTACAAGAAAAACGACGACATCATCCTGCCGCAGTACGCAATCCAGCGGCTGTTCGAGTTGACCAGGAAACACGACACCTACATCACGACCGAAGTCGGCCAGCATCAGATGTGGGCGGCGCAGTTCTTCGGCTTCGAGGAGCCGCACCGCTGGATGACCTCCGGCGGCCTCGGCACCATGGGTTACGGCCTGCCGGCCGCGCTCGGCGTGCAGGTCGCGCATCCGGACAGTCTCGTGATCGATATCGCGGGCGATGCCTCGGTGCAGATGACGATGCAGGAGATGTCGTCGGCGGTTCAGCACGAACTGCCGATCAAGATCTTCATTCTGAACAACCAGTACATGGGCATGGTGCGCCAGTGGCAGCAGCTGCTGCACGGCAACCGGTTGTCGCATTCCTATTCCGAGGCGTTGCCGGATTTCGTGAAACTCGCGGATGCGTTCGGATGCGTCGGACTTCAGGTGACGAAGCCCGGTGATCTCGATGGTGCGATCAACGAGATGATCAAGGTCAAGAAGCCGGTGCTGTTCGATTGCCGCGTCGCCGCGCTGGAAAATTGCTTCCCGATGATTCCGTCGGGCAAGGCCCATAACGAAATGCTGCTTCCGGCGGAAGCAAATGAAGAAGCAACGGCTGCGGCGTTCGCCGGCGGCAAGGCGCTGGTGTGACAATGAAAGCAGATACAATGGAACAGCCTGCATCCGCGTACTTCATGGAGGAGCGTCACGATCCGAACGAGACGCACACGTTGTCCGTGCTCGTGCAGAACGAGCCGGGTGTGCTCGCGCGCGTGATAGGCCTGTTCTCCGGCCGCGGCTACAACATCGACAGTCTCACGGTGTCGGAGACCGAACACGCCAAGCACATGTCGCTGATCACCATCGTCACGACCGGTACGCCGATGGTGATCCAGCAGATCAAGCATCAGCTCGACCGGATGATCCCGGTCTATCGCGTGGTCGATATGACGCTCACCGGCCGCGCCATCGAACGCGAACTTGCGATGGTGAAGGTCAAGGGGACGGGCGATCTGCGGATGGAGGCGCTGCGGCTGTCAGAAGCCTTCCGCGCGCGCGTGATCGACGCCACCACTGAGAGCTTCGTGTTCGAGATCACCGGCGGCACCGCAAAGATCGACCAGTTCATCAACCTGATGATCCCGCTCGGTCTCGTCGAAGTGTCGCGCACTGGCGTTGCTGCCATCTCGCGCGGTCCGGAAAAAATGTAGTCTCGCGCGCATCTTGCCCATGAAACCGATCGATATCGCACTCGCAATTGCGATTGCCGTGGTCTGGGGAGTTGGCTTCGTGCTGACGCGGATCGCGGTCGACGAGATGTCGGCGACGCTGCTGACCACGCTGCGCTTCGGCATCACGGCGCTGCCGTGCCTGTTTCTGCCGCGCCCGAAGCTGTCATGGGGCCTGATCATCGCGATCAGCTGGCTGCTGGTGGCGCAGTTTCTGGCGCAGACCTATGGTCTGGCCCATGGCGTGCCGGCGGGATTGACCGCAGTCATCGTGCAGAGCCAGGCGCTGTTCACGGTGGCTTTTGCGGCCTTTTTCCTTCGCGAATTGCCGACACGGCTTCAGATGCTCGGCATTGCGATTGCAATGTGCGGGCTGCTGCTGATCTGTTTTACGGTCGGCTACGACTTCAGTGTATGGGCATTTTCGGTGTCGATGACTGCGCCGATCTGCTTTGCGGTTTCCAACCTGCTGCTGCGCCGTGCGCAGGACGTATCAATGCTCGACCTGTTCGCATGGATTGGTCTCCTGGCAATGCTGCCGCTGCTTGTGGTTCTGTTCACCGTGGATGGGCCTGCCGTCACATGGCATGCGCTGACGCACATCTCGCTCTTGACGGCGGTGTGCGTGCTGGCGCTGGCGCTGCTTGGGACGACGCTGGGCTATTGGATCTGGGGCCGGCTGCTGCGGAGGTATTCTGCCGCGCAGGTGGTGCCGTTCGCACTGCTGGTGCCTTTCTTCGGTGCGGGTGCGTCGAGCCTCGTTTTCGGCGAGACGTTCGGGACGCTGCGCCTGACCGGCATGATCGTCGTTGTGTTCGGCATTGCCGTCATGTTGCTCTCGCGTCGTCCTCCGCCTCTCGTTGAAGTGGCCTGACCATGATCTCACAGCAACTCGCCATCGCCTTTATCGTCTTTGCCGCCGCGGCGCTGTTCACGCCGGGGCCGAACAACATCATGCTGATGGCGTCGGGACTGAACTACGGATTCCGGCGGACGTTGCCGCATGTCGCGGGCGTCACCCTCGGGTTCTCGTTTCTGGTGGCCGTGATCGGGCTCGGGCTGGGCGCGGTATTCGCGGCCTATCCCGTGCTGCATACGATCCTGAAATATGCGGGCGCGGCCTATCTCATCTACCTGGCGATCATGATTGCGATGTCCGGCCCTGCGGATGCCGACGGCACCGGGGAGGGCAGGCCGATGACGTTTCTCGGCGCGGCGATGTTCCAGTGGGTTAACGTCAAGGGCTGGGTGATCGCGGTGGGCGCGATCACCGCCTATGCCGCCATCGCGGCCTATCCGCTGAACATCGCGGCGCTCTCGATCATGCTGTTCCTGATCGGGCTGGGCTCCTCGCTGACCTGGGTGCTGCTCGGCACCTCGCTGCAAGCGCTGGTAAAATCCCCGCGCGCGGTGCGCATCTTCAACGTCGTCATGGCCCTGCTTTTGCTGGCCTCGCTTTACCCCGTTCTGAAGGAGCCGTGAGCTTACCGCACCGCAGAAATCGGCGTCGCGGGCTTGTCTCGCGGCACCAGCCGCCCTACACAACGGCGGCAATTTATCCGGGCCTCTGGCCCGATCCACCCGAAAACTTTCGATATTTGGCCAATCGGGGCCGCCTGAGAAGGAAAACGAAAATGCGTGTTTATTACGATCGCGATGCCGACCTGAACCTGATCAAGGGCAAGAAGGTGGTCATCGTCGGTTACGGCAGCCAGGGCCATGCCCATGCGCTGAACCTGAAAGATTCCGGCGTGAAGGACGTCGCCATCGCGCTCCGCAAGGGCTCGGCATCTGCCAAGAAGGCTGAAGCCGCCGGTTTCAAGGTGATGGAAGTCGCCGAGGCTGCGAAGTGGGCCGACGTCATGATGATGCTGACGCCGGACGAATTGCAGGGCGACATCTATCGCGATCACCTGCATGACAACATGAAGCAGGGCGCGGCTCTGCTGTTCGCGCACGGCCTCAACGTGCATTTCAATCTGATCGATCCGCGCGCCGACCTCGACGTGTTGATGGTCGCTCCGAAAGGCCCCGGCCACACCGTGCGCTCCGAATACCAGCGCGGCGGCGGCGTGCCGTGCCTGATCGCCATCGCCAAGGATTCGTCCGGCAATGCGCATGACCTCGGCCTGTCCTATGCGTCGGCTATCGGCGGTGGCCGCGCCGGCATCATCGAGACCACGTTCAAGGAAGAATGCGAGACCGATCTGTTCGGTGAGCAGGCTGTTCTCTGCGGCGGCACGGTCGAATTGATCCGCGCCGGATACGAGACGCTGGTGGAAGCCGGCTACGCGCCGGAAATGGCGTACTTCGAGTGCCTGCACGAACTGAAGCTGATCGTCGACCTGATCTATGAAGGCGGCATCGCCAACATGAACTACTCGATCTCCAACACCGCCGAATACGGTGAGTATGTCACCGGCCCGCGCATCATCACCGCCGAGACCAAGGCCGAGATGAAGCGGGTGCTGAACGACATTCAGTCCGGCAAGTTCACCCGCGACTGGATGCTGGAGAACAAGGTTAACCAGGCGTCGTTCAAGGCGACCCGCGCGCGCGCCAACGCGCACGACATCGAAGCGGTCGGCGCCAAGCTCCGCGATATGATGCCGTGGATCAAGAAGGGCGCGCTGGTCGACAAGACCAAGAACTGACCCTCCACTTCCCCCGCAAACGGGGATATGCAGCAAGCATTCGTTAACGGGGCCGGCTCTGCGGGCCCCGTTTTCGTTGCCGGGTACCAGGGCGAGGTCGCAGCATAGTAGGGGTCCGGTGGGCTGAACGGGCGCTGAACGGCGCCGGTAAACCCCTGCGGCTAAAGATCAAGTTGCGCGTCTATGACGGTTCTACTACGGTTTTGTGACACGTCGCGGTTTCCGGCCGCACGGTTTGCCTCCTGGCCGCCGCCAGTAAAGGCGTCAGGACAGTGCCGGGTGTAGTTCGCGTCAAAGGCAATGTTGCCCCCGCCAACCTCAGTGCCGCCTACGCTGCCCCCCGCAAGTGCGGTCCCCGGCGCGCTTGCGCCTATTGGATATTGGCGGGTGATCGCGGTGGCGATGCCGCATCTCGCGGCCCTCGGCGTTCTGCTGCAAACCGAAACGGACTTCGGCTCGCGTCTCGTCTTCCTGCTTTGTTGGGGGGCGCTGAATTTTTCCTGGATCGCGTTGCTGCGGCGGCCTGCGCTGTCGGGGGCGCTGTCGCTGACGATGGTCGTTGTGCTGGTGCTGCTGTCGCGCCTTAAGCACGACATTGTACAGATGACCGTGAACTTCGTCGATCTCATGATGATCGACCGCGACAGCGTCGTGTTCCTTTTTACGATCTTCCCGAACCTGCGCTGGTCGGCGGTGATTTCAGCACTGCTGATCCTTCCGCTGATGGTGGCGCTGTGGCTGCTCGATCCGTTTCGTATTCGGCGGCTGCCGGCGACGGCCATTGCACTTGGCTGCGTGGCGGGACTTGCAGGCTTCTCGCTGACGTGGCCGCAGGAAGACTGGCGCGGATACTACGCCGACAATTTCGTTTCGAAGTTTGCGCGCTCCGGCGTGATCGCGATGTCCGATTTCGCCAATGGCGGGTTCATGGACTCTGACGCGGCAACACTCGAACGATTGAAGCTTCCATTGGAAGAAGCGTGCCACCCGGCGGGCCGGCGTCCGCATATCATTATGATCCACGATGAGTCGAGCTACGACATCCGCTCGGCACCGCAGATCAAGGTGCCTGCCGGATACGGCAGGCATTTCGCATCCGGTGACGGCAAGGTGCGAAAGTTTCTCGCCGAAAGCAACGGTGGCTCGAGCTGGCTGACTGAATACAACGTGCTGACCGGTCTTTCGTCACGCTCGTTCGGGCGGTTTTCATATTTTGTGACGCGCATCGCGTCCGGCCGGGTCGAGCGTGGTTTGCCGCTGGCGTTGCGCCGTTGCGGCTACAGCACGGTTTCGCTTTACCCTGCTTACGGCGCTTTTATGAGTGCGCGGAATTTCCAAACCACCACCGGCATCCAGAAATTTTACGACGCGCGCGATCTCGGTGCGAAGGGTCTTGAGCCCGACGGCTTCTTCTACGACAACGCGATTCGGCTGCTGTCACAGGAAAAGCAGGGCACGCCGGTCTTCATGTACGTCTATCTTGGTGCCAATCACTTCCCGTGGGTGTCCACCTTCCGCCCCGAGCAGACGCCGGCATGGCGCAGCCTTGGTAACGAACCGAAGATCGATGAATACCTGCGCCGCCAGACCATGAGCGCGCAGGATTACAATGCATTCGTCGCGAAACTGAAGAAGCAGTTTCCCACCGAGTCATTTTTGATTGTGCGTTATGGCGATCACCAGCCGGAATTCTCGTCGCTCATCATCGAGCCGAATCTGACCGAGGATGACATTGCGAAACGGCTGATGGTTTATGACCCGCGCTATTACGCGACCTATTACGCCATCGATTCCGTCAACTTCAAACCTGTCGGCAGCTCGACTGCGATGGAAACCATCGACGCGGCCTATCTGCCGCTGGTTGTTCAGGACGCTGCCGGTATTCCGCTCGATCCGTCCTTCGAGGAGCAAAAGAAGATCATGCTCCGATGCAAGGGTCTGTTTTATTCCTGCAAGGACGGCGCGGAGGCGCGGCGCTTCAATCGCCTGCTGATTGACGCCGGGTTCATCAAGAACCTTTAGCCGCAACGGACCCGCTCCATGTCAAACGTCACGACATCGATACAGCGCGGCAGACACCGGTTCCTATTGAAGCGGCTCGGTGCGTCTGATTGGCTCTGGCGCCTGCGCGTCGCGCTGATTGCCGCGATGCACCTCACCGCTGTCTACATTCTGGCGTCGGTCGAATACGGCCCGTTCGCGATGACGCTGGCGCTGCTGACATGGGGGCTGCTGAATTTCCTCTGGCTTGTCGCGTTCCGCCGTCCCGGTGTTGCCGCGGCGTTGTCGCTGGCGCTGGTTGCAGCCCTGATCGTGCTATCGCAATTCAAGTACGGGATCACGCAGCTCACGCTGACGTTTCTGGATTTTCTGATCATCGATCGGGACACGGTTTCGTTCCTGCATTCGATTTTCCCGCAGCTCAAGACGCAGTCCATCGTACTTGCGGCGAT
The DNA here is from genome assembly GCF_058793355.1 of Afipia sp. MLSD5-FHT05B12. Lineage (NCBI taxonomy): Bacteria > Pseudomonadati > Pseudomonadota > Alphaproteobacteria > Hyphomicrobiales > Nitrobacteraceae > Afipia > Afipia sp. MLSD5-FHT05B12. The sequence goes on from NZ_JBXAFS010000002.1 coordinate 106,194, forward strand.
CGCCGTACCAGTGACGTGGCTGGTTTGGCGCGCGGACCCGTTCCGGGTTCGCCGCGCGACCGCCGCCGCCGGTGCGGCGGTCTGCATGCTTGGCATCGTCGGCCTGTCGGTGGCCAATCCTGAACAGCCATGGGAGCCGTTCCAGGGCGTCAATCACATTTCCAATCTCGCGCGGTCCGGCGTTGTTTCGGTTTCGCATCTGACATCGGCGACGGGCTGGATCGAATCGGACTCGAAAAGCCTTGTTGGGTCCGCACAGGCCACGCCGCTCACCACCTGCGCGCCGCGCGGGAAGCGTCCGAACATCATCATGGTGCTCGACGAGTCCAGCTTCGACATCACGGCGGCCCCGGGCATCAAGGTTCCGGAAGACTACCGGAACTATTTCAAATCCTCGGACGGGCAGAGGCGTTCGTTCGTCACGGAATCCAGCGGCGGGCCGACCTGGTACACCGAATTCAACGTGCTGACAGGCCTGTCGGCGCGGTCATTCGGCAAGCTCAAGTTCTATGTGACGCGGATCACGGCTGGAAAGATTTCGCGCGGGCTGCCGCAGGCGTTGCAGCGCTGCGGCTACCGGACGTTCTCGCTGTATCCGACTTACGGTAATTTTCTCAGCGCGCGCAGCTTCCAGACCTCCGCCGGTGTCGGCCAGTTCATCGACATGGCCGACATGGGCGTCAGCGAAGACATGCAGCCCGACAAATTCTATTTCGATCAGGCGCTGCGGCTGATCGCGCGCGAGCGCAAGGCCGAGCAGCCGATGTTCGTCTTCGTTTATCTCACGGCCAATCATTTTCCATGGACGTCGACGTATCGTTCCGATCTCACGCCGGCCGGATGGAAAGCGCCGGGCAACACCGCGGAAGTCGACGAGTACATCCGGCGTCAGGCGATGACGGCCAAGGACTATGCGGGCTTCGTGGCGCGGCTGAAGAGCGAGCACCCGGATGAGCCGTTCCTGCTGGTGCGGTTCGGCGACCATCAGCCGGCGATCTCGCAGAAGCTGCTGGAGCCGAAGCTGCCGCAGCCGCTGCTGGCCGACCGCATCATGACGCACGATCCGCGCTACTACAAAACCTACTATGCGATCGATGCGCTCAACTACAGGCCGGACATGTCATCGGCTCTGGAGACGCTGGATGCGGCCTATCTGCCGCTCGCGATTCAGGATGCTGCGGGCATCCCGCTCGATCCGTCGTTCATCGAGCAGAAGAAGATCATGCTCCGCTGCCGCGGGCTGTTCTATTCATGCAAGGATGGCGCGGAAGCGAAGCGGTTCAACCGCCTGCTGATGGATGCGGGGTTCGTGAAGAACCTCTAGCGCTTTGCGATCTTCTCCCACAACCATCGCGCCACCGCATCCGGCGAACTCGTGCCGTCGCCGCCGCTGGCGCGCAGGTTGGCCTCGCGCATTGTGGCGATATCGATCTTGCCAAGCAAGGGTTGCAAGGCCTCGCGCAGCTTCGCGTCACTGGCGCGATTCGGTGCAATCAGCATGACGGCGTCGTAGGGCGGGATCGCAGCTTTCGGATCGCCCAGCACGACAAGATCGTACTTTGCGATCAGTCCGTCGCTGGTGTAACCCGCAATCACATCGACTTCGCCGGATGCCACCGCGGCATACATGAAGTCGGGCTGCATCTGCCGCTGCTGGCGAAACGAGAGATTGTAGCTCCGGCGCAGCGCCGCCCATTCCGGCCGGGAGAAGAATTCATAATCGCCGGCGATCGAGAGCGAGGATGCGCGCGGCGCAAGATCGGCAATGGTGCGGATGCCGAGTTCCTCGGCGCGCCTCCGCGCCATCACCAGCGCATAGGCGTTCTCGAAGCCGAGTTCGCCGAGCAGGGAGATCCCGTATCTGTCGTTGAGCGTTGCCGTCAGGTCGCCCAGCAATTCCTTGCGCGGCTTGATGTCAGCATGCTTGAGCTGGTTGGCCCACAGCGTGCCGGAATAATCGACATAGACGTCAATGTCGCCGGCGGCGAGTGCCTCGAAGACCACATTGGAGCCGAGACCCTCGCGCGGGCTGGCGGCCAGACCCGCTGCCTGCAAGCGCTGGGCGATCAGCGACGACAGGATGTACTGTTCCGTGAAAGTCTTGGCGCCGACGATGTAAATTGTCTTCGCGCGGACCATTGAAGGCATCAGCGTGGCGGCGATCAGCGCGGCAAGGCCGAGGCAGCCGAGGACAATGCGGATGCGGCTGTGCAGCTTCACGCCGCTTTCAATCAGCGCCAGCAACTGATCGACCGCGAGTGCCAGCAAGGCCGCCGCGGCACAGCCAAACAGCACGAATACCCAGTTCTGCGTCTGCAATCCCGCGAAGATGTAGTTGCCGAGGCTTGTCTGGCCGATCGGTGTCGACAGCGTCGCCGTGCCGATCACCCAGACAGCGGCGGTCCTGATGCCGGCCATGATCACCGGCAGCGCCAGTGGCAGTTCTATCATCGTGAGCGATTGCCGCGGCGTCATGCCGACCCCTTCCGCGGCCTCCATGATCGCAGGATCAATCCCCTGCAATCCGGTGATGGTGTTCCGCAGCACCGGCAACATGCTGTAGAGCGCCAGCGCCAGAACCGAGGGCAGGAAACCGAAGGCCGAAAAGCCATGGCCGAACCATTGCAGTGACAGTCCAGCCAGCGCCAGCAGCAGCGGATAGAACAGCGCGAGCAGGGCGAGGCCCGGGACGGTCTGCACGATGCTGGCGACGCCGAGCGCGATATCGCGCGGCAACGGACGCCGCCGGACGATCAGCGCCAGCGGGAAACTGATCACGAGGCCGAGCGCCAGTGCGGTCAGACTGACGCGGACATGACTGCCGAGATAGTCGGGCAGGCGCGCCAGCGCGTCGCTCCAGCGAGGATCGGACGCGAAGTTCATGCGCTGTCTCTCGGCAGCAACTCCTGCAACCGCTCCGCCTGACGGCGGGGGGCGTTGAGCAGTTCACCGACATAACCGTCGTTGCTGTTTGATAGCTCCTGCGCAGTGCCTTGCGCGATCAGACGCCCGGCGCGCATGACCGCGACACGATCGGCCAGCAGCAGCGCTTCCGCCATGTCGTGGGTGATCATCACCGTGGTCAGACCGAGGTTGCGATGAAGCGCGCGATAGTCTTCGCCCAGCGCATCGCGGGTGAGGGGATCGAGCGCCCCGAACGGTTCATCCATCAGCACGATTTTGGGGTGTGCCGCCAAGGCTCGCGCCACCCCGACGCGCTGGCGCTGGCCGCCGGAAAGTTCGTGCGGAAACCTGTCTCGATGCGCGCGGTCCAGTCGCACCAGATCGATCAATTCGTCAACACGAGTGGAAATATTCTGCGCCGGGGTGCCCAGCAGCCTCGGCGTGATGCCGATGTTTCCCGCGACCGTCATGTGCGGAAACAATCCGTTGCTCTGGAATACATAACCGATGCTCCGGCGCAGCGCGATGGGATCGAGTCCGCGCACATCATCGCCGTGTATGCGAACGGTGCCGCTGTCGGGAGCGATCAGACGGTTGGCCAATCGCAGCAGCGTGGTTTTCCCGGAGCCCGAGCCGCCGACCACAGCCAGAAACTCTCCGGCCGCCACATCGAGCGAGACGTCGTCGACGGCCTTGATACGGCCCCGCTCGAAACTCTTGCCGACATTCTCGTAGGCGATGGAAGGCGCGGCTTTGATCATGCCGCATGATGGACCATCGGTGATAGGGTGTCGACGGGCCATGCGCCGCCATGTAGCGTCGTCGCCACCAATCGGAGAACGTCTTGTCATGGCCAGGAACGGCAAGTCCTCGCAATCGAGCGCGAAGCAGTTGAAGTCCTACGTGGACCCGTTCCGGGTCGACGGTTCGCGGGAGTTTCATCTCAAGTCATATAAGCCCGGCGAGAAGGGTGGCCTCGACAAGGACGGGGCGCGTGAACTCGTCGATGCCAATCGCGGAAGACTGCGCGAGTTGCAGGAAAAGCTTTATGCGCAGGATCGCTGGTCGGTGCTGCTGATCTTTCAGGGTATGGACGCCGCAGGCAAGGACAGCGCCATCGAAAACGTGATGTCGGGCATCAATCCGCAAGGTTGTCAGGTCTATTCGTTCAAGCAGCCGTCCACGAAGGAGCTCGACCACGACTTTATGTGGCGCACATCGAAGTGCGCGCCCGAGCGCGGGCGTATCGGGATCTTCAATCGCTCCTATTACGAGGAGTTGCTGGTAGTTCGCGTGCATCCGGAGATATTGGCGAAGCAGCGGATTCCGCCCGAGCTGGTGACGAAGAACATCTGGCGCGAACGCTTCGGGGACATTGCGGGGTACGAGAAGTACCTTGCGCGCAACGGCACGCTAATCCTGAAATTCTTTCTCAATGTCTCGAAGGAAGAACAGCGTCAGCGCTTTCTCGATCGGCTCGATCAGCCGGCGAAGAACTGGAAGTTCTCGCTCGGTGATGTTGCCGAGCGCAAGCTGTGGGACAAGTATCAGGCGGCCTATCAGGATCTGATCCATCACACGTCGGAAAAGCATGCGCCGTGGATAGTGGTGCCTGCGGACCACAAATGGTTTGCCCGCGTTGTAATCAGTTCAGCCATCGTGAGCGCGATGGAAAAGCTGAATCTGAAATTCCCCGAGGTGGACAAGAGCGATGCCGGGGAACTGAAAAAGGTGAAGGCCGCTCTCGAAGGAGAAGGGCGGAGTGCCGCCCGCGCGCCGAGGGCAAAGGTTGCAGGAGCCAGAAAGGGAACTGTGTGATTGGAATGCGACCCGATCTCGGTCTGCCCCCGTAATTCACAGTGGCCACATCGCGGGTTGCAGAGGGGGACTGCAGAAAATATTATGCAGGCGGGCGAGGATTCTTTCTGTGGCTAACCTGCGTGCGCTTGTTTTTTTGCTGCTCTTGATCGGCCTTGGCGCCGCATTGAGTCCGATGGCGCATGCCGAGTGGTGGAAACCTTACGCGCCGAAGGACTTCGAGGAATGTTCCCAAAGCGCGGGACAACCCGGTTTGTCGAAGGACGCCCAGGCAAAGATCATCTCGGAGTGCGATTCAAAATTCGCGGGCCGCCGCAAAGCTGGCGGTGGCTACACGTATTTTGATTTCATGCAAAATCGCCACTTCGACATCGCAGGCCCTAATCCGACGCCGCAAGAACTGAAGCGGATGGATCAGGACTATCTGGCCTATCTCGAAACGAACCCGGAAATACCGGCCGAAGTCGTGGATGCCGGCCAGGCACTCGCGGCGATCACCAACCAGATGAAGCCGGTCATTGATCAGAAACCGGCGCGGACCAGGACCGTGGAGACGCAGCCTGTTGCCGCTCCGCCGACGCGGGTTCGCAAGAAGGACGTCTGCAAAGATGGTGCCTTGTCGTGCGGGTTAGCGAAAATCACGGATACCGTGAAAAATCTGAAGCATGCCGTGCTGGGCTCGGATTCCGGCATGAGACGTCCACCTAGTGGCCTCTCGCGGGCCCGGCCTGCATCCGCTGGCGGAGCGTGACGAATCCGGCGAGCCGATAGGACAACCTTCCTGACCAATTTTTGGCGTTGCGGGGCCGCGCCTTTCTCGTCTAGAACGGCTCACGGAGCGCTTCGGCAACCATCCTTCAATGGTTTGGGCCGATTATGCGTTTTTCGGGGATTGAATCGATGATTCGCGGCGGTATTCAGGGACAGCAGGGAACGGTGGCATTCGCCGCCGGCCTCGACGCGATTCCTGCTGCGCCGATTTCGTCCCTTCTTGGCGGGCTTCTGCTTCTTATCTGCCCCTGAGGGCCGTCTGGGCATTTGCGCCTGGGCACTCAGGGGTTCGACGACAGCACCGAAACCCGAGCGCCCTGATGTGGCGCATCTGACCAAAGGATTTTCCCGATGACCACCACGAACAAGTCCGACAAGGACCGCGTCGTTATCTTCGACACCACCCTGCGCGACGGCGAGCAATGCCCGGGCGCTACCATGACGTTCGAGGAAAAGCTCGAAGTCGCGGATTTGCTCGACTCCATGGGCGTTGACATTATCGAGGCCGGTTTTCCGATCGCCTCTGATGGTGATTTTGAAGCTGTCCGCGAAATCGCCAGGCGCACGAAGAATGCGGTGGTCTGCGGCCTGTCCCGCGCTGCCCACAAGGATATCGACCGCTGCGCCGAAGCGATCCGCCCGGCACGCCGTGGCCGCATCCACACCTTCCTGTCCACCTCGCCGGTGCATATGAAGTACAAGCTGCAGATGGAGCCGGAGGATGTGCATGAACTGGTGATCTCGCAGGTCACCCGGGCGCGCAATCACACTGATGACGTCGAGTGGTCGTCGGAAGACGGCACTCGCACGGAATTCGACTTCCTGTGCCGCTGCGTCGAATCGGCGATCAAGGCCGGTGCGACCACCATCAACATTCCGGACACCGTCGGTTATAGCGTGCCGGAGGAATACTACGATCTGTTCAAGCGCGTGCGCGAGACGGTGCCGAATTCCGACAAGGCAGTGTTCTCGGTCCATTGCCACAATGACCTCGGCATGGCGGTTGCGAATTCGCTGGCTGGTGTGCGTGCGGGTGCGCGGCAGATCGAATGCACCATCAACGGTATCGGCGAGCGCGCGGGCAATGCCGCGCTCGAGGAAGTCGTGATGGCGATGCGCGTGCGTAACGACAAGTTGCCGTACTGGAACAATATCGACACCACGATGCTGACGCGAGCATCGAAGTCGGTGGCCGCGGCGACGTCGTTCCCGGTGCAATACAACAAGGCCATCGTCGGGCGTAATGCCTTCGCGCATGAAAGTGGCATCCATCAGGACGGCATGCTCAAGAACGCGCAGACCTACGAGATCATGCTGCCGGAGACGGTCGGCGTGAAGCAGACCTCGCTGGTAATGGGCAAGCATTCCGGCCGCCATGCTTTCATCCACAAGCTGGAAGACATGGGCTACAAGCTCGCCAGCAACCAGTTGGAAGATGCCTTTGTGCGCTTCAAGGCGTTGGCAGACCGCAAGAAGGATATCTACGACGAAGACATCGAGGCGCTGGTCGATCAGGAGATCGCAGAATCGCACGATCGGATTCATCTCGTGTCGTTGACAGTGATCGCCGGCACGCATGGGCCGCAGCGCGCGACCATGAAGCTTGACATCGAAGGTCAAATCAAAATCGAGGAAGCCGAGGGCAACGGTCCGGTGGACGCGACGTTCAACTGCATCAAGTCGCTGGTGCCGAATGAAGCGAAGCTGGAACTTTATCAGGTTCATGCTGTAACCGCCGGCACCGATGCGCAGGCTGAGGTTTCGGTGCGGCTGTCGCAGGATGGACGTTCCGTCACGGCGCGCGCTGCGGATCCTGACACCCTGGTGGCTTCGGCGAAGGCGTATCTCAGTGCTTTGAACAAGATCGTCATGAAGAAGCAGCGTGACATGCCCGCGGTGGCCGCTGCCGGCCACTGATCGTTCGATCCTGCGCAGGTATCCTGAGAAGGCGGTGCATCTTAACAATGCGCCGCCTTTTGCGTTGCAGCAACGAGGTGTTGCGCCCTTCTAACGAGCAATAGTCTTGACCGGCCCCGTCTGAAATGATCGGGTCGTCAAGGGTTCAGAACTGCGGTGACACCAGTGGTTCTCAATCATCATCGGAGGAAGCATGAAAAAACTCATTCTGGCTGCGGCCTCAGTCGCGGCTTTGGTCCTTGTCGGACCGGCATCGGCGCAGTCGCCGATCGTCATCAAGTTCAGCCATGTGGTTGCCGAAAAGACCCCGAAGGGGCAGGCGGCACTGAAATTCAAGGAAGAGGCCGAAAAGCTTCTCCCCGGCAAGGTCAAGGTCGAGGTCTATCCAAGCTCGCAGCTCTACGGCGATGCCAAGGAAATGGAAGCCCTGGCGCTCGGCGACGTCCAGATGATTGCGCCGTCGCTGTCGAAATTCGACAAATTTACCAAACAGCTTCAGCTGTTCGATCTGCCGTTCCTGTTCGACGATGTGGGCGCGATCGACCGCTTCCAGCAGGGGCCCGAGGGTCAAAAGCTTCTGACCTCGATGGCTTCGAAAGGATTCATCGGTCTGGACTACTGGCACAATGGCATGAAGCAGATGTCGGCGAACAAGCCGCTGCTGGTTCCGGCTGACGCCAAGGGCTTGAAGTTCCGCGTGCAGCCGTCCGACGTGCTGGCAGCGCAGTTCCAGCAGCTCGGTGCCAACCCTCAGAAGCTCGCATTCGCTGAAGTCTATCAGGCGTTGCAGCTTGGCACCGTCGACGGCCAGGAAAACACCTGGTCGAACTGCTTCTCGCAGAAATATCAGGAAGTCCAGAAGGACTTCACTGAAACCAACCATGGCGTGATCGACTACATGGTGGTGACCAATGCGAGCTGGTGGAATGGTCTTCCGAAGGACATTCAGGCGGGCCTCAAGACAGCCATGAAGGCTGCGACCAAGGTCAACAACGACGTCGCTGACCAGTTGAATCAGGACGCCCGCAAGAAGATCGCAGAGTCCGGTACAGCGAAAATCCATACGCTGACGCCAGCACAGCGCGGCGAGTGGAAAAAGGCAATGGAGCCGGTCTGGGCGAAGTTCGAAGGCGGGATTGGCAAGGACCTGATCAAGGCTGCCCAGAAGTCCAACGGCGCGGGCAAGAGCTGATGATCTGGTGATACGGCGGCTGCGGTCATCCGCGGCCGCCGATTTTGGTATGTTCCTGGGGAGGGGCACTGTGTCGTTTCGATCGGTACTGCACCGGCTCGAAGAGAGCTTTCTTGCCGCGCTTCTATGCGCGATGACCATCCTGACATTCAGCCAGGTGGTGATGCGCTACGGCTTCAATGCTGGCTGGCTGTGGGCGCTTGAGGTCAATTTCTATCTGTTCGGATGGCTGGTGCTGATCGGCATCTCCTACGGCGTCCGCGTCAAGGCACACATTGGCGTTGATGCAGTCGTCCGTCTCTTTCCGCCAGGCTTGCAGCGCGCTGTCGGGTTGCTCGTTGTGTTCCTTTGCATCCTCTACACCTGCCTGATGCTCTACGGTGCATGGGTTTATCTGCACCGCCTTCAGATCATGGGAGTCGAGGCCGAGGACATTCCCGTCGAGCGCTGGATTCTCAGCCTGTGCCTGCCGATTGGCTTCGCGCTGCTTCTGTACCGTTTGCTGGAAATGACATGGCGGATCGCCACCGGGATATCGCCTGGCTATGAGCTTGCAGATGAGGCGCATGATGCCATCCGCGATATTGCGGGGGATGAAAATCCGGACGGAACGGTGGTGTCCCGATGACAACAACGGTCCTGTTTTTTCTTCTCTTCACACTCCTGTTTCTGGGCATGCCGATCGCGATCGCGCTCGGCCTTTCGTCGATTGCCGTGATCCTGCTGTTCGAGCCGGACAGCATCGCTTCGCTGGTTCTTAAATTCTTCCAGACGATGGAGCAGACGACACTGCTCGCGATTCCGTTTTTTATTCTCGCGGGAAATTTCCTCACTACCGGCGGCGTTGCAAAGCGCATGATCAATTTCGCCGTAGCAACCGTCGGCCATTTGCCGGGTGGCCTCGCGATCGCTTCGGTCATGGCCTGCATGTTCTTTGCGGCAGTGTCCGGATCGTCTCCCGCAACCGTTGTGGCGATCGGATCGATCGTCATCGCCGGCATGGTCAAGGTTGGATACACGCAATCGTTTGCGACGGGTGTGATCGTCAATGCCGGTACGCTTGGCATTTTGATCCCGCCATCGATCGTGATGGTGGTTTACGCGGCGACGACGGAAACGTCCGTTGGCCGTCTGTTCATGGCGGGTGTTCTGCCCGGCATCCTGCTCGGCGCGCTTTTAATGGTGGCGATCTACATTATCGCCCGGATCAAAAACCTGCCGCGGCAGCCCAAGGCGGGCTGGAGTGAACGGCTGCTGTCTTTCCGGGATGCAATCTGGGGACTTCTGCTCATCGTCATCGTGATGGGCGGCATCTATGGCGGCATCTTTACACCGACTGAAGCGGCCGCGGTCGCCGCGGTTTATGGCTTCATTTGCGCCGTCTTCATTTACGGCGATCTCAAGATGATCGACGTGCCCAAGGTGTTGACGGACTCGTCGCGTGTCACCGTGATGCTGATGTTCATCATCGCCAACGCGTTCCTGTTTGGTCACGTCCTGACGACGGCGCAGATCCCGCAGGACATCGCGCGCGCGATCATCGATGCGGATCTGAAGCCATGGCAGTTCCTGATCATCGTCAACATCATCCTGCTGATCGCCGGCAACTTCATGGAGCCGTCGGCAATCATCCTGATTGTTGCGCCGATTGTCTTTCCGACGGCCGTCAAGCTCGGCATCGATCCGGTTCATCTAGGCATTATCTTCGTGGTCAACATGGAAATCGGCATGGTGACCCCGCCTGTGGGGCTCAACCTGTTTGTGGCATCCGGTATCACCGGCATGAGTCTCCTGCAGGTTGTGGCAGCCTCCTGGCGATGGCTGATGCTTCTGCTCGGCTTCCTGATTATCGTGACCTATGTGCCGGAAATCTCGCTGGCATTGCCTAACGCGATTTTTGGCGCCGCGCGTTAGGGCGTCTCGCCAAAGCCGATCCCGCGCGAAACCAGAACCGTTTCGCGCGGGATTTCGTTGTGAAGATAAACATCCGTTCAGCAATGTTACATCTTCGTAAGACAGGCCATTCTGTCCAATCGGTAAGTTGAAAGCCGGCCGGTCGCTGTCATCTTCGCGAGAGTTCACTCCGGAGATATCCCATGAAGAAAGTCATTCTCGCCGGCGTCGCTGCGGTCGCGATCGTCGGCTCGACCGCCGTCTACGCGCAGCACCGCTATCATCACCACCACCGCATGAGTACGGAAGACCGCGCCGCCTTCGTTGACGCGAAGATCGCGGCGGTGAAGGCCGGTCTGCAACTGACGCCGGATCAGGAAAAGATGTGGCCGCCGGTCGAGGCGGCGGTGCGCGATTTCGCCAAGCAGCGCATTGCGATGGCCAATGCGCGCGCCAGCGAACGTGATGCCCGCCGCGCCGAGCGGGACCAGAAGGGCGCTCAGGACGGCAAGCCGGCAACTGCCGATCAGACCCGCGATCCGATGGCCCGTCTGCGTGACCGGGCCGACAGGATGGCCGAGACCGCTGCTGGCTTGAAGAAGATCGCCGATGCAGCGGACCCGCTATACAAGAGCCTTGATGATGCCCAGAAGCGCCGGCTGACGATGCTGACCCGCATGGGCGGGCACCATGGCTGGCGCGGACGGGGCTTCCAGCGCGGGTTGGACGGCGACCGATTCGACCGGGATCGCGGTCCTGATCGTGACCGCGGCGCCGGGGGCTCCGAACGCCTCTGACAGACTGGCTGAAAGCCTCTCGCGACGACAAAACCGCCGGATTCCCGGCGGTTTTTCGTGTCCGGAACCACCCCGATTTCCTGTTGCTCAAGGCCGGGAAAACCCTGCAACCTTGCTGGACATGGCCGTTTCGCTTTGCTAAACGACGCCGTCCTCAACGGACATCCGGATTGGATCCGGGCGCATAGCTCAGTTGGTAGAGCAGCTGACTCTTAATCAGCGGGTCCCAGGTTCGAGCCCTGGTGCGCCCACCATTCAAATCAGGCAGCTAGCTGTTTTCGATTTGCCGGAACGAGCCGCATTTTTGCAGATCGTTTCCGTTCGATTTAGCCAAAAGCCTTATGCGGTGCTGTCCCCGCAAGTTGGTGGTTGGGGGCATATCGTCAAAGCGGATGCTCTTGTCGGCAGTAATGGTGTCACGAGGTCAGCCGATATCGAATCTCACGCCCTGGGCGAGCGGAAGGTCGTGGCCGAAATTGATGGTGCTGGTGACCCGGCGCATATAGGCCTTCCATGAATCCGACCCGGCCTCGCGGCCGCCGCCGGTTTCCTTCTCGCCGCCGAATGCACCGCCGATCTCAGCGCCGGATGGGCCGATGTTGACATTGGCAATGCCGCAGTCGGAGCCCCTGACCGAGAGAAATTTTTCAGTTTCATGCATGTTGGTTGAGAAGATCGAGGATGAAAGCCCTTGCGGCACGTCGTTGTGCAGCGCCACCGCTTGGTCGAATTCCGAATATTTCATGATGTAGAGAATCGGCGCGAATGTTTCGCGCAGCACCGGCCCGGTCTGCGCCGGCATTTCGGCGAGGGCGGGTGTGACATAGTATGCCGCCGGATACTGTTCTGCATCGACGCGTTCGCCGCCGAAAATCGCTGCGCCGAATGTTCGCGCTTCCGCCAGCGCCTCCTGCATTTTCAAAAAGGCAGTTTCGTCGATCAGGGGGCCAACGAGTACATCATCCTTCGCGAGAGGATTGCCGATCCGGACCGACGCGTAGACCTGCTTCAGCCTCCCGACAAAGGCATCATAAACGCTGTGGTGAACGAGCAGTCTGCGAAGCGATGTACACCGCTGGCCGGCGGTGCCGATGGCGGCGAAGGCGATGGCGCGAACGGCGAGGTCAAGATCCGCCGATGGGCACACGATCGAGGCGTTGTTGCCGCCCAGTTCCAGAATGCTCCGGGCAAAACGCTGCGCCAGGCGCGGGCCGACCATTCGCCCCATGGCGGTGGAGCCGGTTGCCGAGACCAGCGGAACGCGCGAGTCATCGACCAGTAGCTCGCCGATATTTCGCCCGCCGATCAGCACCGCCGAGAGGCCGGCCGGTATGCCGTTGAGTTTTGCCGCTGCGCGCTCGAACAGCGCGTGCATGGCGAGCGCCGTCAGCGGCGTCTTTTCCGATGGCTTCCAGATCACCGGATTGCCGCAGACAAGGGCGAGGGCGGCGTTCCACGACCAGACCGCAACAGGGAAGTTGAAAGAGGTGATGACTCCCACAGGGCCAAGTGGATGCCACTGCTCCATCATCCGGTGATTGGGCCGCTCGCTCGCGATGGTGAGACCGTAGAACTGGCGGGAGAGACCGACCGCGAAGTCGCAGATGTCGATCATCTCCTGAACCTCGCCTTGTCCCTCTGACAGGATTTTTCCGGCCTCGATGGTGACCAGGCGTCCGAGCGCGTTCTTGGTGCTACGCAATTCATCGCCAAGAACGCGAACGAGTTCGCCGCGTTGCGGTGCGGGAACGGCTCTCCATTCGAGAAACGCATTTTGCGCCCGGGTGATCGCTTCCGTCGCGCTGCTGGCGTCTGCATCCTGCACGCTGGCAATCGTCTCGCCTGTCAGCGGCGAGCGCACCGTGCGCGAACCCCGGGCGTAGCGGTCGCGCGGAACGCCCAGACCCTGAAGAAGCAGATCGACATCGTTCGCGAGAGTCATTGCCAAGCTCCGAGCAAAGCGTGCGGCCGTCAATCTTACAAGGCAAGATGCGTCGCGCAATGACTTCGAAGACTACCCGTCTACGCTGGACGCCCCGAGTTGTCCGCAGGACGGTTCATGGCGCGTCGCATGGCATGATGCTTCAGGCAGCTTACCAGAAATTGACGGATGCGGCAGCGCTCGCATGCGGTTGGTCAATGGCCCGCTTTTGAAAGCTCCATTTCAGGGAGGGCTGACGCCCTGCACGTCAGTTCCTGAAGGCAACATGTCCGGCTCGCGTTACCTTAGCCGCCTGAGCAGGTTTGGAAGCGTTTGTTGATGTTGAAGGTTGCCATCTTCAAAGGCCATTCCCTAATGATCCGCACTGGATATAAAATCACTTTCCCGCTTCAGGATATGCTCGGATGACAACGAAGTTTCTGGTCGATGGGTCTGAAAATGCGAAAATGACAATTCTTCTTGCGCACGGTGCCGGCGGCGCGATGGATTCTGCGGCGATGACAGCGAGCGTGAAAGTGCTGGCTCATTCCGGTTTCCGCGTCGCGCGTTTTGAGTTTGACTATATGGCCGCTCGGCGGACATCGGGTTCACGAAAGCCGCCACCTCGTGCGAATTTGCTGACCACGGAGTATATCGCTGCTATCGATACACTCGGCGGAAAAGGCAAACTCATCATCGGTGGAAAGTCTATGGGCGGCCGCGTCGCCAGTATGGTCGGCGATAAGCTGTACGCTTCCGGGCGAATCGAAGGCCTTCTCTGCCTTGGTTATCCGTTTCACCCGCCGGGAAAACCCGATCAGTTGCGCACCGAGCATCTTGCCGATCTCAAAGTGCCGGCGCTCATTGTGCAGGGGACACGAGATCCGTTCGGTACCAGAGAAGAGGTTTCATCGTACTCGCTGTCGAAGGAGATTGAAATTCTCTGGCTCGAAGATGGCGATCACGACTTGAAGCCGCGCAAGAGCGTATCCGGCTACTCTGCGGCAGATCACTTAAAGACACTTGGCGAGGCAGTCACATCCTGGGCCGGCAGGATCGTTTCCTGAGTGCGGCCAGCCGGGATCGTAGCGCATGCGTCGATCATGTTACCGCAGCGGCATCGGCGGCCGGGGGACGCTGGTATCGCCGGGCTGCGGCGGAAGCTGGGTGGGGGCCGCCGGCGGAATGTACGTCTCACGTTGCGCAGCACTTTGCGGATAAGCCGTACCTTGCGGATAAGCCTGTGGTGGCGATGGCGCATAGGTGCGCGACACCGCAGCGGGCCGCGGAGACGGAGCCGGCTTTGCTGACTGCGCAACGGGCTTGCGATGCGCCGCCTGATCTGTGACTTTTGCGATATCGCGGCTCAGTTGACGCTGGCCGGCTTGCAATTGCTCTACGGTTTCCTTGAGTGAAGCGATTTCGCTCGCCATGGCTTCAATCGACTTCGCAAGTTCGGGCGAAAGTTCAGCCTGCGCCGGCGGGGCTTCCACCGGCTGCGTGGAAGGCGCCGTCCCGGTTTCCGCTGGCAATACCGATGCCGAGGCGACAGTCTCTTGCGCTGATGCGGGGACGGTCGCCTGCTGAGATTCCGCAATCGGGGAGGCGGTGTCCTGTTGCCCGGCAGCCTTGGCGTCCTGCGCGGGAGCCGATGCGCCTGTAAAGAGCGGCGGCACGAAGTGCGACAACCTCTGCTTTGCAGCTTCACCGTAATAATACCAAGCCGCAGCCGTGGCGCAGCCCGCGCACACGATCAGGAGCAAGCGCACCACGCTTCGGCCAAAACCCGCGCCCGATATTGGAGTGCGAATATCGCCGATGTTGTCATTCAGGGGAGTGTCGACGGGCGACGGTTCGCTGGCTGGGGCTGGTTCCGGCAGCGCTTTCGGCGTCGCTTGAGTCTCAGGCAGATCTTGCGAGCGGCGCGGCGCCAGATCGCGAAGCTGAGCGGCGATGATGTCATGCGGATCGTCGGTCGGCGAGTCAGCGTGTTGCAACTTGAATTGCATTGGCGCTCCGTGATTGTGAAAGGTGCGATGCTCGGTGACTATCCGGAGTATCCGCGCCAATAAGGGGGCACCGCGCTTTGACCGCAGCAAGGCGGCATCATGAAAACTGTGAGGCAGTGGAACCAGGAGCGTTAGGCGTGCAAAGAGCGCCGACTTATTGGAGGCCAGCGCCGAAAAAGTGCGGCTAAATGTGATCCTGCGGTCTTTCCGGCAAGACTTCGTTCTACCGCTTTTGTGTTTTCTCAGCCGCCCGGCGCAGCGCTTCCGCCAGCGCGCCGCCGGTGGCTGCGGCGGGTTGCGGCGCCTTGCGTGGTGCTGGCGATTTGGCGGGCGGGCGGGTATCGGTGCGCGGCTCGCTTCTGGAGTTGCGATCGGGCTTTGCACCGAGTTCGTCGTCGAGCCGCAACGTCAACGCGATGCGTTTGCGCGGAACGTCAACTTCCAGAACCTTGACGCGAACGATATCGCCGGATTTCACAACCTCGCGCGGATCCTTGATGAAGGTCCGGGACATTGCCGAGATATGCACCAGTCCATCCTGATGGACACCGATGTCGACGAACGCGCCGAATGCCGCCACGTTCGTCACCGCGCCCTCCAGCACCATACCGGGCTTGAGATCGCTGACCTTCTCGACGCCGTCCTTGAACACTGCGGCCTTGAAGGCCGGGCGCGGATCGCGGCCGGGCTTTTCCAGCTCGCGCAGAATGTCGGTCACCGTTGGCAGGCCGAACGTGTCGTCGACGAATGTCTGAGGCTTGATCTGCCGCAGAATCTCGGCATTGCCAATCAGCGCCTTGATATCGCTCTTGGTGGCAGTGAGAATTCGCCGCACGACCGGATAGGCTTCAGGGTGAACGCCGGATGCGTCGAGGGGGTCTTCGCCGTTGGTGATGCGCAGAAAGCCGGCGCATTGCTCGAACGCTTTCGGACCGAGTCGCGGCACGTCCTTGAGCGCCTTGCGTGATTTGAAGGGGCCGTTCGCGTCGCGGTGCTGGACGATGCTTTGTGCAAGTCCTGATCCAATACCCGACACCCGCGCCAGCAGCGGTGCAGAGGCCGTATTGGCATCGACGCCAACCGCATTCACGCAATCCTCAACCACCGCATCAAGCGAACGGGACAGCTTGGTCTCGCCGAGATCGTGCTGATACTGGCCCACACCAATCGACTTCGGATCGATCTTGACCAGTTCGGCCAGCGGGTCCTGCAACCGCCGTGCGATCGAAACCGCGCCGCGCAATGTCACGTCCAGCCCTGGCAGCTCTTCGGAAGCGAACGCGGATGCCGAATAGACCGATGCGCCGGCTTCCGACACCACGATTTTCGACATCTTCAGCTCTGGCAAAAGCTTCACCAGCTCGGTCGCCAGTTTGTCGGTTTCACGGGATGCGGTGCCGTTGCCGATGGCGATCAGTTCGACGCGATGCTCGCGTGCGAGTTTGCCGAGCGTCGCGAGGGATTCATCCCAACGCCGCTGCGGTTCGTGCGGGAAAATCGCCGTCGTGGCGACAACCTTGCCGGTTGCATCGGCCACGGCGACCTTGACGCCGGTCCGATATCCGGGATCGAGACCCATGGTGACACGTGCGCCGGCGGGTGCCGCCAGCAGCAGATCGCGCAGGTTCGAGGCGAACACGCGAACGGCTTCCTCCTCGGCGGCGGTCCACAGCCGCATCCGCAGATCGATGTTGAGATGCATCTGGATCTTGGTGCGCCATGCCCAGCGCACCGTTTCAGCCAGCCACCGGTCGCCGGCGCGTCCCTTATCGGAAATGGCGAAGCGATGCATGATGCGTAATTCGTATGAACTGACAGCGGCAGGTGTCGCGGCGGGAGCTTCGGGAAGCATCTGAAGGTCGAGAATTTCTTCCTTCTCGCCGCGAAACATCGCGAGGATGCGATGCGACGGCAGCTTGTGCAGAGGCTCGCTAAAGTCGAAATAATCGCTGAACTTGGCGCCGGATTCCTTTTTGCCGTCGCGCAATCTGGACGCGAGAAGCCCATTTGACCACATATGTTCGCGCAGTCCGCCGATCAGGTCGGCATCTTCCGCGAAGCGTTCAACCAGGATCGAACGTGCGCCGTCGAGTGCCGCGGTCGCATCGACAACCTGTTTGTCTGCGTCGACAAAGGACAGCGCCACCGTATGCGGGTCGTTCTCTGGTTGTGTGAGCAGCAATTCTGCCAGCGGCTCCAGTCCGGCTTCCTTGGCGATTTCCGCCTTGGTGCGGCGCTTGGGCTTGAAAGGCAGGTAAATGTCCTCAAGGCGGCCCTTGCTGTCCGCCGCCAGAATCGCCGCTTCCAGCGCCGCGTCGAGCTTACCTTGTTCACGAATCGAATTGAGGACGGTAACGCGGCGCTCTTCAAGTTCGCGCAGATAATTCAAACGCTCTTCCAGCGTGCGCAACTGTGCGTCGTCAAGCGCGCCGGTGGCTTCCTTGCGATATCGCGCGACAAACGGAACGGTGGCGCCGCCATCAAGCAGGGTAACAGCGGCCTCGACCTGCTGTTCACGAACACCAAGCTCGTCGGCGATTTGTTGAGAGATTGTCTTGGCCACGCGGCGTCTTTCTTAACGTGAAACTCTCGGTCTGAATCGCGACCGCAGGGAGACGGCATATGGACCACGGATCGGCGATTCATCAACCCCATTACAGGGGAAAAGGAATCTGTGGATCAACTATGTTGAATCTCGGGCACAGGCCGTGGCGCCGTAGCTCGGTTGCTTTGCCGAGGATTGTCCCGGTCGGGTGGTCGTGTTGTCAAAACTGACCAGCCACAGTCAAGCGAAGGGCGAAGGGTTCGACCGGATGCAGGACCTGGTCCATAACTCCGTTCGCGCACACAGCCGGAGGCGCGGTGCCTGCCTGGCATTGCGCGAACAGCGCGTCAGTCTTCAGCAGCGATCCATAGGCGTAGGTGATCTGGTCGGACTTGCTGTCGGTCAGATTATAGGCGTCAAGCTGAACGCGCCACCCGTTCCCAAAACGGTAGCCGACCTGGCCGTTGAGAAGGCCCGTCGCGGGTGAAACGAAAGCTGCGTCTTCGGTGAGCGGCCTTGGGCCGAAATAGCGGTAGCGCAGAGCGCCGAACCACCCAGTTCGCTCGCCGATTCTGATGCCAGCGGACGCGACCATGTTGGGCGCACCCGGAATATAGTTGCCCGGCGCATTTCCGATCTGGGCCTCGGGATAACCTGCCAGTTCGGCGTATGCCGCAGCCTGATCCGGATTGGTGCCACGGAATCGCGCATGGGTAACAGCGATGTCGCCATCGAACGCCAGCCAGGAGGTGGGCTGATAATGGTTGGTCCATTCGATGCCGTAGCGCCGGCTGGGACGGCTTGGTTCGGTGTCGCCGGCATCGCCGACGAAAAGAATTTCGGATGCGGAATCCAGCACGAACAGACTGAGTGAGCTTTCCAGACCCGGAATGATCTTGGTGCGAACGCCGACCTCGGCACCGCGTGTTTTGACCAGGAATGGCGACGACGACACAGCTTCGCCGGGATCGGTCGGCGATACCTTGATGGTCACGCCTCTGGCATCGTTGCTGTGGAAACCTTCGCCGGCATTGATGAAAAATTCGGTCTTCGCGAACGGTCCGAACACGATGCTGGCCTTGGGGCTGCCGATCAAGGACGTCGCCTTGCCGGAATTGGCTGAAGTGAGAAGTGAGTCAACGTTGGCCGCATAGAAATCGCCGCGATAGCCGACAATGGTCCTGAGCCAACTGGTCCAGTGAACGGTGTTCTGTATGAAAAGTCCGGTGCTGCCTTCCTGCACCTTGTCGTCTCTCGTGCCGGACAGGAATTGGCGCTGAACGGTGTTCGAGAGGCCGGACCTGATGGAGTCGTAGCGGTTCTGGATGCCGACCTCTGCTTTTATGGGCAGACCGGCGAACGTGTGGTTGAAGGTGTGGGATGCGTTCAGCCCGCCGATCACGCGACTGTCGCGCTGGTGGAATTGATCGCCATTAAGAGGATCTCCGGGCGGGATCATGGCGTCGTTAAGGAAGTACGTGAAGTTGTTGTAGAGGTCGAGCGAGCTCCTGATGACGTAGAAATTGAGCTTTGTGGTTCCTTCTGCATCGGTCTTCCTAAATTGGCCTGAAATCGAGAAACGATTGGATCTGCCGCCGTCGGTCGGATCGAGCGCGCCGTAGAGGCCGACCACTCCTTGCGAGATTGCGCGCAGTGGAATTTGATCGGTCGAATTCCAGCTGTTGCTGTAAGCCATGCCGGTCAGCGAGAAGCCGTTATCGGGCGTGCCTTGCGTGTAGCGGACAACGCTGTTCAGCTTGCGCACCTTGTCGGGGCTGTCCCACGGGCCGTTGTAGGTGCCGGCTTCACCGGCAACGAGCAGCGTGCCGTCTCCGGCTTTCGCGGACGTGATTCCAAGAAGCCTGCGATAGCCGAAGCTGCCGATGGTCGCCGACGTCATCGACTTCGCGATACTGTCGATGAGATTGACCTGCACGGCTCCCACCGATGAGAAGTCACCTTCGTCGGCGAAGTAGGGGCCTTTCTTGATGTTGACCGACTGGATCAATTCCGGGATCAGGAAATTCAGATCGGCATAGCCCTGTCCGTGGCCGTGGGTGCGCATGTTGACCGGCATTCCGTCGACGGAAATGGCGAGATCGGTCCCATGGTCGAGATTGAAGCCGCGCAGAAAATACTGGTTGGCTTTGCCCTCGCCGCTATGCTGCGTGATCATCAGGCCGGGGATGATCTCGAGGGCTTCGGCGGGCCGTGAGAGCGGCCGCGCGTTGACCTTCTCTCCGCTGACGTTTTCCTCGCTGGCCGAGGAGACAGGTTCGTCTGCCGATCCGTCGGCAGGAATGGGCGTATTGTTGACTCTTGTCGTAGAACTGTTGCCGCGCCGGTTGCCGACAACCTCGATCGAGGGGAGCGGGCTCGCGGCGGAAGCGTCCTGTGCGGCCGTTTCGGATGCAAACATAAGCATGGAGGCAAGGGCGATAGCTCCAGCCTGTGCGGCATCGGCCTTGAAGCGCCGGGCGAATGGCTGACGCGGCCCATCTGTCAACCCTCGAAGCACGATCACGCCCACTGCTGACCTGTATTCCATCGATGCGCGCAACGTCGTCACGCCGGGGGCTCTAGTATGACGATATTTATAAATCATCATACACAAGGAGCGCAATTGAGAGAGCCGATAAATTGGGCAGGGATGCTGGATCGGCCTCCTTGAGGCTGCGGATTCTCAGGCCTGGCGCGAACTGATGATCCGCCTGCCAGTTCTTGATGCCCGATTGACCGGCGCACAGGCAGATGCGAATTCAGGCAGCTAGCTGGAGGGAAGCCATGCCCCATATCGTCTGCCATTACTCCGCGTCGTCCGATATGCCGCCAGTTCTCGATGTGATGCTGGGGCTTCATCGCGCTGCCGCGTCGACCGGCGTGGTTCAAGCTGATGATCTCAAGATCCGTGCGCAGCCGTTCACGGATTATCTGGTCGCCGGCGAGGAACGCTCGTTCTTTCACGTCTCGCTGTATCTGCTGGCTGGCAGGACCCCGGAGCAGAAGGAGCGTCTCAGCATCGTACTGCGGCAGGAACTCTCGGAGCTTCTGCCGGGCATCCACAGCATTAGCATCGACATTCGCGACATGGATCCGCAGGCCTACAAGAAGCGGCTGCTCGACATTCCGTCCCGTTCCGCACGGCAGGGCTAAACCAGCAGCGGTTTGGCCGTGACAGCCATGTCCTTGAGCAGCGGGAGGAAGCGGTCGATCATTTCGCCGGTGGTGATGCGGTCGACATGCGCGCCGATGTTTGCCGCCGCCACGACCGCACCGTCGTAACGATGAATCGGCACCGAGATCGAGCGGAAGCCGGGTTCGGCTTCGCGGTCGACCAGCGAATAACCCTTGCTTCGGTCGCTGATGATGGTGGCGACGACGGTGGACTTGTCCGTGACGGTTTCCGGCGTCTGGGCTGTCAGCGTCATGGCATCGATTGCGGATTTTAGCTCTTCATTGGAGAGGCGGCCGAGCAGAACGCGGCCCACCGATGTGCAATAGGCGGGCAGCCTGTAGCCGATGTCGATGCCGGCGGAAAAAACCCGCGCCGGACTGGCTCTTGCGACGAAGACGGCTTCCTGCCCGTCCAGAATCGCGAGCGAGCAGACTTCCTTGGCCTTTGTCGAGATGTCGTCCATCAGCGGCTGCATGACAGCGACGATCTGGTTGGACGACAGATAGGCCGAAGCCAGCGCCAGCACGCGCGGCGTGAGCGAAAACAGTCGCTCGTCGCCGGCGACGAAGCCGGACTTCTGGAGGGTCAGCAGAATTCTTCGGGCGGTGGCGCGCGGCAGATTGGATGCCTTGGCGATATCGCTCAGGGTCATCGGGCGGTGTTCGGTGCCGAACGATTGCAGCACCCGAAGGCCGCGGTCGAGACTTTCGATGAACTCGCCGCCCTCGCGTCTGGCTTCTTCTTCCTCTGCGGTGCGCTTCACGCGGGGCATGCTCGGTCGGCCATTCTTTCCGGTCATGAGTCGATCTGCCCAGACGAGACCATACTTCGCCGAATTATGCACCCACCGCTTTGATTGGTGTCAAAAGTGACTTGAAGTCGAACGAGAGGTCAGCCGCCTGTTCCGGCGTTGGTGATATGCCGCTGCCGATCAGCCGTCTGGCCGCCATCTGGTCGCCGGCGCGGTTGACGCTATCCACGGCGCAGAGCCTGTCCTGGCGATAGTAGAAAACCGAGAACTGCCCGTCTTCCAGCGATCCGCGGATGGCGTGCCGGTTGAAATTCCGGGACAGTCCCACGGTCTGCAATTTCGCGTCGTATTGATCGGACCAGAAGCGCGGCACGCTGTCGTAAGGTCCGGTTTTTCCCGCGATGGCGAGTCCGGCGGCCTTGGCCTGATCCTGCGCATTCTGGACCGATTCCAGACGAAGCCAGCCTTGCGCATGGGCGTTGTAGTGATTGGCGCAGTCGCCCGCTGCATAGATATCCGGGTCGCTGGTCATGCCGTGCTCGTCGACAACGATCCCGTCGGTGCAGTTCAACTGCGCATCGCGCGCCAGCTGGTCGTTCGGCACGCCGCCGATTCCCACCAGAACGAGATCCGCGCGCAGCCGTGCGCCGCTTTGCGTGGTCACGAAGCCCGCGCGGCCGTTGTGCTCCTCGATTCCCGCAACGCTCTCGTTGAGCCGCACATCGACGCCGTGGCGGGTGTGCAGATCGAGCAGGAATTGCGAGACGACCGGCGACACCGCGCGTTCCAGCAGCCGTGAGGCGCTCTCGATAACGGTAACTTTCTTGCCGAGCTTGCTGGCGGACGCCGCGACCTCGAGGCCGATGAAGCCGCCGCCGATGACAACGATCTCGGCTGCGTTGCGCAGCCGTTCCTTCAGCTCGATCGCGTCACGGATCGAGCGCAGATAGCACACGCCGTCCAGGTTCGAGCCGGGAAGGGCCAGCCGCCGCGCGCGAGAGCCTGCGCCGATGAACAGCTTGCCGAAATCGAGCGCGGTGCTGCCGTTGATCGAAAGTTGCCGCGCCCGCCGGTCGATCGCATGCACGCGCGTTTCCAGAATGAGATCGATCTGCTTGAGCTTGAAGAATGCGTCGTCGCGAAGGACCAGACCATCCTGCGTGACCTTGTCGAGCAGGAAATCCTTGGACAGCGGAGGGCGCTGATAGGGCAGCAGATGATCGTCGGCGACGACCGTGATGCGCTCCGCATAGCCGCTGTCGCGTGCCGACAGTGCGGCCTGGATGCCGGCGTAGGATGCACCCACGACAACGAGGCCGCTCATGATTGCGCCCCCGGAATATGGACGGTCAGGGCCGTGATCGAAGGCGGGAGTTTCAATTGGCAGCTCAACCGGCTGGTGGGTTTGCGGGTGGCGGTAACCGAGCCAAGCAGCTCGAGTTCTTCCGGCTGCGGTGGCGCCAGAACGCCAGAATGGCTGTCATCTATGTAGACATGGCAGGTGGCGCAGTCGAGGCAGCCGCCGCACTCGCCATCGATTCCAGAAACGCCATTGCGGATGGCGGCGAGCATGACGCTCGTCCCGCTATCGACGCTCACGACATTCTCTGAACCGTCGGGCTGAATGAATGTGATCCGGGCCATGACCATGTCCGCTGCTGAGCTCTACATGCAAAGTTCATTAAACGAACATATGGGCGTTAAACGAACAAATCAAGCCAAACAAGCGAGGCCTTCCATTGATTGACTTCGCATTTGCAGCATAAATAGGCGCTCACAGCCTGCAAATTGCACTTGCACGTTTTCCAGTTTGGAGACAGTCTAACAAATATCGCACATATGTTCATTCATCGAACAAATGAATGCGAGGCGCGAAACGCGGAGAGCCAAGAGCAAGGCTCGCCGGTGTGAGGTCAGGTTGGAAATTGCTGCTTGCGGCAATTTTTCATCTGCCGGGCCTCGCGTGTTGCGGTGGAAAGGTTTTCAATCGTTGAAGCTTCGCGGCTTCAACGTGGCCCAACGCGGGTCATCGATGTCTTCGGCAAGGAATCGTCTCGGGACCGGAAGGAAGCAACAGCCATGATGAGCCAAGAGCAAAACGATCTGATCACCCGCACAGGCCCGGCCGATCCCGCAGGAAAGTTGCTGCGGATGTACTGGCAGCCGGCGGCGCTGGTTGACGAACTCGAAGGCCTGCGACCGATCAGGGCGGTTAGGCTGCTGGGCGAGAACTTCGTTCTGTTCCGCGACGAGCAGGGCCGTTACGGAATGATGGATCGCGATTGCCCGCATCGCGGCGCGGATCTCGCCTTCGGCCGGCTTGAGAATGGCGGCCTGCGCTGTGCCTTCCATGGCTGGCTGTTCGACGTTCAGGGCAATTGTCTTGAGACGCCCGCCGAGCCCGTTGGATCGGTTCTGTGCAAGAATATCAAGCAGCGTGCCTACCCCGTCGTCGAGAAGGGCGGCATCCTGTGGGCATATCTGGGCGAGGGCGAGCCGCCCGCGTTTCCGGAGATCGACTGCTTCGTCGCGCCGGGTGCCTATACGTTTGCGTTCAAGGGGCTGATCGAATGCAACTGGCTACAGGCGCTCGAGGTCGGCATCGATCCGGCGCACGCCTCGTTCCTGCATCGCTTCTTTGAAGACGAGGACCTGGAAAAGTCCTACGGCAAGCAGTTCCGCAGCGCGTCAGCCGGCAGCGATCTGCCGATGACCAAGATCCTTCGCGAGTACGATCGCCCGATTATCAACGTCGAGAAGACAGAGTACGGGCTTCGTCTTGTGGCGCTGCGCCAGATCGATGACGAGCGCACCCATGTCCGCGTCACCAATCAATTGTTCCCGCACGGCTTCGTCATTCCGATGAGTCAGGAAATGACGATCACGCAGTGGCATGTGCCGGTCGATGACACGCATTGCTACTGGTATGCGATTTTCACCAGCTACACGACGCCGGTCGACAAGAAGAAGATGCGCGAGCAGCGTCTCGAACTGTACGAACTGCCGGACTACAAGTCGCGCCGCAACAAGACCAACGACTACGGCTTCGATCCGCACGAGCAGGCCACCGAGACCTATACCGGCATGGGCCTCGACATCAACGTCCACGATCAGTGGGCCGTCGAATCCATGGGGGCGATCCAGGACCGCACGCGCGAACATCTCGGGCAGTCCGACAAGGCGATCGTGCAGTATCGCCGGCTGCTGCGCCAGGAAATCGAGAAGGCGGTTGCCGGCGGCAAGCCGCTGCTGTTCCTCGATGAAGCGCACGCACGCAGCATTCAGGGGCCTGCGACGATGGATGGCATCGGCCCAACGCGCGGCTGGGAAATCTACTGGATGGAAGTCGACGTGAAGCGGCGGCGCGGTGCGCCGTGGGCTGCGCCGATTCCAGCCGAGATCGCCGAAAAAGTACCGCATCTCACTGCGGCCGAGTAAGGATCTGCTGAGCCAATGTCAAGGAAAGCAACGTCATTGAGCTTTGTCGCGCGGCATCGTCTTTGGTCCGAGGAGCAGAACGAAGCGGCGGTCCGCCTTCGGCGGATTGTCGAAGAGAAGGGACTCGACACCATCCGGTTGTCGTTCCCTGATCAGCACGGGATTTTGCGTGGCAAGACGCTGGTCGCGAGCGAGGCTTTGCGCATTCTTGAAAGCGGCTGCACGATCACGACCACGATGCTTGCGAAGGATACGTCGCACCGCACCGTGTTCCCGGTGTTCACCGCCGGCGGCGGTTTCGGGATGACCGAGATGCAGGGCGCCGCTGACGTCCTGATGATTCCCGATCCAATGACTTTCCGGGTGCTGCCCTGGGCGCCGACCACGGGCTGGATTCTGTGCGACGTTCATTTCGCCGACGGGCGCGCGGTGCCGTTCGCGACGCGCGGTCTCTACAAGTCGGTCCTGAAGAAACTGTCCGCGCGCGGCTATGATTTCATGGCCGGGCTCGAAGTCGAGTTTCACGTTTTCAAGGTCAACGACCCGAAGATGCAGCCGGGGCATGCCGGTCAGCCCGGCGAACCGCCGGATGTCAGTCTTCTGTCGCACGGCTATCAATATCTGACCGAGCAGCGCTACGACCAGATGGAGCCGGTGCTCGAACTGATCCGGCGTGACGTGGTGGCGCTGGGTCTGCCGCTACGGTCGATCGAGGTCGAGTTCGGTCCCAGCCAGTGCGAGTTCACTTTCGCGCCGGCGGTCGGGCTCGATCCGGCAGATACGATGGTGCTGTTCCGCAGTGCGGTTAAACAGATCTGTCATCGCCACGGCTATCACGCGACTTTCATGTGCCGCCCGCGCATTCCGAATGTTGTGTCATCAGGATGGCATCTGCACCAGTCGCTGGTATCCCGTGCCGACGGCCGCAATGCCTTCATGTCCGATACCGATGGGGAGTTCCTCTCGGACTTCGGCAAGGGCTATCTCGGCGGGTTGCTCGAACACGCCCGCGCAGCCACCGTGTTCACGACGCCGACCATCAACGGTTACAAGCGCTACCGGTCCTATTCGCTGGCGCCTGATCGCGCGATCTGGGGCCGGGACAACCGCGGCGTTATGATCCGCGTCCTGGGCGGTCCAAAAGACCCGGCCACACGGTTCGAGAACCGGGTCGGCGAGCCGGCGGCAAACCCGTATCTTTATATGGCGTCGCAAATCCTGTCGGGACTGGATGGCGTGGACCGTGCCATTGACCCGGGACCCTCCGCGGATACACCTTACGAGACCAAGGCCAGCCTGTTGCCGAAGTCGCTGCGCGAAGCGGTTTTCGCGTTGAACGACGATCCATTTTTCAGGAACGCAATGGGCGCGGAACTGGTAGATTATTACGTGCATATCAAGAACGCCGAGATCGAGCGCTTCCAGGCCGAAGTCACCGAGTGGGAGCAGCGCGAGTATTTCGAGATGTTCTGATGGCTGGCGCCGAACGAGCTTGAATAAAACAAAACAGGAGCAGGGGACCACATGAACAAGGCTGTAAAATACGCGTGTACTCTGGCAGTCGCCGGACTGATGTCGGGCGCGGGTCATGCCGACACGATCAAGGTTGGCGTCATCGGGACCATGTCGGGGCCGTATGCATTGTTCGGCCAGAACTTTAAAGCGGGTATCGACGCCTGGGTTGCCGAGAACGGCACCAAGGTCGCGGGCCACGATGTCGAGTTCATTTATCGCGACGAGGAATCGCCGAATCCCGCAAAATCCAAGGCGCTCGCGCAGGAATTGATCGTCAAGGACAAGGTGCAGTACATCGCGGGCCTTTATTTCACGCCTGACGCCATGGCGGTCGCGCCGCTGCTTGAAGAAGCAAAGACGCCGATGATTGTCTTCAATGCGGCGACATCCGCGATTGTCGAGAAGAGCCCGTACATTGTCCGCACTTCCTTCACCATGTGGCAGAATACCGTTCCTGCCGCCAAGGTCGCGAAGGCAAAGGGCGCGAAGAAGGTAGCGATCGCCGTCACCGACTACGGTCCCGGTATTGATGCGGAGGCTGCGTTCAAAAAGACCTTCGAAGCTGACGGCGGAACGATCGTTGAAGCCATTCGCATGCCGATCGCCACCACCGACTTCAGCCCGATCATGCAGCGCATCAAGAGCTCGGGCGCTGACACCATCTTCACGTTTCTGCCTGCCGGGCCTCCGACGCTGGGTTTCGTGAAAGGTTATATCGATAACGGTTTGAAGTCGGCTGGCGTCAAGCTGATCTCGACCGGTGACGTGGTGACGGAGCCGGATCTTCCGAATATCGGCGACAACGGCCTCGGCATTCTGTCGACCTATCACTATGCGGTGTCGCACGCGTCGCCGGAAAACAAGGCGTTCCTTGGGCGGCTCGCCAAGGTCGGGACGTCGGCTGACAACGTCACGATGACATCGGTGGCCGCTTATGACGGTGCGCGCGTGATCTACAAGATGATCGAAGCCACCAATGGCCAGCGCAATCCGGAGAAGGCCGTTGCCGCGGTCAAGGGCATGAAGTGGGTTAGCCCGCGCGGTCCGGTATCGATTGATCCGGCGACGCGGCACATCACGCAGAATGTCTACCTGCGCGAAGTCACCAAGCAGGACGGAAAACTGATCAACAAAGAGCTTCAGACGTTTGAAGCTCAGCCCGACTGGGCGCTGGTCAAGAACTAAGCCACATACTTTCCTCTCAAGATTGGCGCGAGTTCGCTCGCGCCAATCTTTTAGCTAGCGGACAAATTGGCCGAGCAATGCTGCACAGCCCGGACTCCCTGCGATTCCTCAATGCGCGGATTTACCGATCCGCCGATGACACGCGGCCGGCCAATGCGCTTGTCACTCGAAAGGGCGCTGTTCACTGGGTTGGCGACGGACCGGACGCGCCGGAAGCCTCCCGCACCATCGACATGCAGGGCGCGACGATCATCCCGGGTTTGACGGATGCGCATGTCCATCTGTTCGCTATCGCCAACGAGCGGCAACAGATTCCACTCAATGCATCGGGCGTGCGCACCGTGCGCGATGTTTTAAACCGGCTGTCGGAGGCGGCGATAGCCACGCCGCCCGCTCGATGGATCAGGGCGGTGGGTTTCGATGAGAATAATCTCGCCGAGCATCGTTATCCCACGCGGGATGAGATCGACGCCGCTTCGCCTGATCATCCTGTCATCATTCGCCGCTTTTGCGGGCACACCGCGATACTCAATAGCGCTGCGCTAAGGCTTCTTCAGATCAGCGATGGTGTCTCCGATCCGCCGAGCGGATCGTATGGACGCGACGCGACGGGGCGCCTGGATGGCAGCGCCAAGGAGAGTGCTGCGGAAGCGGTGTTTCGCGCGATTCCGGCCATCGATCCGGCAGCGATGGCTACTTCGTTGCGTGAAACCATCGAAGACAGCATCCGTATGGGCTTGACCGCGGCCGTCGAAGCCGCCGTTGGCTTCACCAGCGGGTTCGACGATGAATTCGCGGTATGGAAGTTGCTTCGTCAGGACTCTTCGTTCTCGCCGATCCGTCTTGGATTCATGTATCAGCTCGATCCAAAAGATGCCGCTATGCGCGGGTTCATGCCGCGCCGCGACCCTGATTGGCAGGCCATGACGCTGAAGTTTTTCGCGGACGGCATTGTCGGCGCGCGCACCGCGGCGATTAGCCAGCCGTTTGCCGACACCAACTCGCTCGGTTTCTTCATGCGCGATGAAGCAGATCTTGAGCGCGTTATTGTCGAAGCGCATCTCGGCGGCTGGCAAACCGCGACCCATTGCGTTGGCGACCGCGCGTCTGCACGGGTCATTTCGGCATTTGAGAGGGCCGAAAAGGCGCTGCCGGGACAACAGTCGCGTCACCGCATCGAACATTATTTCTGCCCACCCGATGGCGGTCTTGCGCGCATGAAGGCGCTGGGTGCTCTGGTTGTCACCCAGCCGAGCTTCTTGACGCGCATGCGCCGCTCGATCCTTGAAGCATTCGGGCCGGATGCTCACAGCAAATATCCCGCACGTTCCGTGATCGATGCCGGTGTTATTTATGTCGGAAGCTCCGATGCGCCGACGGGACATGTGTCGCCATGGGTCGGCATGGCAAATGCCGTGGATCGCGGCGCGTCCCTGGGGACGCCGATCGGTGCGAGCGAAGCTTTGACACGCCGGCAGGCTATCGGCAGTTACATCCATGGCGGCGCATTCGCGATGAAGCAGGAGGACTGGCGTGGCACGCTCGTGCCGGGCATGTCGGCGGACTTCATCGCCGTCGACCGTGATCCTTTCGATGCATCCAACGATCTTGCGGCGACTAAGGTCCTGATGACAGTGCTTCGTGGTACCGTGCGCCATGACACGCTGTCAGCCGCTGCCAAGATGCAGGCGGAGGTGCATTAATGCTGACCGCTCTGAGCATCCTGCTGGACGCGATTTCCTACGGCATGGTGTTGTTCACCATCTCCATCGGACTGTCGATCATGATGGGTCTGATGCGCGTCGTGAATCTGGCCCATGGCGCATTTGCAATGATCGGGGGGTATCTCGCGTCATATGCGCTGAAGACGCTCGGCATCAGCTATCCGATCGCCATTGTCCTCGCCGTCATCGGCACGATCCTGATCTCGATTCCGTTCGAGGTTTTGCTGTATCGTCGCATCTATCGGCACTCCGATGCGCTGACCCAGCTCCTGCTTACCATCGGCATCACCTTCGTTATCATCGGTTTGGCGAACTTCACGCTCGGTCCGACCTCGAAGCCGATCCCGCTGCCGGCTGCGCTCAGCGGTCCGTTCGATCTCGGCTTCCGCATGATTTCGACGCACCGGCTAGTGGTGATCGCGTGCGGGCTCGTGACGGCGCTGGCGTTATGGCTGTTGATTGACAAGACGGAGTTCGGCGTGCGGATGCGCGCCGCCGTCGACAATGGCGACATGGCGGAATCGCTCGGCATTCGCACACAGTGGATTTATTCGGCGACCTTTGCGCTGGCGGTTGGCCTCGCGGCATTCGGCGGCGTACTCGGCGCGGAGATGCTGCCGATCGAGCCGTTCTATGCGCTGCGCTACATGGTTACGTTCCTTGTGGTCGTCTCGGTGGGCGGGGCGGGATCGATCCTTGGTGCGCTTGCAGCGTCATTGTTTCTGGGGCTTGCGGACACCACTGGAAAGTATCTGGCGCCGGAGTTCGGCGAGTTTTTCTTCTATCTCGCGGTGATCCTGACGGTGTTCCTGTTTCCGCGCGGCCTTCTCGGACGGGCGCACTGACATGACCGAGCAGACCATCAAATACGATGTGCCGCGGTCCGGATTTCCGCTCCAGCAGGAAGCTTTTGGTCTGCTCGCAGTCGCGGTGGTGGGCGCGATCGGCTATTTCGCGTTTCCTGACGACCTCGCGTTCCTGACGCGGCTGATCAGCATCACTTTTCTCGTTCTCTCGCTCGATCTCGTCACCGGCTATTGCGGTGTCGCGACACTCGGGCAAGCGGCTTTGTTCGGCGTCAGCGCCTATGCGGTCGGCAACGCCTGTATCGCCGGCGTTACGAATCCGCTGGTCCTGCTCGCGATCGGCGCCTTTACCGGCTCCGTGATGGGGCTGATCTCCGGCGCGCTGATCACGCGCTTCCACGGATTGCCGCAGCTCGTGCTGTCGATCGCGATCGGCCAACTCGTCAGTTCGCTCGCCAACAAGCTGTCTTCGCTGACGGGCGGTAGCGACGGTCTGTCTGGTATCACGCCAGCGCCGATCTTCGGTGTGTTTTCGTTCGATATGTATAGCAGGACGTCGTACATCTTCTCATTGGTGACGCTCGCCGTCGTCATGGTGCTGCTGCTGAGATTCGTTCGCTCTCCGTTTGGCTTGCTGTGCCGCGGGATCAAGGACGACTCTCTGCGCGCGCTGATGATTGGAGCATCGGCTTATCCACGGTTAGTCGTGATGTACGGCGTGTCCGGAATCGTTGCGGGTCTCGGTGGAGCTCTGATGGCGATCAACACCGGCGTCGTCGGGCTCGATAGCGTCAGCTTCGAGCGATCCGCCGAAGTCCTGGTCATGCTGGTGCTGGGCGGAGCCGGAAACCTGTGGGGCGCGCTGGCAGGTGCCGTGATCTTCCAGATTTTCGAACATATCGTTTCGGCTGCTAATCCCTTCCACTGGATGACTCTGGTCGGGCTGCTGCTGATCATCATTGTCATCTTCGCGCCGCGTGGCCTCGGGCACAGCATCGCCTCTCTCTGGGCATTGTTCTCGCAGCGGAGGTCTCGCCCATGAGTGCGCTGCTCGAGCTGCGAAATGTCTCGAAGTCGTTCGGCGGTTTGCACGTCAACCGTGATGTCTCCTTCAGTCTCGGCAAAGGCGATCGTGTGGCGCTGATCGGCCCCAACGGCGCGGGCAAGACCACGCTGGTCAATGTGATTTCCGGCGATCTTGCTCCATCCGATGGCCGCGTATTCTTTGAGGGCAACGACGTTACCAACATTTCCATTCCGGGACGTGTTCGGCACGGTCTGGCGCGAACCTTCCAGATCACGCGCCTGTTCACCAGCCTGACGGTTGCGGAAAATGTCGCGCTGGCTGTCATGCAGCGCAAAGGCATGACGCGGAAGTTCCTGTCGGTGGCGACTTTCGCGCCAGGTGTCCGCGACGAATGGATGCACATTCTTGGCATTCTCGGCATTGCGCACCTGTCGCAGCTTCCTGTCGCGAAGCTTGCCTACGGCCAGCAACGGCTGCTGGATCTCGCGATCGGCCTGGCTCTGACGCCGAAGGTTCTGCTGCTGGATGAGCCGGCCGCTGGCGTTCCGCACGACGAAGCACCCAAGATTCTCGACGCGATCAATCGCCTGCCGTCCGATATCGCCGTTCTGATGATCGAACATGACATGGACCTTGTGTTCAGGTTCGCGAAGCGCGTGCTCGTGCTTGCCAATGGCCGCATGATTTTCGAAGGCAGCCCGGAGGATGTCACGAAGGACGACGAGGTTCGCCGCGCCTACCTGGGGAGCTATGCCGATGCCAGCCGCACGGCTTGAAGTTGAGCGCCTGAGCGCGGGTTACGGCCCGACACAGATCGTCTCGGACATGTCGTTCGAGGTGCCGGCTGGTGGCCGCCTCGCGATCCTCGGTCGCAACGGTGTTGGCAAGACGACGCTGCTGGCGACGCTGATGGGGCTGTCGACGCGGCATCACGGGCGCATTGTTGCGAACGGACAGGACATCAGCGCGATGCGAACCTCGGCACGCGCGTTGTGCGGCATGGGATATGTGCCGCAGACGCGTGACATTTTCGGTTCGTTGACGGTGGAAGAGAACCTGTCGACGGGCTTCAAGACGCGCGAACGGGACGGTCTTGCCGGAATTTACGAGATGTTTCCGCGCCTCGCGGAACGGCGCCGTCATCTCGGCCTTCAATTGTCCGGCGGCGAGCAGCAGATGCTGTCGATGGCGCGGACGCTGCTTGGCAAACCGTCCGTCCTGCTGCTGGATGAGCCGCTGGAAGGGCTGGCGCCGGTGATCTGCGATCAGTTGATGGAAACCATCTCCCGGCTCGCAACCAGCGGTGATATGACGATCATCCTGGTTGAGCAGCAGATTGAGCGTGCGCTGAATTTCGCGGATCGCGTCATGGTGGTAGAGCGCGGCCGCGCGGTCTGGGAAGGTGCGTCCGCGGAACTGAAGTCGGATCGGGCGCTGGTGAATCGGCTGCTCGGTGTGGGCATCCACTGATTGAATTGATATGCTGACTGGAACAACGAAAAGAAGACGCCCATGACGTTGATCTATCCGCGGGAAAGCAACGCGGCGCATGCGCCGCGATTGTCGCCAGCCTACAAGAGCACGGTGCTGCGTTCGCCGACCAGGCCGCTCGTTATCATACCGCACACGCTGTCGGAATTGACCGGGCCGGTCTACGGCCAAGAGGCGGTGCGCGAGAATGACAACGATCTCACCATCCAGCACAAGGGCGAGCCGCTCGGTGAGCGCATCATCGTCCACGGCCACGTCCGTGACGAGGACGGCCGCGGCGTGCCGAATACGCTGCTTGAGGTGTGGCAGGCCAACGCCTGCGGGCGCTACATCCATGTCGTCGACCAGCATCCGGCTCCGCTCGATCCGAATTTCACTGGCGCTGGCCGTGCGCAAACGGACGCGCAGGGTTATTACCGCTTCATCACCATCAAGCCCGGTGCCTATCCGTGGGGCAATCATCCCAACGCGTGGCGGCCGGCCCATATCCACTTCTCGGTGTTCGGGCATTCCTTCATCTCGCGCATCGTGACACAGATGTATTTCCCTGGCGATCCGCTGTTCGCCTACGATCCGATCTTCAATTCGGTGACGGACGAGAAGGCGCGGATGCGGATGGTTTCGAGTTTCGATCTCGAAAACACCAAGCCCGACTGGGCGCTGTGCTATCGTTTCGACATTGTATTGCGTGGGCGCAACGCCACGCCGCTGGATAACGATTGATGAGCAACATCACCCCTTCCCAGACCGTGGGTCCTTACTTCAAGTATGGCCTGACGCCGGGTAACGACTACGCGTGGAACGACGCGTTCAGCAACGATCTGGTGACGCCGGATGTCTCCGGTAAACGTATCCGCATTGTCGGGCAGGTGTTCGACGGCGAGGGCAAGGTCATCCCCGATTCCATGCTTGAGATATGGCAGGCCGATGCGCAGGGACGTTTTGCCGATCCGCAGGATACGCGCGCCGCTCCGAACGCCGTGTTCAAGGGCTTCGGGCGCTGCGGTGCGGATGCGAAGGGGGGATTTGAATTCCGCACCATCAAGCCCGGTCCGGTGCCGGGGCCCGGCGGCAGACCGCAGGCGCCTCATATTCTTCTCGCGGTGTTCGCGCGCGGCATGACTCAGCAGGCGATCACCCGGATTTATTTTGAAGACGAGGCAAACGCGGCCGATCCGATCCTTGCGCTGGTGCCGGCGGAGCGCCGCGCGACCCTCATTGCGAAGCGCGAGCAGGGGGACGTTGCAACCTACCGGATCGACGTCCATTTGCAGGGCGACAGGGAAACCGTGTTCTTCGATCTGTAGCGTGCGCTAGACCGGCAGCGCGATCGAGTACTTCACCTGACTGAGAGCGAAACTCGACTCGATCGAGGCGATGCCCTCGAGCCGTGTCAGTTTGGTTTTCAGGAATGCTTCATAGGACGGAAGGTCGGCGGTGACGACGCGCAGCAGGTAATCCCGGTTGCCGGTCATCAGATAGCATTCCAGCACTTCCTCCCACTTCGAGATCGCCCTGGCGAAGCGGTTGAGGTCTTCCTCCTTCTGCCGCTCCAGCTTGATCGAGATGAACACACTGACCGGAAGCCCGACCGATTTCTGGTCCACCATCGCAATGTAGCGCGAGATCACGCCGCGTTCCTCGAGCAGTTTGACCCGGCGGTGGCAGGGCGACACCGAGAGGCCGACCTGATCGGCAAGATCCTGCATGGTGACACGGCTATCGGACTGAAGAATCGCTAGGATTTTGCGGTCGATTGCATCAAGCTCAGTCATTAGAACTAAATCTCACAAATTACATAATTGTTGGTATGATATACTAATATCTGGATTCCAGTCGAGATGATTTGAGATTTTTCAGCGCCCGGTGAGGAATAGCATCGGTCTCGGACCCTTATTCCGGTGATCGCCATGCCTATCGAACCCTCTCGTCTGGAAATTCTGTCCGCGCTGACCCGCAAGGTGCTGTGGCTGTCGTCGTGGACCATCCACCATGCCAATCACATCCGGCCGGATTCCGACGGGCTGAAGGTCGGCGGCCATCAGGCCTCATCGGCATCGCTGGCGACAATCATGTCGGCGCTCTATTTCGGCGTGCTGAAGCCGGAGGATCGCGTTGCGGTGAAGCCGCATGCCAGTCCGGTGTTTCACGCGATCCAGTATCTGCTCGGGCAGCAGACGCGCGAGAAGCTGGAGAATTTTCGCGGCTTCAAGGGAGCACAGTCCTATCCTTCGCGCACCAAGGATATCGACGACGTGGATTTCTCCACCGGGTCGGTCGGCCTCGGCGTGGCGCAGACGCTGTTTTCGTCGCTGGTGCAGGACTATGTGAAATCGCACGGCTGGATGAAGGATCGTCCCGAGGGGCGCATGATAGCGCTGGTCGGCGACGCCGAACTCGATGAAGGCAACATCTTCGAGGCGCTGCTGGAAGGCTGGAAGCAGGGCCTGCGTAACACCTGGTGGGTGATCGATTACAATCGCCAGAGTCTCGACGCGGTGATCCACGAAGGGTTGTGGGAAAAGCTCGAGACCATGTTCCGCAATTTCGGCTGGGACGTGATGATCGTGAAATACGGCAAGCTGATGCAGGCCGCGTTCGCGGAGCCGGGCGGCGAGGCGCTGCGCAAGTGGATCGATAGCTGCCCGAACCAGATGTACGCCGCGCTGTGTTTCCAGGGCGGTGCAGCGTTCCGCAAGCATCTGCTCGACGACATCGGCGATCAGGGCGCGGTGACCAGGTTGATCGAGAAGCGCAGCGACGACGAACTGCTGGCGCTGATGTCAAATCTTGGCGGTCACGACATGGCGAGCATGCTGGAGGCCTTCGAGGCGATCGATCACGATCGGCCGGTGTGTTTCATCGCCTACACCATCAAGGGCGTCGGTCTGCCGTTCCAGGGCCACAAGGACAATCACGCCGGGCTGATGACCGTCGCGCAGATGGAAACCTTCCGTGCGGCGCAGAACATCCGTCCTGGCCATGAATGGGACCGGCTGGAAGGTCTTTCGCTCGATCACAAGCGTATTGAGACCTTCCTCAAGAACGTGAGGTTCGCGCGCGACGGCGCACGGCGGCTCGATGCGCCGAAGATCGAGGTGCCTGCGAAGCTGGGCGTGACGCTGACGCCGCGCATGGCCACGCAGCAGGGCTTCGGCCTTGTGCTGAACGAACTCGCACGCAGCGACACGAAGCTCGCGGAGCGCATTGTCACCACATCCCCGGACGTGACGGTCTCGACCAATCTCGGCCCATGGGTAAACCGGCGTGGCCTCTTTGCGATGGCAGAGAACACTGATCTGTTCCGCAAGGAGAAGATTCCATCGACATTCGCGTGGGACTATTCGCCGAAGGGCCAGCACATGGAGCTTGGCATCGCGGAGATGAACCTCTTCATCATGCTTTCAGCACTCGGCCTGTCGCATGCGATCAACGGCGAGCGGCTGCTGCCGGTGGGCACCTTGTACGATCCGTTCATCGAGCGCGGTCTCGATGCGCTGAACTACGCCTGCTATCAGGATGCGCGCTTCATGGTGGCGGCGACACCGTCGGGCATCACGCTGGCGCCTGAAGGCGGCGCGCATCAGTCGATCGCAACACCTTTGATCGGCATGGCGCAGGACGGGCTCTCGTCATTTGAGCCAGCGTTTGTGGACGAACTGGCGGTCATCATGCGCTGGGGCTTCGAGCACATGCAGCGCGATGAGGATGGCGGATCGGTCTATCTGCGGCTGTCGACACGCACGTTGGATCAGCCGCAGCGAGCGATGACGCCAGAACTTGCGAGCGACATTGCAGCGGGCGCGTACTGGCTGCGCAAACCCGGTCCGAACGCGGAACTGGCGATCGCCTATACCGGCGCGGTCGCACCGGAGGCCATCGAGGCGACAGGATTGCTTGGCGAGTCACGCCGGGACATCGGCCTGCTTGCGATCACGTCGGCGGATCGGCTGCACGCCGGCTGGAGCGCATCGCGCAAGCTTCGCCGCAGTGGCGGGCCGCGCGAGCCGAGTCATGTCGAACGGTTGCTGTCGCCGCTACCGCGCGATTGCGGGCTCATCACCGTGATCGACGGGCATCCGGCGACGCTGGCGTGGCTCGGCAGCGTGCATGGCCACCGCGTCGAAGCGCTCGGCGTGGAAAAGTTCGGCCAGACCGGCACCATCGGCGATCTCTATGCCCACTACGGCCTCGATGCCAACACCATCATCGAT
The DNA here is from genome assembly GCF_058793355.1 of Afipia sp. MLSD5-FHT05B12. NCBI lineage: Bacteria > Pseudomonadati > Pseudomonadota > Alphaproteobacteria > Hyphomicrobiales > Nitrobacteraceae > Afipia > Afipia sp. MLSD5-FHT05B12. The sequence goes on from NZ_JBXAFS010000002.1 coordinate 143,287, forward strand.
GCGGCGGCTGGCCTGACGTTCGGCTCGCCGATCCGGCATCGCAAGATGGCGGTGTGACGAGTGGCTCTCGGGCACGGTTTTTAACCACACGCGGCGTCCGTGAGCTGACCGGTGAAATGCCGAGTTGACCCGACGCGGCAACCGCAGCACCATTGCCCGATACGGGTTAAGGTGCTGAATGACCGAGCTTTCCAACCGCCAGTCCGACATCCTGAACATCGCGCGCGCCTCCGGGCGGGTGACGGTGGAGGATCTGGCGCGGCGCTTTGAAGTGTCAGCGCAGACCATCCGCAAGGACTTGAACGATCTGTGCGATCGCCGTTCGATGACGCGGGTTCATGGCGGCGCGATCATCGCTTCGGGCGTCGAAAACCTCGCCTACGAGGCCCGGCGGTTCGTCGCAGCGGAGGAAAAGAAAGCCATCGGTGCGGCGGCGGCGGCGCAAATTCCCAACGGCTGCTCGCTGTTCATTAATATCGGCACCACGACGGAAGAAGTCGCGAGCGCGCTGACGGCGCATGAGGATCTGCTGGTCATCACCAACAATCTTAACGTGGCGATGCTGCTCTATCGCCACCCCCGGATCGAGGTGATCGTCGCCGGCGGCACGGTGCGGCGTGCGGACGGCGCGGTGATCGGATCGACCGCGAATAACCTGATTACGCAGTTCAAGGTCGACTACGCCATCATCGGCGCGTCCGCGATCGACGAGGAGGGCGCGCTGCTCGATTTCGACTATCGCGAGGTGCAGGCCGCGCAGGCGATCATCGCCAATGCGCGCAGTGTGATGCTGGTGGCCGACAGCACCAAGCTCAGCCGCAACGCGCCGGTTCGCATCGCGCATCTCAGCCAGATCCATACATTCGTGACCGATCTGCCGCTGCCCGCCAGCCTTCAGGCCATTTGCAACAGCAGGGGCATCGACGTCATCGCGGCGATGCCGGACAAACCCGCCGACGTGACTTGATAGCTGCCGCTGCTTGTTTTTTTGCCGGGCTCGGCTTTCGGCTCGTGGACAGTTAGCGCGCCTTGCCCCTGGGTTGCCACGAAACCCTTAACTAACTCATATATCTTCACTTTTCTGAGTGATGGCGTGCTTTCCCGCGAAATCATCATGTCGCTTGCTTTCGTTTCAAGTTGTGATTTAATCCAATTCGAAAGCGAAATCGCTATAAATGAAAGTAGCGAGCGCCGGGGGAGACGTTGGACCAGGTTTTCGACCTCGCAATCATCGGCGGAGGCATTAACGGCTGCGGCATCGCCCGTGACGCCGCGGGCCGGGGCAATTCCGTATTCCTGTGCGAGATGAACGATCTCGCCAGTGGCACGTCGTCGTGGTCGAGCAAGCTCATTCACGGCGGCCTTCGCTATCTCGAGTATTATGAATTCCGTCTGGTTCGCGAGGCGCTGCTGGAGCGGGAGGTGTTGTGGCAGATCGCCCCGCACATCATCCGTCCGCTGCGGTTCGTGTTGCCGCATCACGCCGGTCTGCGTCCGGCCTGGCTGCTGCGGCTCGGTCTCTTCATGTACGATTATCTGGGCGGACGACGCCTGCTTCCGGCGACGCGCACGGTCGATCTGACGTGCGATCCGGTCGGCCAGCCACTGGCGCCGGGCCGCTTCACAAAAGGTTTCGAGTATTCGGACTGCTTCGTCGACGATGCGCGTCTCGTGGTACTCAACGCTCGTGACGCAGCGGATCGCGGCGCGGTGATCCGCACACGAACCCGCGCGGTTCAGGCACGGCGATTGGACGATTGCTGGCAAGTGATACTCGAGGACACCGTCACCGGAGCGCAAAGCAGCATCAAGGCGCGTGCGCTGGTCAATGCCGGCGGCCCATGGGTCGAGGATGTTCTGAGCCGGCGTGCAGGCATCAATGCCAAGGCCAAGGTGCGTCTGGTGCAGGGCTCGCACATCGTCGTGCCGCGCCTCTACGACCACGATAACGCCTACACGTTCCAGAACAGCGATGGCCGCGTGGTCTTCGTCATCCCGTTCCAGAACGATTTTACGCTGATCGGCACCACGGATCGCGATTACGACGGCGATCCGTCCAAGGTAACGGCGTCGGCGGAAGAAATCGCTTATCTGTGCCAATCCGTGAATGACTATCTCGCCAAGCAGGTGAAGCCGGCGGATGTCGTGTGGGCCTATGCGGGCGTGCGCCCGCTTTATGACGACGGCGCCAGTGAAGCGAAAGCCGCGACACGGGACTATGTCTTCGAGTTCGATGCGCCGGGCGGGTTGCCGCTGCTGTCGATCTTCGGCGGCAAGATCACCACCTATCGGCGTCTCGCCGAAGAGGCGCTGGAGCGGCTGGAGCAATATCTGCCGGGCAAGGCGAAGCCGGCCGGCTGGTCTGGCACAACGCCGCTACCCGGCGGCGACCTTGATGTGTCTGCGATCCCGGCGCTGGCGGATGAATTGATCCGCGACAATTCGTTCCTGTCGCGCTCCCTCGCGCTCCGTCTCGCACACGCCTATGGTACGCGGGCCAGCAAGGTTCTCGACAAGGCGTCGTCGGCGGCGGAGCTCGGACGGTTGTTCGGCGACACGCTGACGGAGCGTGAAGTCCGTTATCTCATCGCGCACGAGTTTGCGCGCACCGCCGAGGATATCGTCTGGCGACGGTCCAAGCTGGGTCTGCGTCTGACAACCGATGAAGTGAAGGCGCTCGATGACTGGATCGCCACGCATCGCAGCGGCCTCGACCGGCCGCTGAAGGAAGCGGGAGGCCGTGCATGAGCGTCACCCTCGAAAAGGTTTCGCGCGAGGTCAACGGCGTTCCCTGGATTCGCGATGTCTCGCTGACGCTTGAGCGCGGCACCTTGAGCGTGCTGCTCGGCCCGACGCTGGCAGGCAAGACCTCGATCATGCGGTTGCTCGCGGGCCTCGACAAGCCGACCTCCGGCCGTGTGCTTGTCGACGGCAACGACGTCACCGGTTTCGACGTGCGCAAGCGCTCGGTGGCGATGGTCTACCAGCAGTTCATCAACTATCCGACGCTGACGGTTTACGAGAATATCGCGTCGCCGCTGCGTGTGCAGGGCGTCGCGCGTGACGCGATCGAGACCCGCGTCAGGAACGCAGCAAAGCTTCTGAAGCTCGAACCCTATCTCAACCGGACGCCGTTGCAGCTCTCAGGCGGCCAGCAGCAGCGCACCGCTATTGCGCGGGCGCTGGTGAAAGGCGCGGACCTCGTGCTGCTCGACGAGCCGCTCGCCAACCTCGACTACAAACTCCGCGAGGAACTGCGCACCGAACTGCCGCGCATTTTCGAGGAGTCCGGCGCGATCTTCGTCTATGCGACAACCGAACCCTCGGAAGCTTTGCTGCTGGGCGGCCGCACGATCTGCATGGGAGAAGGACGGGTGCTGCAAGCCGGTGCGACGCCACAGGTCTACCGGCGTCCCGACACGGTGGAAGTGGCGGAAGTATTTTCCGATCCGCCGCTCAACACGGTCGGCATCGAGAAGAAAAACGGATCGATCTTCTATTCCGGCGGCGAACGCGCGTCGGTGGCGGGTCTCTACGAAGGCTTGAGCGACGGGGCCTATCAGGTCGGTTTCCGCGCGCACCAGCTCGAGGTTGCGGGCACTTCTTCCGGCCGCCATGCGTTCGTCACGACGGTCAGCGTGACGGAGATCACCGGCTCCGAGAGCTTCGTGCATCTCAAGCGAGACGGTTACAACTGGGTCGCGGTGCTGCCCGGCATCCACGAGTTTCTGCCGGGGCAGGAACTGGATGCCGTGCTCGATCCGAACGACCTTTTCATCTTCGATCAATCCGGCCGGCTCGTCGCCGCGCCGGCGGGACACTCGCATGGCTCGCATTGATCTTGTCGATCTGGCGCACTCCTACGGCGGCAACGTCGCCGACCAGGCATCCTATGCGCTGAAGCCGATGACCATGACCTGGCGGCAGGGCGGCGCTTACGCGCTGCTGGGTCCGTCTGGTTGCGGCAAGACCACGCTGTTGAACATCATCTCTGGCATCGTCACGCCGTCGCACGGCAAGGTGCTGTTCGACGGCGCCGACATCACGCGCTCCACTACGCGCGAGCGTAACATCGCGCAGGTATTCCAGTTCCCGGTGATCTACGACACCATGACGGTCGGCGAGAATCTCGCGTTCCCGCTCAAGAACCGAGGACTGCCGCGAAACGAGATCGACGCGCGGGTGAAGGAAATCGCCAAGCTGCTCGATCTCACGCCCTACGTGAACCGCAAGGCGGTGCGGCTCAGCGCCGACGCCAAGCAGAAGATCTCGCTGGGCCGCGGTCTGGTGCGCTCGGATGTAGCGGCGGTGCTGTTCGACGAGCCGCTGACGGTGATCGATCCGCACCTGAAATGGGAACTGCGTTCGAAGCTCAAGGCGTTGCATCAGGCGCTGGATCTCACGATGATCTACGTCACCCACGATCAGACCGAGGCGCTGACCTTTGCCGACACCGTGGTGGTGATGCACGATGGCAGCGTGGTGCAGAGCGGGACGCCGGAAGAACTGTTCGCGAAACCGGCGCATACCTTTGTCGGATATTTCATCGGCTCGCCCGGCATGAATATCGTTCCGGCAGAGGTAAAGGGTAATGAGGCGAAGATCGACGGCCACACCATCAGGCTGAACCGGACCTACGACAGCCTGCCGCTCGGCGCGAAAATTGAAATCGGTGTGCGGCCTGAGTTCGTGCATGTCGCGGCGCCCGCGCCCGGGCTTCTGTCGGCGCAGATCGAGCGGATCGATGATCTCGGCCGCGTCCGCTTCGCGCGCGTTCGCATCGGCGACGTGAAGTTCGCTGCCCGCGTGCCGAATGGTTTCTCTGTTCCCGACAACACCGCCGGGCTGGTGTTCGATCCGGCCCATGTTCACGTCTATGCCGACAGTCTTCTGGCCGAAGGGCGCGCGTGATGGACAAGACGATCAACAACAAGGCCTGGCTCCTGGTGCTGCCGGTGTTCCTGATCGTGGCGTTCTCCGCGATCTTGCCGCTGATGACCGTGGTCAACTATTCGGTACAGGATACGTTTGGAAACAATCAGTTCTTCTGGAACGGGGTGGGCTGGTTCAAGGAGTTGCTCGATCCCTCGACCGATCTCGGTGACCGCTTCCTGGCGTCGCTCGGACGCAATCTGCTGTTCTCCGCGATCATTCTCGCGATCGAAGTTCCGCTCGGCATTCTGGTCGCGCTGTCGATGCCGCGCGAAGGCTGGCGCGTCGCGGCTTGTCTCGTCATTCTCGCACTGCCGTTGCTGATTCCTTGGAATGTGGTCGGCACCATCTGGCAAATCTTCGGGCGTCCCGATATCGGCCTGATGGGTTACGTGCTGAACAAGATGGGGTTCGACTATAACTATGTGTCGAACAGCTTCGACGCATGGTGTACCATCATCGTCATGGACGTCTGGCACTGGACCAGCCTCGTTGCGCTGTTGTGCTATGCCGGCCTGAAATCCATTCCCGATGCCTATTATCAGGCGGCGCAGATCGACGGCGCGTCGCGCTGGGCGGTGTTCACCGCGATCCAGTTGCCCAAGATGAAGCGCGTGCTGCTGATCGCAGTGCTGCTGCGGTTCATGGACAGCTTCATGATCTACACCGAGCCGTTCGTCGTTACCGGCGGGGGGCCCGGCAACTCCACGACCTTCGTATCGATCGAACTGGTCAAGATCGCGCTCGGCCAGTTCGATCTCGGCAAGGCCGCGGCGCTGTCCCTTGTCTACAACATCATCATTCTGATCGTGTGCTGGGTGTTCTACACAGTGATGACAAACGCCGACAATGAGCGCGCGCAACCGGCGGGAGGCGCGTGATGCATACGATTCCCGGACGGCGCATCATCCTGTCATTGTTCCTGATCTTCCTGCTGTTGCCGATCTACTGGCTCGTCAACATGAGCTTCAAGACCAACACGGAAATCGTCACGACCATGACGTTGTGGCCGAACAACCCGACGCTGGTTCATTACAAACGCATCTTCACGGACTCGAGCTGGTACTCCGGTTACATCAATTCGCTGAAATACGTCATCATCAACACCGTTCTCTCGATCTCTTTCGCGCTGCCCGCGGCTTATGCGTTCTCGCGCTATCGCTTCCTCGGCGACAAGCATTTGTTCTTCTGGCTGCTGTCGAACCGTATGGCGCCGCCGGCGGTGTTCGCGCTGCCGTTCTTTAACCTGTACTCGGCGATCAATCTGTTCGACACGCCCTGGGCGGTCGCACTGGCGCACTGCCTGTTCAACGTGCCGCTGGCGGTGTGGATTCTCGAAGGTTTCGTGTCGGGTGTGCCGAAAGAAATCGACGAAACCGCATTTCTCGACGGCTATTCGTTTCCGCGTTTCTTCGTGAAAATCCTGATGCCGCTGATCGCGAGCGGCATCGGCGTCGCGGCGTTCTTCTGCTTCATGTTCTCTTGGGTCGAACTTCTGCTGGCGCGCACGCTGACCTCGGTGAATGCCAAGCCGATCGCCGCGACCATGACCCGCACGATTTCGGCGTCCGGCATGGACTGGGGATTGCTGGCCGCGGCCGGCGTCCTGACCATCATCCCGGGCGCGCTGGTGATCTGGTTTGTCCGCAACTATATCGCGCGCGGCTTCGCGCTTGGACGGGTGTGACCATGGAACACATCGCATGGATGGCCTGGACGGCACCAACGGCGATCTTCTTCTGCCTGCTGGCTGGAACGCTTGGAGTCATGACCTGGCTCGCGATGCGTTACCCCGAGGCCGAGCGGGTCGGGATCCTGCGCATTCCGACCACACGCGGCGACAGGCTGTTCATTTCGCTGATCGCCACGGCGGTCATTCATCTTTTGTGGATTGCATTTGCGGGCACGAACCCGATTGCGACGCTGCCAATCGGCGAGGGCGTCGAGGTTTCGAGTTTGTGGATCGCCACCGTAATTTCGCTCGTCTCGGCTGTTGTTATATTTCGCAACGTCTAGCCGGTGATCCGGTTCTGACATTCGTATGAGATTTTTTGCCGGCACTTTTACGAATGTCAGAACCAAGGGATCACTGGAATTGTGAGTTTGCTTGCGTCCTTTCGAATCCGGCATTCGCGCGGAACGTGCTGCGGAGTAATGCGAATGCCGGCTTCGGGACGCAAGTGGAGAAAAGGCAGATCCGGGGATCAACCCGGACCTGAGGTTGTGTTTTCAACGGAGGAAACCATGCGACACGTTACAAAAAGGAATCGTCTTTTGACGATGACAAGCGCGGTGGCATTGATGGCGGCGTCGGCTGCGATCAGTGCGCCAGCTTTCGCTGATGAAGCGGCGGCGAAAAAGTGGATCGACGCGGAATTCCAGCCTTCGACGCTATCGAAGGAAGACCAGATGAAGGAGATGCAGTGGTTCATCAAGGCCGCTGAGCCTTTCAAGGGCATGGACGTCAATGTCGTTTCGGAAACGATCACGACGCATGAGTACGAAGCCGGTACGCTGGCGAAGGCCTTCACGGAAATCACTGGCATCAAGGTCAAGCATGACCTGATCCAGGAAGGTGACGTTGTCGAAAAGCTGCAAACGCAGATGCAGTCGGGCAAGAATGTCTATGACGGCTGGATCAACGACTCCGATCTGATCGGTACCCACTTCCGCTATAATCAGACCGTTGTGCTGTCGGATTACATGACGGGCGAGGGCAAGGCTGTCACCGACCCGATGCTCGACGTGGATGATTTCATCGGCAAGTCGTTCACCACCGGACCGGACGGCAAGCTGTATCAGTTGCCGGACCAGCAGTTCGCGAACCTGTACTGGTTCCGGTACGACTGGTTCACCAATCCGGAGTACAAGGCGAAGTTCAAGGCCAAGTATGGCTACGAACTCGGTGTTCCGGTGAACTGGTCGGCCTATGAGGATATCGCGGAGTTCTTCACCAACGACATCAAGGAAATCAACGGCGTCAAGGTCTATGGTCACATGGACTACGGCAAGAAGGACCCCTCCCTCGGCTGGCGGTTCACTGACGCCTGGCTGTCGATGGCGGGCAACGGCGACAAGGGCATCCCGAACGGCAAGCCCGTCGACGAGTGGGGCATTCGCATGGAGGGCTGCCGTCCGGTCGGCTCGTCCGTCGAACGCGGCGGCGACACCAACGGTCCCGCAGCGGTCTACTCGATCGTCAAGTATCTCGACTGGCTGAAGAAGTATGCCCCGCCGCAGGCGCAGGGCATGACCTTCTCCGAAGCCGGCCCGGTTCCTGCGCAGGGCAATATCGCCCAGCAGATCTTCTGGTACACCGCCTTCACCGCTGACATGGTGAAGCCCGGTCTGCCGGTAGTGAATGCCGACGGCACGCCGAAGTGGCGCATGGCCCCGTCGCCGCACGGATCGTACTGGAAGGAAGGCATGAAGCTCGGCTATCAGGACGCCGGCTCGGTGACTTTGCTCAAGTCAACCCCGGCGGATCGCCGCAAGGCGGCCTGGCTCTATCTCCAGTTCATCAACTCCAAGTCGGTGAGCTTGAAGAAGAGCCATGTCGGTCTCACGTTTACCCGCGAGTCCGACATCTGGGACAAGTCCTTCACCGAGCGCGCGCCGAAGCTCGGCGGGCTTGTCGAATTCTACCGCTCGCCCGCGCGCGTGCAGTGGACGCCGACCGGCAACAACGTGCCTGACTATCCGAAGCTGGCCCAGCTCTGGTGGCAGAACATCGGCGATGCGTCGTCCGGTGCGAAGACTGCGCAGGCGGCGATGGACTCGCTGGCTGCGGCCCAGGACTCGGTGCTTGAACGTCTCGAGAAGTCGGGCGTGCAGGGCGCCTGCGGACCCAAGCTCAACAAGAAGGAAACGGCTGAGTTCTGGTTCGCCAAGTCGGAGAAGGACGGCAACATTGCTCCGCAGCGCAAGTTGGCGAACGAAAAGCCGAAGGGCGAAACCGTCGACTACGACACGCTGATCAAGTCGTGGCCGGCCTCGCCGCCGAAGCGCGCCGCAGCCAAGTAAGCTGCAACAGAACTGAGCACCTTTACAAAGGCCGGGAGCGATCCCGGCCTTTTCCTTTTTTTAATGCAGCGCACTCTGTCGGCTGTTGTTGACACGTCGCCGCGGTTTGGTTCTGATTGCCGGAAGCGTACACAAAAACGCATAGCTAATCGACACAAGATATGAGTGAGGCGATCGGTAGGATCGCAACGTGACCAAGGCGATCGACAGAATCGCGGCACGTTGGGGGAGGGATACCCGGAATGCTGGACTTCGTTCAGCAGTTGGTGAGCGGTATTGCGCTCGGCTGTGTCTATGGCCTGATCGCACTTGGCTTTGTTCTTGTTTACAAAGCGACCGAGGTCGTCAACTTCGCGCAAGGCGATCTGATGATGCTGGGCGGCTTCTTCGCCTTCACCTTCATCAGTCTGCTCGGCTTTAATTACTGGCTTGGATTCATCGCCGCGGTCGCCGCGATGGCGCTGTTCGGCATGCTGGCCGAACGTCTCGTGGTCCGGCCGATTCTCGGTTATCCCCAGTTCTCCATCATCATGGCGACCATCGGACTCGGCTTCTTCCTGCGCTCGGTCGCCGGAATGATCTGGGGCACCGACGATCTCAAGATCGAGACGCCGTTCAGTCACGGCGTGCTGCGGCTCGGCAGCTTGGTGTTGGCCCACGACAAGCTGTCGGTGATCGCCGCGACGATCATTCTTTGCGGCGTGCTGTATCTCTTTTTCAACAAGACCACGCTCGGCACCGCGATGCGGGCAAGCTCCGAGAACATGCTCGCCGCCTACTACATGGGCATCCCGGTGAAGCGCGTGGTTTCGATCGTCTGGGCGATCAGCGCCGCGGTCGCGACCTGCGCCGGCGTGCTGCTGGCGCCGATCACCTTCATCCATTCCAACGTCGGCCTCGTGCTTGGTTTGAAAGCATTTCCCGCAGCCGTACTCGGCGGCTTCGGCTCGATCCCCGGCGCCGTGGTCGGCGGGGTTCTGATCGGTGTGATCGAAAGCATGGCCGGCTTTTATCTGCCGCAGGGATGGAAGGACGTCGCGCCCTACATCGTGCTGCTCGCGGTGCTGCTGCTGAAACCCGAAGGCATCTTCGGGATTCATGTGCGGAAGAAAGTCTGAGGGGCGCGGCATGCGGTTTCTGTTCAAAACCGATTACAATGACGACATCCGGCTGATCCCGCATAGCGGTTACCTCTGGTCCTACGGCGCGCTGCTGGTGCTGCTGGTGATCGCGCCGTTCACGCTCAGCAGTTATCTCATGAGTCAGCTGGTGTTCGTCTGCATCTATGCGACGGTGGGCGTTGGGCTGATGATCCTTACCGGCTTCACCGGCCAGGCTTCGCTAGGGCACGCCGCGTTTCTCGCGATTGGCGCCTATACGACCGCCTATTTGCAGCAGCTCGGCGTACCGTTTCCGGTCTACTTCCTCGCCGCCGGCATTCTGACCGGCATCATCGGCGCGATGGTGGGATTCCCGGCGCTGCGGTTGCAGGGCATCTATCTGGTGATTGCCACGATTTCGTTCGCATTGATCGTCGAGGAGATCATGGCGCGCTGGGAGCATGTGACCAATGGCAATGAAGGCATGCGCGTGCGTCCGATCCAGATATTGGGCAACAGCATTCCGCGCGACGGGCCGATTTTCTACTACCTTTGTCTCGGCCTCCTGGTGCTGGTGATTATCGGCACGCTCAACCTGATGCGGTCGCCGACCGGGCGTGCATTTGTCGCCATCCGCGACAGCGAGACGGCGGCCAAGAGCATGGGCATCAATGTCGCGCGCTACAAGGTGAAATCGTTCGCCATCAGCGCGGCGATCACGGGGCTTGCGGGCTGCCTGTTCGCGCACAAGCTCACGTTCATCAGCCCGGAGATGTTCACGCTTCAGCTCTCCATCGAGTTCATCATGGTGATCATCATCGGCGGCGTGATAAGTCTGCACGGCGCGGTGCTGGGCGCGATCTTCATCGTGATGGTCGATCCGTTCCTGACTTTTCTGAAGGATGACATCCCCGGGGTAATCGCGGGTCTTGCCGCCACGTTCGGTGCGGGCGCGGAGCAGGTGGCGCAGATCAAGGCGAATGTCGCGGCGATCGCCTCTGCCAACGGCCTGAAGGGCGCGATCTACGGCCTGATCATCATGCTATTCATTCTGTTCGAGCCTTACGGGATTTACGGCCGCTGGCTGAAGATCAAGCTCTTCTTTCAGCTCTTCCCGCTCTACAAGCGCGCGACTTTCAAGCGGCAGAAGATCTACGTCAAATCGGAGCGGAACCGATGAGCTGCTTCCGCGCCGAAAATCTCTCGCTCCACTTCGGCGGCCTGAAGGCGGTGGATTCCGTCAGCTTCGCCGTGGAGAAGGGCGAAATCCTCTCGATCATCGGCCCCAACGGGGCCGGCAAGAGCTCGATTTTCAATCTGATCTCGCGGCTCTACGAGCCGAGTTCGGGCCGGCTTTATTTCGAGGATCTGGATATTACCGAGGAGCCGGCCTATGGCATCGCCGGGCTGGGCATTGCCCGGACTTTCCAGAACATCGAGCTGTTCGAGAACGCCACAGTTCTCAGCAATCTTCTGGTCGGACGGCACCGCCATTCCACTACCAGCCTCTGGCAGGAGTTGCTGTTTCTGCCGAACGTGCGCCGCGACGAAAAAGCGCATCGCCGCCGCGTCGAGCAGGTCATTGATTTCCTTGACCTTGCCGCCCATCGGGACAAGCTCATCTCCGGGCTGCCCTACGGCGTGCGCAAGGTGATCGAACTGGCCCGCGCGCTATGCACCGAGCCGAAGCTGATCCTGCTGGATGAGCCCTCGTCCGGGCTGAATGTGGAGGAGACCGACGACATGTCGTTCTGGATCCGCGACATGAAAACCGAGCTTGGCATCACCGTGCTGATGGTCGAACACGATATGACGCTGGTCAACCGCGTCTCCGACCGGGTGATCGCGCTGAACTACGGCAAGGTGCTGGCCATGGGCGCGCCGGCCGAGGTGCAGGCGCATCCCGATGTCGTCGCCGCCTATCTCGGCACATGAGGACGATGTCATGAGCACGCCCGAGACCATTCTCAAGCTCAGCAACATCGAAAGCTATTATGGGCCGATCATGGCCATCCGCGGCATCAGCCTCGAAGTCCCACGCGGCAAGATCGTCACGCTGCTCGGTGCCAACGGCGCGGGCAAGACCACGGTGCTCAAGACGATTTCGGGCATTCTCGATCCGCAGAAGGGCTCCATCGAATTCAAGGGGCAATCGATCCAGCGCATGGAGGCGGACAAGATTGTACGCCTTGGCCTCAGCCATGTGCCGGAGGGCCGTGAGGTGTTTCCGTTCCTCAGCGTGCGTGAGAACCTGATGATGGGCGCCTATCCACGCAAGGACCGCGACGGTGTCGCTGACGATCTGGAGCGGGTCTACGGATATTTCCCGCGCCTGCGCGAACGCATCAACCAGCCTGCCGGACAGCTTTCCGGGGGCGAGCAGCAAATGCTGGCGATCGGCCGCGCGCTGATGAACCGCCCGGAACTGCTGCTACTCGACGAGCCGTCGCTCGGGTTGTCGCCGATCCTGGTGAAGGAGATATTCACCATCATCAAGCGCGTCAACAAGGAGCAGGGCATGTCGATCCTGCTGGTCGAGCAGAATGCGAAGGTGGCGCTGGAGACCGCGGATTACGGTTACGTCCTGGAAATCGGGCGCGTGGTGATGAACGACACCTGCGAACGCCTGATGATGTCGCAGGACATCCAGGAATTCTACCTCGGCGCCAAGGAAAGCGGTGCGCGAGGCGAACGGCGCTGGAAGAAGAAAAAGACGTGGCGGTAAAGACCCGGCGATAAAGACCCGGCGATAAAGCGCTGGCGATGAAAGTCCGGCGACAAGACCGGGCGTAAAAGGGCAGGAGACATCGGCGCCGCGTTGCTTGTGCGCGGCGAAAGACAGGGAGCGAGCCATGGCGAGACCCGCAGTGATCACCGTCGCGGATACAATCGCGAAGAGTTTTCTGCTCGCGGTTGAGATGCGCGGCGACAAGCCGGCGATCCGGGAAAAACATCTCGGCGTCTGGCAATCGACAAGCTGGCGCGAGTGGCTGAAGACAGCCAGGGAAATCGCTTACGCGCTTCACGCGGTCGGCTTCAAGCCGGGCGATGTTGCGTCCATCGTCTCGAATGCCACCCCTGGATGGGTGTTCGCCGACATGGGCGTGCTCTGCGCGGGTGGCGTGTCGTCCGGCATCTATCCGACCGACTCCGCAGCGCAGGTTGAATATCTGATCAACGATTCCCGCACCAAAGTGATCTTCGCCGAGGATGACGAGCAACTCGACAAGGTGCTGGCCTGCCGCGCCCGCTGCCCGACTCTTGAAAGGATCGTCGTGTTCGACATGGAAGGCCTGACCGGCTTCAGCGATCCGATGGTGATGTCGCTGGACGAGTTCATGGCGCTCGGGCGCAACCATATGAACGGCCGCGAGGCGCTGTGGGACGAGATGATCGCCAGCCGCGGGACGAACGATCTCGCCATTCTCGTCTACACCTCGGGGACGACGGGGCCGCCGAAAGGCGCGATGCATTCCAACCGCAGCGTCACGCACCAGATGCGCTATGCGGACTATCTGCTGGTGCCGACCGATCACGAAGAACGGCTGGTGTTCCTGCCGCTATGCCATGTCGCTGAGCGCATCGGTGGCTACTATCTGTCGGTCGCGGTCGGCTCGGTGATGAACTTTGCCGAAAGTCCGGAGACCGTGCCGGACAATCTGCGCGAGGTGCAGCCGACCGCATTTCTGGCGGTGCCGCGGATCTGGGAGAAATTCTATTCGGCCATTACCATTGCCTTGAAGGACGCAACGCCGCTCCAGCAGTGGATGTATCGCCAAGCGCTCGGCATCGGCCAGCATCTGACCGAGTACAGGCTTGAGGGTAAAACACCGCCGCTGTCGCTACGGCTCGCGGGCAAGGCGGCGTATTGGCTGGTGTTCCGCAATATCCGGCGCATGCTCGGACTCGACCGCGTCCGCATCGCCTTCACCGGCGCCGCGCCTATCTCGCCCGATCTGATCCGCTGGTATCTCGCCATCGGCCTCGACATGCGCGAGGTCTATGGTCAGACCGAGAATTGCGGCGTTGCGACTCTGATGCCCAATGATCGCATCAAGCTTGGCTCGGTCGGAAAGGCCGCGCCGTGGGGCGAGGTCAAGATTTGCCCGAAAGGGGAAATTCTCATCAAGGGCGATTTCCTGTTCATGGGCTATCTGAACCAGCCGGAGAAAACCGCCGAGACCATCGACGAGAAGGGTTGGCTGCATACCGGCGACGTTGGCACCATCGACAACGAAGGTTTCGTCAGGATCACCGACCGGATGAAGGACATCATCATCACGTCCGGCGGCAAGAACATCACGCCTTCCGAGATCGAGAACCAGCTCAAGTTCTCACCCTATATCTCGGACGCGGTGGTGATCGGCGACAAGCGGCCCTATCTGACGTGCCTCGTGATGATCGATCACGAGAACGTCGAGAAGTTCGCGCAGGACTACGATATTCCGTTCACGAACTATGCGAGCCTGTGCCGCGCTCCGGAAATCCAGGACCTGATCCGGCGCGAGATTGAAGCCGTCAACGCGAACTTTGCTCGCGTCGAAACCATCAAGAAGTTCCATCTGATCGAGCGGCAATTGACCCCCGAGGACGAGGAATTGACGCCGACCATGAAACTGAAGCGGAGTTTCGTGAACAAATCCTACGCAGCCGAGATCGATGCAATGTACCGGGCGAGCGCGATGGCGTAGTCTTTCGGCATTATTGCGTCACGAGAAACGCATTTCGCGGCCTGAAAGGCCGTTCAACGGCGAAGGTAACAGGGCCCGGCCTTCGCTGAATATGGGCCAACAGAGAGGAGACCGTTATGTCGAAGTCGTTCAAGGCGTTGGGCCTTGCGGTGGGCGCGCTGGCGCTGACCCAGTCGTCGGCCTTCGCGCAAACCAAGGTGACCAGCGAGGGCATCTCGCCGACGGAGATTGTGATCGGATCGCATCAGGATCTATCCGGCCCGATCAAGGGCTGGGGCGTGCCGGTATCCAACGGCATGAAGATGGCCGCTGACGAGATCAACGCCGCGGGTGGTGTCAACGGTCGCAAGATCAAGCTGATCGTGGAAGACAGCGGCTACGATCCGAAGCGCGCGGTGCTGGCGTCGCAGAAGCTGATAGAGAAGGACAAGATCTTCGCCATGGTTGGCCCGATGGGTTCGCCGACTGTTCTCGCCGCGCAGGATATCCTGTTCGACGCGGGCGTGCTGCAGCTTTTCCCGCTGACGGCCGCCGAGTTCACCTTCAAGTTCGATCCCGCCAAACCGCAGGAACGGCTGAAGTTCAACAACATCCTGCCTTACGTCGAAAGCACGCGGGCTGCGGTCAAGTATATGGTTGAGGCAAAGAAGTTCGCCAAGCCCTGCATCCTGCATCAGGATGACGAATACGGCAAAGGCGTCCTCGATGGCTTCAATCAGCAGGTCGCCGCGATGAAGCTGACGCCGGCGTCGGTCACCAGCTACAAGCGCGGCGCGTCCGATTTCAGTGCGCAGGTCGCGAAGATGAAATCCGACGGCTGCGATCTCGTCGTACTCGGAACCGTGATCCGCGAAACCATCGGTGCAATGGCGGAAGCCAAGAAGCTCGGCTGGAACGTGACGTTCCTTGGTGCCACGCCGACCAACGTGCTCGAAGTGCCCGCGCTCGGCAAGGATATGGTTGAAGGGCTCTATGCGGCGTCCGGGTTTGAAATTCCCTATGAGGACACCGCAAAGGGCAAGGTAAAGGACTGGTTGGTGAACTACAAAAAGGCGTTCGGCACGGACGCCAACACGCAGGCTATCATCGGTTACAATGCGATGATGACCTTCGCCCACTATGCCAACAAGGCAGGCAAGGATCTGACCGGCGCCAAGATGCTGGATTCGCTCGAGTCCGGCGACGTGTTCAAGGACATCTTCAACTCGCCGCCGACCAAATTCTCGAAGACGAACCATCTCGCCAGTACGGTGACGCAGGTTCAGCAGGTCAAGAACGGCCGCTGGGTGCTGGTGAAGGAAGGCCTGATGTTCTGAGCTTTCCGGTCTGAGTGACATCGCGTGCGCGGGATTGCC
The DNA here is from genome assembly GCF_058793355.1 of Afipia sp. MLSD5-FHT05B12. Taxonomy (NCBI): domain Bacteria; kingdom Pseudomonadati; phylum Pseudomonadota; class Alphaproteobacteria; order Hyphomicrobiales; family Nitrobacteraceae; genus Afipia; species Afipia sp. MLSD5-FHT05B12. The sequence continues at coordinate 159,388 of NZ_JBXAFS010000002.1, forward strand.
TGCGCACGCGATCTTCTTTACGGTCCGGCTCCAACTTGAGAGCCAACAAGCCCAATGACGATTGAAAGTTCGCTCAAGGCCAGCATCGCGCGCTGGTTTCCGGGAGCCACAGGCATCGATCGCCTGGCCCGGTTGTCCGGCGGCGCAAGCCAGGAGACCTGGTCGTTCGACGTCCTGCACCCGTCTGGAAACATCGCCGTGATTTTGCGCCGCGCGCCGTCGGGCTATGGCGCTGCACCCGGTCGCGCCGCCGGGCTTGAGGCCGAAGCTGTTCTGATGCAGCAGGCCTATGAGGCTGGAATTCCGTCGCCGCGCGTGCGCCACGTCCTGCAGTTCGAGGATGGCCTTGGCAGCGGCTTCATCATGGACCGCGTCGAGGGCGAAACCATCCCGCGCAAGATTTTGCGCGATGCGGACTTCGCGCAGGCGCGCAAGTTGCTGGCGAGTCAGCTCGGCAAGGTAATGGCGGGGATTCATGCCCTCGACAGGGAGCGGCTGCCCAAGTTGCGGCTGATGACGGTCGCGGGCGAACTCGACGATCTTGCCGCCGAATACAAGTCATTCGGCTGGCCGCGGCCGGTATTCGATCTGGCGCTGCGATGGCTGCGCGGCAACGCGCCTGCCACCTCGGATACCGTGACGCTGGTGCATGGTGATTTCCGGCACGGCAATCTCATCATCGGCCCGGAAGGCGTTCGTGCGGTGCTCGACTGGGAACTGGCGCACTTTGGCGATCCGATGGAAGATCTCGGATGGATCTGCGTGAACTCCTGGCGCTTCGGCGAGATCGACAAGCCGGTCGGAGGATTTGGATCGCGCGAGGATTTGTTCGCGGCATATGAAGCGGCATCGGGTCATCCAGTGGACAGGGCGCGGGTGATGTTCTGGGAGACGCTGGGCACCTTGCGATGGGGCATCATGTGTTGTGGCATGATGCAGCGGTTTCGCGCCGGCCCGGATCATTCGATGGAGCGCGCCATGATCGGCCGCCGCGCCTCGGAAACCGAAATCGATCTGTTGCGGCTGCTGGCGCCGCGTCGCGGGGCATGACGCCGATGGCAAAGGACGTGTGAGATGCAGGATCAGCCCACGCCGGTCGAACTGATCAATGCGGTGGCGGAATTTCTCCGCGCCGATGTCGCGCCGCAATTGTCCGGGCATGCCGCGTTCAAGCTGCGCGTCGGGCTCAATGCACTCGATTTGGTTGTACGGCAGCTCACGCATGAATCATCCGGCGATGCTGCCGAGCTTGAGCGGCTGTCAAAGCTGCTTGGCGCGTCAGGTTCGCTGGAGGAACTCAACCGCCTCTTGTCGGCGCGGATCGCAAGCGGCGAGATGGGCTTCCAGACGCCGGGGCTAACCGAACATGTCTGGCAGACCACCATGGACAAGCTGGCCATCGACCAGCCGAATTATGCGTCGTACAGGCGAGAGCGAGAGGCTTGCGGCAATCGATAGTATCCTTCCTTCACCTCTCCCGTGGGGAGAGGCCGGATTGCGAAGCAATCCGGGTGAGGGGACGCTCTCACGATAGATTCTACGCCCTCACCCCACCCCTCTCCCCACGGGAGAGGGAGTCGACCTGCGTCGCGTGAGCGTTACCGCCCCTTCCACTGCGGCGGGCGCTTTTCCGCGAACGCCTTGGGTCCTTCGATATAATCCTCGGACGCGGCCAGCGCCTTGACCGCCGGGTATTCGAACTGTTCCGCGAGTGCCTGTTCCAGCGATACGCCGAGGCCGCGATGCATGGTCTGTTTCGAGGCGCGGATCGACATCGGGCCGTTCTGCAAAATGAGATTCGCCCAGCGCTCGGCGGCGGCAAGGGCTTCGCCCTTCGGAACCACTTCGTTGACGAAGCCAAGCTCAAGCCCTTCGCGCGCCGGAACGTGGCGTCCGGTCAGGATCATGCCCATGGCGCGCTTGAGGCCGATCAGGCGGGGCAGGCGGTGCAATCCGCCGGCCAGCGCAGCGAGGCCGACACGCGGCTCGGGCAGGGCGAAGGTCGCATTTTCAGACGCGATGATCAGATCGCACGCCAGCGCGATTTCAAAACCGCCGCCCATCGCCACACCGTTGACGGCGGCGATGATCGGCTTGTCGCAGTCGAAGCGGTGGGTCAGTCCGGCAAAGCCACTGGTATCCCAGCCGCGCTGGCCGCCCTGGGCCTGCCATTTCAGATCGTTGCCTGCGGAAAACGCCCGGTCGCCTGCGCCCGTCACGATCGCGATCCACTGATCGGGGTCCTTGTTGAACTCGTCGAAAACGCGGTGCATTTCAAAGTGCATCGGTGAATGTACGGCGTTCATCACCTCGGGGCGATTGAGCGTGATGATGGTCAGCGGACCTTTGCGGTCCACCTTGGCGAATTCATAGGCCATGAGCGATTTCCTTGAATAGTTTCTTGCGCTGCGTTGCAACACCTGAGCGACGTTGTTGTGCTCAAACTAGACCAGCAAAGAAGCCGCTTCACAAATTAATTAAGCGCTTGACTAACGCTCCCGGGCTTACCTTAATTCGCCATCCGTTGCCGGCCTCTGCATGTCCGGCGGCGGAAGGAAAAACCAGGTCCGAGATGGACGTCCGGGAGTTGCGCGTTGGATTTCTCGCTGCCTGACGATCTGACTGCGTATCTTTCTGAACTCGATCGGTTCATCGATCAAAAGATCGGGCCGCTCGAGCGGCGCGATGACAACATCCGCTTCTTCGATCACCGCCGCGAATGGGCGCGGACGGATTTCGACAAGGGCGGCCTGCCGCGCCATGAGTGGGAAGACCTGCTGCGTCAGGCGAAGACTCTCGCCGACGAAGCCGGGCATTTACGCTTTGCGATTCCGGCGCGCTATGGCGGCAAGGACGGCTCGAATCTCTGGATGGCGGTGATCCGCGAGCATTTCGCCGCCAAGGGTCTCGGCCTGCACAACGATTTGCAGAACGAGCATTCCATCGTCGGAAATTTTCCGCTGGTCACCATGCTGGACCGCTATGGCCGCGACGACCAGAAGGCGATGATCGAAGGCTCGCTGATCGGCAAATACCGTATCACCTTTGGTTTGACGGAGCCCGACCACGGATCGGATGCCACCCATATGGAGACACGGGCCGTTCAGGCCACCCGCGATGGCGTGAGCGGATGGGTCATCAACGGCGAGAAGATGTGGACCACCGGCATGCATGTCGCCACCCACTGTGCGACGTTCGCGCGCACGTCGGGCAATGACGGCGACGCGCGCGGCATCACGTGTTTTCTGGTGCCGGCAAATGCGAAGGGCGTGAAGGTTGAAGAGTATCTCTGGACCTTCAACATGCCGACCGACCATCCGCGTGTCAGCTTCACGGATGTGTTCGTGCCAGACGATGCGCTGTTTGGCGAGATCGGGCGCGGCCTGTCACTGGCGCAGTGCTTTGTGCATGAGAACCGGATTCGCCAAGCTGCCAGTTCGCTCGGCGCGGCCGTCTACTGCATTAACGAAAGCGTGCGCTACGCGCGCGAGCGCAAGCCGTTCGGCCATGCGTTGGCCGAGAACCAGGCGATCCAGTTTCCGCTGGTCGAGCTTGCGACCCAGGCCGAGATGCTGCGTCTCCTGATCCGCAAGACGGCGTGGGAAATGGACCGGATGACGCAGGCCGAGATCGAGCACCGGCTGTCCGACAAGGTGTCGATGTGCAATTTCTGGGCGAACCGGCTGTGCTGCGAAGCCGCCGACCGCGCAATGCAGGTGCATGGCGGCATGGGTTACTCGCGGCACAAGCCGTTCGAGCACATCTATCGCCATCACCGGCGCTATCGCATCACCGAGGGCAGCGAGGAAATCCAGAAGCGCAAAGTCGCGGGTTTCCTGTTCGGCTATATGGGTGCGGGAAAATTCGAGACGACGGAAAAGAGCCGCTAAATTCAGGTTTCACAAGAGGCGAACAATCGCCCGTGAAGAATGTTTCTGGAGGAAACGATGCGCAGGTGTACGTCTGGCCGGTCCGACCGGTTCATGCTGATCAGTTCGGAGCGGGTATTCTATGCCGGCCTGCACGGCAAACCCTCGGTGCGCACGCTGGGTGCGCTCGCGGTCTGCGTGCCCTTGCATGGGACAGCTCGTCTCGAGATCGCAGGGCAGGCGCCGCGTGTTGGCGAGATCCTCGCCGTCCCGGCTTATCTGCCGCACAAGATCACGTCGGAGTCCCGCGAAATTCTTGGACTTCTGATCGAGCCGGAGTCGGTCAGCGATGAAGATCTCGCCGAGATCATCCGCCAATGCGACGACCCGGTCGCGGCCACCCGCCTCGCGGCGCGGTTTCGTGAGATCTATGCGACCATGGCGCTCAGCGGCACGAGCGGTTTCACCTCGGCTGATTTCGACCAGATCTTTCTCCAGCGCCGCCTGAGGCAGCGCGAACTCGATACGCGTATTTCAACGGTGGTGTCGCGTTTCCAGGCCAAGCCGTCCAGCAGCATCTCGGGCGACGATTGCGCCAGCGGCGTCAAGCTCTCGCTGTCGCGCTTCCTGCATCTGTTTAAGGACGAGACCAGCATGAATTTCAAGACCTTCCGCGCCTGGAAGCGCGCGCGGAATATCCTGCATCACGTCAATGTCGAGCGAAACCTCGCGCATTTCGCGCTCGATGCCGGTTACCCGGACTCGACGCATTTCAGCCACTCGCTGCGCCGCATTTATGGATTGCAGCCGAGCGCGCTGTTTTCCGGCTCGCGGCGGCTGCAGATCATCAGCGGCAGGGATGTTGCGAGTGATGCGACAGGGATGAGGGCTTAGGTCGCAGCCGGCACGCTCGGCGCGACGCCTTGCTCGGCTCCCGCGCGGTCCTGCGCCGCGATCGCCTTGCGGAATCCGTCGCGCTGCTTGAGCCGCTCCCAATAGGCGGCGACAGCGGGAGTAAATTGCGCGGACAGCCCATTGGACTGCGCGAACATCAGCGCGTAGCCAACCGAAATGTCCGCAGCGGTGAAGCGCCCGGCGCAGACCCAGTCAGATTGCGAGACGGCTGTCTCCAGCGCGCGCAGCCGGGCGAGAAACCAGCGCGCATAATCGGCGGCGGCCTGCGGATTTTTCTTCTCGTCGGGTTCAAGCTGCGAATAACGGAAGTAGATAGTTTGGGGAAATGTCAGCGTGGTTTCCCCGAAAAACAGCCAATTCAGATAGGAGCCATAGGCGGGTTCATCGACGGCGACATTCAGCGGGGTCGGGCCGTACTTCGTCACGAGGTAGTGACACATGGCCGAGGACTCGGTCATTCGGGTCGCGCCATCGATCAGCAGTGGAATGGTGCCGAGCGGATTGAGTTCGAGATACTCGCGCTTCAGGAATCGCGGCGGGAAGGGTAACATTTTCAGGTCATAGGGAATGCCGAGTTCTTCCAGCGTCCAGAGCGGCCGGAACGAACGCGCGCTGGCGCAGTGAAAAAGCGTGAGCATGTTGGATGTGTCCCTGATTACAGTGCTATACAGCGCGTATCGCGATCTGGCGCAAGCGCTTACTGCTCCGGCAACGTACCCATGTATTTGCACAACACGCTAAGCATCACCTCGTCGGCGCCGCCGCCGATCGAGGTCAGCCGCCGGTCGCGATAGGCGCGGCTGACGCGGGTTTCATTCATGAAGCCCATGCCACCCCAGTATTGCAGGCAGGCGTCGGGAATCTCCCGGCCCAGGCGGCCGGCCTTCAGTTTTCCCATGGTCGCCAGCGGGGTCACGTCGTTGCCGTTGATGTACTCCTCACAAGCGCGATAGAGCAGGGAGCGTAACAACTCGACTTCGGTCTTCAATTCGGCGAGACGGAAGTGGATCACCTGATTGTCGAGCAGCGGCTTGCCGAACGCCTTGCGTGCGCGGGTATACTCGATGGTCTCGTCGATGGTCTTTTCGTGGGACTTCAGACACGCCGCCACCGCCCACAGCCGCTCCTCCTGGAATTGCAGCATCTGGTAGGTGAAGCCCTTGCCTTCGTCTCCGATGCGGTTGCGCTTCGGGACGCGCACGTCGGTAAATTTGATTTCAGCGGTGTCCGAGCAATGCATGCCGAGCTTGTCGAGCTTGCGCAGAACCTCCACGCCCTTGGTCTTCATCGGCAGACAGATCAGCGATTTGTTGCGATGGACCGGGCCTTCGCCGGTATTGGCGAGCAGGCACATCCAGTCGGCCTGCGTGCCGTTGGTGATCCACATCTTGCCGCCGTTGATGATGTAATCGTCGCCGTCGGAGCGGGCGGTGGTCTTGATCGAGGCGACGTCCGATCCTGCGCCGGGCTCCGAGACGCCGATGCAGGCGACGTAATCGCCCGCAATGGACGGCGCGAGAAATTCGCGCTTCATCTCGTCGGATCCGAACCGCGCCAGCGCGGGCGTCGCCATGTCGGTCTGCACACCGATCGACATACCGACGCCGCCCGCGTTGATCGCGCCGAGTTCCTCCGCCATTACCATGCCATAGCTGTAATCGAGGCCTGCGCCGCCGTATTCCACCGGCTTGCACAGGCCGAGCAGGCCGAGATCGCCCATCTTCTTGAATACCTGATGCGCCGGATAGATCCCGTCGCGCTCCCATTCATCGACGAACGGATTGATCTCGTTCTTGATGAACTGCTGCATGGTGCGGCGGATGGCGTCGTGTTCCTGCGTGAACTGCATTGCGTTTCCTGATGTTTTCTTATGTTCTCAAAGTCCCATCTGGCGGCTTGCCAGATCTTTCATGATTTCCTCGGTGCCGCCGCCGATGGCGTTGACCTTGACCTCGCGATAGATGCGCTCGACCTTCGGCCCGCGCATGAAACCCGCGCCGCCGAAAATCTGTACCGCTTCTGAGGCGCAGTAAGCGAGCGTCTGTGTCGCCTGATTCTTGCACATGCAGACCTCGGCGACCGGATTGTCGCCTTGCTCAAGCCGCCAGATCAGCATTTCGAGCATCGCCTGCGTCGCTGCCACGCGCTGCGCCATGTCCACGATCTTGTGGCGGATCACCTGATGATCGGCGAGGCGCTTGCCGAAGGTTTTACGCTCGCGGGCGTAGGCGATAGCTTCCTCGACGCAGACTCGCGCCGCCGATGCGCAACCCGCGGCCATGCCAAGCCGCTCGCTGTTGAAATTTTTCATGATCAGCTTGAAGCCGGCATTCTCCTGTCCGATCAGGTTTCCGGCCGGCACGCGGCACTCGTCGAAATAGAGCGTTGCGGTGTCCGACGCCCACCAGCCCATTTTCTTCAGCGGAGTGCGTGAGAAGCCTGGCGTGTCGCGTTCGATCAGCAAGAGGCTAACGCCGCTGGCGCCTTCGCCGCCGGTGCGCACTGCGACGGTGTAATAGTCCGCGCGCATGCCGGAGGTGATGAACGTCTTCTCGCCCTTGACCACATAGTGGCTGCTATCGCGCCGTGCGGCGGTGCGCAGATTGGCCACGTCCGATCCGCCGCCGGGCTCGGTGATCGCGAGCGCGGATATCTTCCGGCCTGCGAGAATGTCCGGCAGCACGCGTGCCTTCAACTCATCCGATCCGCCATGGACAATCGGCGGCGAGCCGATGGTATGGCTTTGCAGGCTGGCGCTGATGCCGCCGCAGCCGGCGCGGGCCAGTTCCTGCGCCGCGATCATGGACATGAAGCGGTCGCAGGGCACGCCGCCGTATTCTTCCGGGAAGCCGAGCTGCAGCAGGCCGATGGAGGCTGCTTTCAGATACAGCTCGCGGGGAAACTCTCCGGCCTCGTCCCATTGCGCTGCAAAAGGTTCGATTTCGGTCGCCACAAAGCGCCGCAGCATGTCGCGGAACGCCAGATGTTCCGGGGTCAGAAAGGGGCTGGCCGGCTCATCAATGAACTGTTCCGGGGCGTTCATTTTCATTCTCCTCGTCAGGAGTTTTATGGCCCGTTCCTGCGGCGCAGACTTGCGTTAAGCCGCCACGCCAGGAAAATTGTGGCAAGGCCAGCTAGTTTTCACAAGACGTTGGCGGTCCCGGCCTCCTACCGTTCGGATCAATTCGCGATGAACCTGAGGGCCGAAAATGGATAAAGCCGTTGTTACCTGCGCGCTCAATGGTGTGCTGACCAATCCGAAGCAGCATCATGTCCCGGTCACACCCGAGGAAATGGCGCGGGAAGCGAAGGCTGCGTTCAATGCGGGTGCGTCGGTGATGCATATGCACCTGCGCCAGCAAGGGCCGGATCAGGGGCATATGCCGTCATGGGACGTGAACCTGTCGAAGGAGGTTCAGCAGGCGATCCGCGAAGCGTGTCCCGGCGTTATCATCAATCACACCACGGGCGTCAGCGGGCCGAACTATCAGGGCGCGCTCGATTGCGTGCGCGAGACCGCGCCGGAAATGGCCGCCTGCAATGCCGGCTCGCTGAACTATCTCAAGGTAAAGGCCGACGGTTCGTGGGCCTGGCCGCCGCACGTGTTCGACAATCCGCCGGACAAGATCCAGAAATACCTCGACGTGATGAAGGTCACGAAGACGCTGCCGGAGTTCGAGTGTTTCGACGTCGGCATTGTGCGCAGCGTGGCGATGTACAAGCAGAACGGAATGTATTCCGGACCGCTCGAATACAATTTCGTCATGGGCGTCGCCTCCGGCATGCCCGCAGATCCCGACCTGCTCCCGATTCTGCTGAAACTGAAATTGCCGGACTCCAACTGGAGCGTCACGGCGATCGGCCGCGAAGAGATCTGGCCGCTGCATCAGCGCTGCGCCGAACTCGGCGGACATCTGCGCACCGGACTCGAAGACACGTTCTATCTCGGGGACGGCACCAAGGTGACCTCGAACGGTCAGCTCATCGAGGGCATCGTTGCATGCGCGCGCAAGGCGGGACGCGAGATCGCGTCACCTTCCGAGGCACGGAAGATTCTCAAGCTGATGCAATAACGGCCACAACGGACCAAGAGCCATACACCCAAGAATATGGCTGAGACAGGGAGATAACGTCATGAACGATCTGACTGCAACGGGCGGCGTGCCCGGTCCGGGACGCATCGGACGGGTGGCCGTGGGCGATATTCTGCGCCGCGCCGCTTGCCGGTTTCCGAATCGTATCGCGCTGACCGATGGTGCGCGGCAGGTCACCTTCACCGAGATGGAACACGACGCCAACCGTTTCGCGAACTATCTGGTGGCGCGCGGACTCAAGCCCGGCGAGAAAATCTCCACGATCTGCAATAATTCGGTTGAATTCGTCAAAGCGCTGTTCGGCATTCACCGCGCGGGGCTGGTCTGGGTTCCGATCAATACGATGCTCGGCCCGTCCGACATGGACTACATCCTCGATCATGCCGGAGTTCGCTTCGCGCTGATCGACGATAACCTGTATGCGCAGCCGGAACGGCGCGCGGCGCTGGAAAAGCGCGGTGTCGATCTCATTGCCGTTGACCTGACCGGCAAGGCGAAAGAACAGGGTCTCGAGAGCTTCAACGACCTGATCAAGGGACAGTCCGACATCGAACCGGAAGTCGAATTCAACGACCGCGATCTGGCGATGATCATCTACACCTCGGGCACGACGTCGCGGCCGAAAGGCGCGATGCATTGCCATCTCGCAGTGGTGATGGCGGCGATGAGTAACGCCATCGAGATGCATCTCGATCGCAATGACGGCATCACCGGGCAATTCCCGCTGTTTCATTGCGCTGCCCATGTGCTGCTGCTGACATATCTATCGGTCGGGGGCAAGCTGGCGATCATGCGCGGCTTCGATCCGGTGGCCTGCTTGGAAGCGATTCAGCGCGACAGGTTGACGGTGTTTATCGGATTGCCGGCGATGTATCAGGCGATCCTCGACCACCCGCGCCGGAAAGAGTTCGATCTCTCGGCCTTGCGCACCTGCATTTACACCATGGCGCCGATGCCGCGCCCCTTGCTGGAGCGATGCATTGCAGAACTGTGTCCGACATTCGTGCAGCCGAGCGGACAAACGGAAATGTACCCGGCGACCACCATGTCGCAACCGGATCGGCAATTGGCGCGATTCGGCAATTACTGGGGTGAGTCGATGATCGTCAACGAGACCGCGATCATGGATGACGAAGGCAACTTGTTGCCGCCTGGACAGATCGGCGAGATCGTCCATCGCGGGCCAAACGTGATGATGGGCTACTACAAGGACCCGGAGGCGACGGCTGCCGCGCGCAAGTTTGGATGGCATCACACCGGTGATCTGGCGCTGATCGACGAGCACGGTGAGGTGCTGTTCATTGACCGCAAGAAAGATATGATCAAGTCCGGCGGCGAGAACGTCGCCTCGGTGAAGATCGAGGAAACGCTGCTGGCCCATCCGGCGGTGCTGAATGCCGCGGTGGTCGGTCTGCCGCATCCGCAATGGGGCGAGGCGGTGTCCGCCTTCGTCAAGCTGAAACCTGGATCGCAGGCGGGCGAAACTGACATCATTGAACACTGCCGCAAATCCCTCGGCGGATTCCAGATTCCAAAGCTGGTGCGGATTCTTGACGAAATGCCGATGACCGCCACCGGCAAGCTGCGCAAGGTCGAGTTGCGCCAGCAATTCGTCGATCACTTCAACGCGACGTCGGCGGCTTGAAAGTAAAGACCATTTATGACGGTGATTGAGAACTCGATTTCCCACACGAGCGAGACCTATCAGGCCAATCGCGCGGGCATGCTCGCGCAGATCGCGCGGGTCAATGCGGTGGTGGGGCGAACCAGCGCTGCGTCTGAACTGTCGAAGAAGCGGTTTCATGAGCGGGGACAATTGCTGCCGCGCGAGCGCATCGCGCTGCTGCTCGATCCCGGTGCGCCGTTCCTCGAACTCTCTGCGCTGGCGGGATATTGCCTCGATACGCCGGACCCGGAAAAGAGCATTCCTGGCGGCGGCACCATTGCGGGCATCGGCTTCGTTTCAGGCGTGCGCTGCATGGTGACGGCGAGCGATTCCGGCATCGAGGCCGGATCGCTACAGCCGATGGGGCTCGACAAGCGGCTGCGCTCGCAGGAGATCGCGCTGGAGAACAAGCTGCCGTCGGTGCAACTGGTGGAGAGCGCCGGTGCGAACCTGCTGCGCTATCGCGTCGAGGATTTCATTCGCGGCGGCACCACGTTTCGCAACCTTGCGCTGCTCTCCGCTGCCGGACTCCCGGTGGTGACCGTGACCCACGGTTCGTCCACCGCGGGCGGTGCATATCAGACCGGCCTGTCCGATTACATCGTGATGGTGCGGGGGCGGACGCGCGCGTTCCTGGCCGGGCCGCCGCTGCTGAAAGCCGCCACAGGTGAGATCGCTACGGAAGAGGAACTTGGTGGCGCGGAGATGCACACCAGCATTTCCGGCCTCGGCGACTATCTTGCCGAAGACGACCGCGAGGCGCTCGGCATCGCCCGGCAGATCATGGCTGATCTTAACTGGGATCGCGCGCAGCCGGACAGCGGCGAGCCGCCGCGCCAGCCGTTGTACGACACTGAAGAACTTCTCGGCATTATGCCGATGGACCACAAGCGGCCCGTCGACATGAAGCAGATCATCGCGCGCATTCTCGACGGCTCGGATTTTCTCGAGATCGGTGCGAACTATGGACCGGCGACCGTCTGCGGCCACGGCCGCATCGGCGGCCACGCCATCGGCATCATCACCAACAATGGACCGCTCGACCCGAACGGCGCCAACAAGGCGACGCATTTCATTCAAGCCTGCTGCCAGTCGCGCACGCCGATCCTGTATCTGAACAACACCACGGGATACATGGTCGGCAAGGCTTATGAAGAAGCCGGCATGATCAAGCATGGCTCCAAGATGATCCAGGCAGTGACCAACGCCACCGTGCCGCAGATCACCATCTATTGCGGCGCGTCGTTCGGTGCGGGCAACTACGGCATGTGCGGGCGAGGCTTTCATCCGCGATTCTGCTTCTCCTGGCCCAACGCCAAAACCGCCGTGATGGGCGGTGAGCAGGCGGCCGGCACGATGGCGATTGTCGCGGAAGCCGCCGCCGCGCGGCGCGGCAAGCCCATGGAGCCGGAGAAGCTGGAGGCGATGAAGGCGCAGATCATCGACGTGTTTGAAAAACAGATGGATGTGTTTGCCACCAGCGGACGGCTGCTCGATGACGGCGTGATCGATCCGCGCGATACCCGTGCCGTGCTGGCCAATGTGCTGGCGATCTGCCGCGAGGCGGAACAGCGCAATCCGCAAAAGGTCCAGTTCTCGGTGGCGCGGCCATGAAAACAACCGGGAGTGGGATAAAGCTGACACCGTTCCGCAGGATACTGATCGCCAATCGCGGCGAGATCGCGCTGCGCGTCATGCGCACGGCAAAGCGCCTCGGTTACGAGACCGTCGCGGTCTATTCGACCGCTGATGCCGATGCGCGTCACGTCAGCGAGGCCGATCAGGCCGTGTGGATCGGGGAGTCGCAGCCGTCACAGTCGTATTTGCGAATCGACGCCATCATTGAAGCGGCGAAGGCGAGCGGCGCGGATGCCGTTCATCCGGGCTACGGTTTTCTCGCAGAGAATGCGGATTTCGCCAAAGCCTGCCGCGAAGCCGGGCTGGTGTTCATCGGACCTTCGCCCGAAGCGATCCACGCCATGGGCAACAAGGCCGGCGCGAAAGACCTTATGCAGAAGGCAGGCGTGCCCTGCGTGCCCGGTTATCAGGGCGAGGACCAGAGCGACGCCACGATGCTCGCCGCCGCGAAGCGGATCGGCTTTCCGGTGATGATCAAGGCCGTGGCCGGCGGTGGCGGACGCGGCATGCGTCTGGTGAGGGACGAGGCTGCATTCCCGGATGCGCTGCGCGCAGCGCGCTCCGAGGCCCAGAACGCGTTCGGCGACCCAAATGTGATTCTGGAGCGCGCCATCGTTCAGCCGCGCCACATCGAAATCCAGGTGTTCGGGGATCGTCATGGCAACGCGATCCATCTCGGCGAGCGCGATTGCTCGGTGCAGCGGCGGCATCAGAAGCTGATCGAGGAAGCACCGTCGCCAGCGGTGTCTCCGGAGTTGCGCGCGCGGATGGGTGCGACGGCTGTCGCCGCCGTGAAGGCCATCGGCTATGAGGGCGCGGGCACGCTGGAATTCCTGCTCGATCATGCAGGCAATTACTACTTCATGGAGATGAACACGCGGCTGCAGGTCGAGCATCCGGTGACCGAGGCGATCACCGGGCTTGATCTGGTCGAATTGCAGCTTCATGTTGCGGGCGGCGAACCGTTGCCGCTGACGCAGGAGGACGTGAGGCTCGAAGGCCATGCCATCGAGGTGCGGCTCTGTGCGGAGGATGCCGCGCATGGTTTTATGCCGCAATCCGGCCGCATGCTGCGCTGGCGCACGCCATCAGAGCCGCGTGTCGAAGACGCGCTGGAATCCGGAGGCGAGATTTCGCCGTTCTATGACTCCATGATCGCCAAGATCATCAGCCATGGCGCGACGCGGGACGAGGCGCGGCGCAGGCTGACGTCGGGCCTGACGCAGATGACAGCCTTGGGTGTCACCACCAACCAGTCGTTCCTTGCGCGCTGTCTCGATCACCCGGTCTTTGCAACGGGACAGGCGACCACCGCATTCATCGCGGAGCATTCGATCGATTTGCTTCCACCGCAGTCCAGCGATGGGCTTCATGCCGCAATCGCCGCGCTGCTGGTGCATGTCGCGTCGATTGGACTGGTTCATGTGCAGCAAGGGTTGGGGCTGGCACACAGTTACCCCATTCCGATGCGCTTCGAGCTTGATGGCCACGTCATCGAACCGATGGTGCGGCGTGAGCGCGGCGACGTCTTCAAGGTCGGTATCGCCGCCTCCGAACACGCCCTGACGCTCGGGTCGCGCGACGGCGATGTGGTGCATTTCACCTGCAACGGCGTTCTCGGCTCAGCCACCTTCGTTCGCGACGGGGCTGATCTCTATTTCAGTTTCGCTGGCGTCACTTCGCATGTGCGCGATCTCTCCCATGTTGCCGTGATGAAGGCGGGCGATGCCGGGTCGGACGGCAAGCTGCGGGCGTCCATGAATGGCCGCGTGGTGTCGGTGCTGGCCAGGGAGGGAGACGTTGTCGCGGCAGGCGCGCCGATCATCGTGCTCGAAGCCATGAAAATGCAGCATGTTCACGCCGCCCCCGTGTCGGGTAAGCTTGCGGCGCTGAACGCCGCGGAGGGCGATCAGGTCACGACCGGATTTGTGGTCGCGGAGATCGAGGCCGCGCAGGACGCGGCTTAGGGAGCATAAGCGATGTCTGACGCAACAGTGCTGTACGACAAACGCGGGCACGCCTTCTGGATCACGATCAACCGTCCCGACAAGCGCAACGCGCTGAACGCGTCGGTGATCGCAGGGATCGTCGATGGCTACCGCCGCGCGCACGAGGACAATGATGTGCGGGTGATCGTGCTGACCGGCGCAGGCGATAAGGCGTTCTGCGCCGGGGCGGATTTGCAGCCGGGCGCCGGCTTCGCGTTCGATCTGTCGCAGCCCAATCTTGCCTATGCGGACATGCTGCGCACCGCGCAGAACGCCACCAAGCCGACCATCGCCCGTATCAATGGAGTCTGCATGGCCGGCGGTATCGGCCTTCTGTGCATGACCGACATGGCGGTGGCGGCGGACAATGTCGTGTTTGGACTTCCAGAGGTGAAGGTCGGCGTATTCCCGATGCAGGTGCTGAGCCTCCTTCAGGCCATCGCGCCGCCGCGTCTGGTGCGCGAATGGTGCTTCACCGGCGAGCCGTTCAGCGCCATCGAGGCGAAGGACGCCGGGTTGCTCAACCATGTCGTGCCGGCTGCCGAACTCGACGCCAGGGTCGAATGGCTGGTCGGGCGCCTCACCGACAAGTCGCCGACGGCGATCCGCCGCGGGAAATATGCCATGCGCGCGCTGGCCTCGATGTCGTTCGATCAGGGCATCGCCTATACTGAATCGCAGATCGCGCTTCTTGCGATGACGCAGGATGCGAAGGAGGGACTTGCGGCGTTCGCCGAAAAGCGCAAGCCGGTGTGGACTGGAAAGTAACACGATGAGCAAGGTCTGGATCGAAGTCGCGTTGAACGGACCATGGACCCGCGCGAAACAGCCGGGCATTCCCGTCGCGGTCGAGGAGATCGTCGCGGATGGCATTGCCTGCGCGGAAGCGGGCGCGGCGATTATCCATGCCCATGCCTATGACGTAACGACCGGCCGCCAGAAGGACGACTGGGAGATTTATGCGCGCATCATCGAGGGCATCCGCGCGAAAGCCGATGTCATTGTCTATCCGACCATCCCAAGTCCGGGGCTCGGGCAGGAACAGAACACCAACCGCTTCGGCCACACGCTGGAACTGGCAAAGCGCGGCCTGATCGAATGGGCCGTGATCGATCCGGGCTCGGTTCACATTTCGCGGTTTGATGACCTCGCCCATGGCGGCGTGTACATGAATCCGCACGAAGATATCATGGAAGGCATGCGGATCGCGCGCGCCCACTATGTCCATCCGAGCTATGCGATCTACGAGCCCGGTTTCACGCGGCTCGGTGCTGCGCTGGCGGCGATTGCGCCGGTATCACCGACGCCGATCTATCGCTTCATGTTCTCGGACGAGTTTGCATGGGGCTTTCCGCCGCGTGACAAATACCTCGATACGCATCTCGATCTGCTGGCGGAAGTTGCGCCCGGCGCGCCATGGATGATCGCGGGTCTCGGTGTCGACATCACGCCGCTGATTCCACACACGGTCGCGCGCGGTGGTCATGTCCGCGTCGGTCTGGAAGACATCCACTGGGGAATCCCGCAGACCAATGAAGCTCTGGTGAAGGATGCGGTGAAGCGTGTCCGCGCCGCAGGCGGCGAACCGGCGACGACGGCTGAAGTCCGACGCGAGTTAAAGTCGATGGATGTTTCGCGAGGGGCATGATCCCGAAAAGTGGGAACCGGTTTTCGGATCAGATCATGCCCACTTAAGTAAACGCGCTTAACGTCCCTTGAACACCGGCTTGCGCTTTTCCATGAACGCGGCGCGGCCTTCCTTGTAATCCTCGCTCTTGAAACAGGCGTCAACCAGGTCTTCGCAGCGCTTCATGTCGCGCTTGAGTTCGTCCTTGCAGGCTTCGCCGACGATGAACTTGATCGAATCGACGGTCAGCGGTGCGTTGGCCGCGATCGTGGCGGCATAGTTCTTCACATAGAACTCAAGCTCGTGATTTTCGACGATCCGGTTCACGAGGCCCATCTCGACAGCTTCCATCGCTTCGAACAGCCGCGCCGTGAAGAAGATTTCCTTGGTGAAGGAGGGCCCCACCACGTCCATCAGGCGCTTCACGCCGGGATATCCATAGCCGAGGCCGAGCTTGGCGGCGGGCACCGCGAAGCGGGCATCCTCCGAGCAGATGCGCAGATCACAGCAGCTCGCGAGGCCCATGCCGCCGCCGACGCAGAAGCCGCGGATCATCGCTATGGTCGGCTTCGGGAATTCATGCACGCTGGCATAGGCGGCCTCAACGGCATCGTTGTATGTCCTGACGCCTTCCTCGCTCGAGCGCTCGTCGCCGAACTTCGAGATGTCCGCGCCCGCGACAAAGGCCTTGTCGCCTGCGCCCGCCAGCACCACCACACGGATGCTGTCGTCCTTTGCGTACTCGGTCATCAGCGCCGTGCAGGCTTCCCACATCTCCAGCGACATGGCGTTACGGCGCTCTGGATTGTTGAAGATCACATAGCCGATGTTGCCGTCCTTGCGGGAGATCACCTTGTCGGTCGAAGCCATATGTATGTTCCTTAAATTCAGACGACCTTGCTCTCTTGGAGCGAGGCGATTTCCTGTTCACTGAAGCCGAATTCGTTCAGCACGTCGTGCGTCTGCTCGCCCACAAGAGGCGGACGCGCCGCCATGTGGCTCGGCGTGCGCGACAGCGTGAAGGGCTGTCCGACGAGTTGCCTGCCGGTGTCGGGCAACTGCTGCGCGATGCGCAGATGCTTGACCTGCGCGTCATCGAACACCTGATCGATGGAGTAAATCGGGCCGCACGGCACACCGGCGTCATTGAGAATGGTGACCCATTCGCCGGTCGAGCGCTTCGCCATGTACACGCCGATGGCGGCGTTCAGCGCGTCGCGATTTTTCGAGCGCAACGCGATCGTTGCGTAGTCGGGATGCGTCAGCAGGTCCGGGGCTTCGATGGCCTGCGCGAATCGCTCCCAGATCCGCCCGCCGGTGGTGGCGATATTGATGAAGCTGTCGCTGGTCCTGAACACACCGGTCGGGATGCTGGTCGGGTGGTTGTTGCCTGCCTGTTGCGGCACGTCGCCATCGACCAGCCAGCGCGCGGCCTGGAAGTCGAGCATGAAGATCTGCGCCTGCAACAGCGAGGTCTGCACCCACTGGCCTTCGCCGGAGACATCGCGCTCCAGCAGCGCGGTCATGATGCCGAGCGCGCAGAAGAGTCCAGCGGTGAGGTCCGCGACCGGAATCCCGGCGCGCACCGGGCCCTGTCCCGGCAATCCGGTGATCGACATCAGGCCCCCCATGCCCTGCGCGATCTGATCGAAGCCGGGGCGCTTGGCATAAGGTCCGTCCTGTCCGAAACCGGAGATGCTGGCATAGACGAGGCGCGGATTGATCGCGCGCATGCTCTCATAGTCGATGCCGAGTTTGTCCTTCACGTCAGGACGGAAGTTCTCGACGATGACATCGGCTTTCGCGGCAAGCCGCTTGAACACCTCAAGCCCTTTCGGGTCTTTCAGGTTCAGCGTCATCGCGCGCTTGTTGCGATGCAGATTCTGGAAATCCGGACCGTGACGCGGACCGCCCGGCTGTTCGCTGTCGGCAAGATCGGTCGGCGCTTCGATCTTGATGACGTTCGCGCCCCAGTCCGACAATTGGCGCACGGCGGTCGGCCCGGAGCGTATCCGGGTGAGATCCAGAACCGTGAAGCGCGAAAGGGCGGACGAGGCACGCGGAAACGTCATCGATTTCTCCGAAGAGATTACCCGGCGTTGCCGACGAGGCCCGAGGCGGCGATACCGGCGAGTGCCGCGGTTTCGTCGTTGTCGGAGGTGTCGCCGCTGATGCCGATGGCGCCGAGCAGGTTGCCGTCCTTGTCATTGATGAGAACGCCGCCCGGCACCGGCACCAGCGCGCCGCGCGCCATGGTGTTGATGGCATCGACGAAGTATGGCTGCTCATTGGCGCGTTTGAAGATCGCGCGCGATCCCATGCCCAGCGCCAGCGCGCCATAGGCCTTGCCGTGGGCGACGTCGCCGCGCAGCAGGCTGGTATTGTCTTCCGCGACGAAGGTCTTGAGTGTGCCGCGCGCGTCAAGGATCGCGATGGCCATCGGCTTCAGCTTCAGTTCCCGGCACTTGGCGAGGGCGGCATCGGAAATCTTGCGGGCAACGTCAAGGGTCAGGTCGGTCATCAAATACGTCCTTTGTAGGGTAGTTTATGAAAGTGCAGGGGCTTTCGCCGCGCCGTTGTCCAAGCTTATGGCAAGGACGCGGGCGACGTGCAATGCGCCGCGGCCAGAGCCGTCCTTGATTTGATGGCGGCAGGAGGTGCCGTCGGCCACGATCAGCGCATCATCGGCAGCCTTGCGCACAGCGGGCAGCAGGGATGCTTCTGCCATCTCGATCGACACGTCATAGGTATCTGCGCCATAGCCGAATGCGCCGGCCATGCCGCAGCAGCTCGACTCGATCTTCTCGACCTTCAGGCCGGGGACCAGCCGCAGGATCTTTTCGACCGGCGCGAAGGCCCCGAACGATTTCTGGTGGCAATGGCCATGCACATGCGCGCTTTTCTCGACGGCGCCGAGCGGCAGCTTGAGCTGGCCAGTCTCGGCCTCCTGCACCAGGAATTCCTCGAACAGCAGGGCGTGGGCGCTGACTGTCTTCGCGGCATCGTCGGAACGCAACGACAGCAGCTCATCGCGCAGTGTCAGAAGGCAACTCGGCTCCAGCCCGACGATCGGCACGCCGCGCTCCGCGAACGGGATCAATGTTTCGACCACGCGATTGAGCTCGGCCTTTGCGTTTTCGACCAGTCCCGCTGACAAGAATGTGCGGCCGCAGCAGAGCTGCCTGCCGCCATCGGCTGCACGGGGCAGGTGGACGCGATAGCCGCCGTCGACCAGCACGCGCAATGCGGCGTCGAGGTTCTCGCGCTCATAGGCGCGGTTGAAGGTGTCGGCGAACAGCACCACCTCGCGGCCATTTTCCGGGCCAAAGGCGATTTCAGCTGGCGCAAACACGTCGCTGCGGAATTCCGGCAGATCGCGCTTGGCGCTGATGCCCGCGATCTTCTCGAACGCCGTGCGGAGAACACTGCTGCGGTTGCGCAGGTTGGCGAGCCACGAAAATCGCGAGGCTAGGGCGGCGTAATGCGGCAGATAACCGACCAGCCGGTCGCGCAACGTCAGGCCGTGTGTCGCGGCGCGCGCGGCCAGTACCTCGATTTTCATTTTAGCCATGTCAACGCCGGTCGGGCATTCGTGGCGGCAGGCCTTGCAGGAGACGCAAAGCTTCATCGTCTCCATCATCGCGTCAGACGACAGCGCATCGGGACCAAGTTGCCCGGAGATCGCAAGGCGCAGCGTGTTGGCGCGGCCGCGCGTCACATCCTTCTCGTTGCGGGTGGCGCGATAGGACGGGCACATCACGCCGCCCTCGAGCTTGCGGCAGGCGCCGTTGTTGTTGCACATCTCGACCGCGCCCTGGAAACCGCCCGCCGCGCCGGGCCAGGCCGACCAGTCCATCACCGTTGTGATGTTCTCGATCTTGTAGCCAGGCGCATAGCGGAACAACGAACGGTCATCCATCTTCGGTGGATGCACGATCTTGCCGGGGTTGAGGGTGTTATTCGGGTCGAATCGCTCTTTCACCTCCTCGAAGGCGTGAACGATCCGCTCGCCGAACATCTGTGCATGGAATTCGGAGCGCACAATTCCGTCGCCGTGTTCGCCGGAATGCGAGCCTTTATATTCACGCACCATCGCGAAGGCTTCCTCGGCAATGGCGCGCATCGCCTTGACATCCTTGTCGAGCTTGAGATTGAGCACCGGGCGCACATGCAGGCAGCCTTCGGATGCATGGGCATACATGGTGCCGCGCGTGCCGTGCTTCTCGAACACTTTGTTGAGGCGATCGGTGTAGTCGGCGAGGTGCGGCAGCGGCACCGCGCAATCCTCGACAAAGGAGACCGGTTTTCCCTCCTGTTTCATCGACATCATGATGTTGAGGCCGGAGGTGCGGAAATCCGTGATCGCCGCCTGCATCGCGGGCTCGACCACGTCGACCACGCCGCCCCAATTACGTTTCGGCTGGTCCCAGCCGAAACCGAGATCGCCCATCAAGTCGCCGAGCTGTTTGAGCTTGGCGAGATTTGCAGCCTGATCCGCCTCCGCAAATTCCACCACAAGCAGCGCTTCCGGTTCGCCTTTGACCACGGCTTCGATGGTCGGGCGGAACATCGCGATGTCGCGGCCAAGCGCGACCATGGTGCTGTCCACCAGTTCGGCCGCGATCGGTTTCAGCTTCACCAGATGCTGCGTCGCGTCCATCGCTTCGTAGAAACTGCCGAAGTGGCAGACGCCAAACACTTTCGCGCCGATCAGTGGCCACAGCTTGAGCTCGACGCGTGTGGTGAAAGCAAGCGTGCCTTCGGAGCCGACCAGCAGGTGCGCCATGTTGTTGACGGGCTGCGGCGTCAGCGCATCGAGATTGTAGCCGCCGACCCGGCGCTGCACATGCGGAAAGCGCGCCGCGATCTCGCCGGCTTCGCGTTCGCCGAGCGCCAGCATATCGCGGAACAGGTCGCGGCCCGGCATTTCGCTGTTCTGCCATGCCATGTCGCGCGGCACTTCGCCGAAGTGCAGCAGCGTGCCGTCGGCCAGTGCCGCATCCATCGAAATCGTGTTGTCGCGCATGGTGCCGTAGCGCAGCGAACGCCCGCCGCAGGAATTGTTGCCGGCCATACCGCCGATGGTGGCGCGGGATGCGGTCGAGACGTCAACCGGAAACCACAGGCCGTGCTTTTTGAGTTGCCGGTTGAGGTCGTCCAACACGATGCCGGGCTCGACCACGCAGGTGCGCTTCTCGACATCGAGCGAGATGATTTTGTTCAGGTGCTTCGAGACATCGACGACGATGCCGCTGTTGACGGTCTGGCCGCATTGCGATGTACCGCCGCCGCGCGGCGTGACGATGCGTCCGTCGTCGCGCGCAATCGCTATCGCGCGTAAGGCGTCGTCCATGGTGCGGGGCACGACCACGCCGAGCGGCTTGATCTGGTAGAACGACGCGTCGGTGGCATAGCGGCCGAGATCGAACGGATTAAACAGCACGTCGCCGCTGACTTCGCGCCTGAGCCGCGCGGCGAGAGCGCTGTCCTGCGCGGTGGCATTTCCGGTCGCGGCTTTCTGCTGAGCCATTTGGTGTTCTCGATATTCGACTGTCAGATGTTGCCTGCGTTCCTTTAACCTCTCCCCGACGAGGAGAGGGGATAAATCCGATCGCGTGGCTTCGCTTCGGCCTTTCAGCTCGCGCCGTCGCGCAACGCGGAGACATCCGCCGTGCGCCCGCTCGGCTGATGCTCGCGCATATACTCGCACACGGCCTCGCACTTGCCGCGCATGTGGTCGAACATCAGCTTGCCGAGTTCTTCGCCGTTGCGGCGGCGCAGGGCATCGACCATGGCTTCATGCTCGCGCATTGCGTCGCTGAGCCGGTCGCGCCGCAGAAGATTGGCCGAATAGCGCAGGCGGCGGACCATGGCGTTCGCGGTTGCATAGTTCGAACTCAGGAACGGGTTTGCTGCGGCGTCGACGATGGCCTGATGGATCTTCTGGTTCAGGCGGAAATAGTCCGCCAGTTCCTGGCGAATATAGTGCGAGTACATTTCCAGATGCGTGCGCTCGATGGCGGCGATATCTTCGTCCGATATCCGCTCGCAGGCCATGCGGCCCGCGAGGGCATCGAGACCGGCGATGAGTTCGAACAGATGCCGGATATCCTGTTCGGAGAACTGGCGGACCCGCGCGCCGCGGTTGGGCAGCAGCTCGATCAGGCCCTCCGATGCCAGCACCTTCAGCGCCTCGCGCAGCGGCGTGCGCGACACGTTGAATCGCTCGCACAGTTCACGCTCGGGGATACGGCTGCCAGGCTCCAGGTGCCCCTCGACAATAAAGTCGCGGATCTGGCCCAGCAGGTCGTCGTGCAGCGAGGCCGATGAGGTCTCGACGATTTCCAGCGACTTGGTTCGCAAAAGATTATTCAAAATCCAGAGCCTCCGGAGGAGCGACGCGTTGGATTTTATTCCAAATCAGTCAACGCGACACGTTATGTGTCCATAAATGTATTGGTACTCGATTTTTCTGTTGTCAGAAAGGAAATTATGAATACAATTCAAACCAACAAAATCTTGCGATGCACAATTTATTGCATGCAAAATTGTAAACTAAGGTCTTTAGGGAGCGGCGATCCGATGTCCAACGCCTCAGTCCACACCGGGAGGCACTTTCTCCAGATTCCCGGGCCGACCAATGTCCCCGATCGCGTGCTGCGTGCGATGGACATGCCGACCATCGATCATCGCGGACCTGAATTCGCCCAACTCGGCCTCGAGGTCATCGAAGGCTCGAAGAAGGTCTTCAAGACCAAGAACCCCGTCATCATCTATCCGTCGTCCGGCACCGGCGCGTGGGAAGCTGCCATCGTCAATACGCTGTCACCCGGCGATAAGGTGCTGATGGTGGAGACTGGACATTTCGCGACGCTGTGGCGCGCAATGGCCGACAGGCTGAAACTCGATGTCGAGTTCGTGCCGGGCGACTGGCGCCACGGTGCATCGCCTGAAGACATCGAGGCCCGGCTGTCGAAGGACAAGGCCCACGGCTTCAAGGCCGTGATGGTGGTCCACAACGAGACCTCCACCGGGGTCACCAGCCGCATTCACGAGATCCGCAAGGCCATCGACGCCGCGAAACATCCGGCGCTGCTGATGGTCGATACGATTTCATCGCTCGGCTCGATCGACTTCGAGCACGACAAGTGGGGCGTTGATGTCACCGTGTCCTGCTCGCAGAAGGGCCTGATGCTGCCGCCCGGCCTCGGTTTCAATGCTGTGTCGGACAAGGCGCTGGAGGCCTCGAAGAAAAACACCTCGTTGCGGTCCTATTGGGACTGGCACGAGATCATTGCCGCCAACAAGGGCGGTTCGTGGTCCTACACCCCTGCGACCAACATGCTTTACGGCCTCAAGGAAGCCATCGCGATGCTGATGGAAGAGGGGCTGGATAATGTCTTCGCCCGCCATAAGCGCTACTCGGCGGCGACGCGTGCGGCAGTCGAGACCTGGGGCCTTGAAAATCTCTGCCTCGATCCGCGCGAATACTCGCCGATCCTGACCGCGGTGGTGATGCCCGAGGGGCACGACGCCGACCAGTTCCGCAAGGTCACGCTGGACAATTTCGACATGTCGCTCGGCGCGGGTCTCAGCAAGATCAAGGGCAAGGTGTTCCGCATCGGCCACCTCGGACATTTCAACGACCTGATGCTGATGGGCACGCTGGCCGGCGTCGAGATGGCGCTCGATCTTGCGAAGGTGCCGCATCGCGCAGGCGGCGTGATGTCCGCGATGAGCGTTCTGACCGGCCGCGATGCGAAGGCATCGCATGCCAAGACGGCAGTGGCGTAACGCCGCGTGGGCGGCGCCGGCGATTTGAATTCAGAATCCGCAGGATAGCGGAAACACAAGCAAGGCCCGGCGGCACGTCGGGCTTCACAAAAGCGACAGGGAGAGGCCGTATGAAGAAGCTCATCAAGGCGACAAGTGTACTTGCGCTGCTGGCGGCGACGCCGGCGCTCGCATGGGAGCCGGCCAAGCCGGTCGAAATCGTGGTCGCGGCAGGTGCCGGCGGCGCCTCCGACCAGATGGCTCGCATGATGCAGGCTGCGATCCAGAAAAATAGCCTGATGAAGCAGCCGATCATCGTGTCGCTGAAGGGCGGTGCGTCGGGTGCCGAAGCCCTGATGTACATGAAGGGCAGCGACGGCGATCCCAACAAGGTGCTGATCGCCTATTCGCTGATCTACATGCTGCCGCTGTCGGCGAAGATTCCGTTCAACTGGCGCGACCTGACGCCGGTGTCGGTGATCGCGATGGACCAGTTCGTGCTGTGGGACAACGCCTCCGGCCCGAAGACCGTGAAGGACTTCATCGCCGCTGCCAAGGCGTCGAGTTCACCGTTCAAGATGGGCGGTACCGGCTCGAAACGCGAGGACCACGTACTCACCGTCTTCATGGAAAAGAAGACCGGCGCGAAGTTCTCCTATCTGCCCTACAAGTCGGGTGGCGAGGCGGCGACCCAGCTCGTCGGCAATCACACCGAAGCGAATGTCAACAACCCGTCGGAAAATCTCGAAGTCTGGCGCGCCGGACAGGTGCGCGCGCTGTGCGTGTTCGACAAGGAGCGCATCGCCTACAAGGCCAAGGTCACCGAGACGCAGTCGTGGAACGATATCCCGACCTGCAAGGAAGAAGGCCTCGACATGCAGTACCTGATGCTGCGCGCGATGTTCCTTCCCGGCAAGGTGACGCCGGAGCAGACCGCCTTCTACGACGATCTGTTCAAGAAGGTGACGCAGACCGCGGAATACAAGGAATACATGGAGAAGCAGGCCCTGAAGCCGGTTTATCTCAACGGCAAGGACATGCTCAAATTCCTTGAAGAGGACGATGCGCTGAACAAGTCACTCATGACCGAAGCAGGCTTCGTCGCAAAATAGTCTCCTTTTGCTCCCTCGCCCCGCATAGCTCGTCGAAGACGAGCGTAAACGCTCTTATGCGGGGAGAGGGCCGGGGTGAGGGGGACCTTGTATCCTTCGAGCCCGGTTTTGCCCTTCACCCGAACCGCCTTGCGGTTCGACCTCTCCCCGCGTGCGGGGAGAGGTTCAAGACAGCGAATGCGTGACTCATGGCTCAAGACATCGAAATCGTCGTTGAAGATCCGACCGCGCCGGACGAGAACTCGCCCGCGATCACCAACGATCGCACGGTCGAGATGGTGGTCATGGCTCTGCTGCTTGGGCTCGCCGTGCTGCTCGGATTCGACAACTGGCGCACTGGCGCATCGTGGGATGATACGGGTCCGCAGGCTGGCTATTTCCCGTTCTATCTCTCGGTTATCCTCGGCGGCGCGGCGCTCTATGGGCTTGCCACCGTCGCGATCAAGCGCACCGAAGGATTGGAAACATTCGTCACCCGCGCGCAGTTTCGCCGCGTGTTGCAGGTTTTCGTGCCGACGCTGCTGTTCTGCCTTGCGATGCAATGGCTCGGCCTTTATGTCGCGAGCTTCCTGCTGATCTCGGGCTTCATGGCGATCATCGGCAAGATCGCCTGGTGGAAATCGCTGCTCACCGCCTTCGTCTTCGTCGCGATCATGTTCGTGACGTTCGATATCGCCTTCGACGTCATCATGCCGAAGGGTCCGCTCGAAGCGGCCTTCGGACGTTAAGCCAGAACCGGGGACAGGATCATGGAAGCACTGGGTCTGTTGTTTCACGGTTTTGCGGTTCTCTTCACCTGGAAGATTCTCGCGCTGATGATGGTCGGGCTGGTGCTCGGCATCTTTGTCGGCGTGCTGCCGGGACTCGGCGGACCCAATGGCGTCGCGATCCTGCTGCCGCTCACGTTCTCGATGGACCCGACATCGGCCATCGTGATGCTGTCGTGCATCTACTGGGGCGCGCTGTTCGGCGGCGCGATCACCTCGATCCTGTTCAACATTCCGGGCGAGGCCTGGTCGGTCGCCACCACCTTCGACGGTTATCCGATGGCCCAGCAGGGCAAGGCCGCGGAAGCGCTGACCGCGGCGTTCACCTCATCCTTCATTGGTTCGCTGGTGGCGGTGATGCTGATCACATTCCTGGCGCCGAGCATTGCAGGCTTTGCACTCAAGTTCGGCCCGCCCGAATTCTTCGCGGTCTATCTTCTGACTTTCTGTTCGTTCGTCGGCCTCGGCCGCGAGGCCAAGCACAAGACGGTCATCTCCATGGCGCTGGGCTTGCTGCTTGCGGGCGTCGGCCTCGACACGGTGTCGGGCCAGTTGCGCATGACCTTCGGCTCGAACGATCTGCTGCGCGGCGTGAACTTCCTCGTCGCCGTGATCGGTCTGTTCGGCATCAGCGAAATCCTGCTGACCATGGAGGAGCGGCTTGCGCTGCGCGGCCATGCGGCCCGCATCAGCCTGCGCACGGTGCTCGGCGTATGGATGGATCTGCCGAAATACTGGGCCACACTCATTCGTTCCTCGTTCATCGGCTGCTGGCTCGGCATCACGCCCGGCGGTGCGATCGCTGCATCGTTCATGGGCTATAATCTCGCCAAGCGATTTTCCAAGGACAAGGAGTCGTTCGGCAAGGGGCGCATCGAGGGCGTGTTCGCGCCGGAAACCGCGGCGCATGCGTCGGGCACCGCCGCGCTGCTGCCGATGCTGGCGCTCGGCATTCCCGGCTCGGGCACCGCGGCAATCCTGCTCGGCGGCCTGATGGTCTGGGGTCTCAATCCCGGGCCGCTGCTGTTCGTGGAGCACAAGGATTTCGTCTGGGGCCTGATCGCCTCGATGTATCTCGGCAACGTCGTCGGTCTGGTGCTGGTGCTGACCACCGTTCCGATCTTCGCCTCGATCCTGCGCGTGCCGTTCGCGGCCATCGCGCCGATGATCGTGGTGTCTTGCGCGATCGGCGCCTACGCGATCCAGAACGCGATGTTCGACATCTGGCTGATGCTGCTGTTCGGCGTGGTCGGCTACGTGTTCAAGAAGATCGGCATTCCGCTGGCGCCGTTCACGCTCGCACTGGTGCTTGGCAGCCGTGCGGAAGACGCGTTCCGGCTTGCCATGATCGGGTCGGGCGGGGACGTGAAGGTGTTCTGGTCGAACGGCCTCGTTGGTTCGATCACGACGCTTGCGATCGTGCTGCTGTTCTGGCCGGTGATCGACAGGGTGTTCGCAAGTTTCGGACGGAAGCAGAGCCCGGCGCGGGCGTGACTCTTCTCCCTCGCCCCATCGCTCGTCCTCCTTCAAGGCTCGCAAGAGCTCGCACCTCAGGATGACGGCTTGGTCGCGTTGGTGTGATTTGGAAAAGGAACGTCATCCTGAGGTGCGAGCCGCGCTCTTCGCGGTGAGCCTCGAAGGATGACGGAAGCACTAAACCTGCTTGGTCTGCCCGCCACGTCGTCGCGCTAGATTTTGGACTGTCTCCCAGTCGGATCGTATGAGAGCCTGCTTCTTCGCGCGGCCCCAGCCTTAGATCTGCCGTTCAGCCGCAATCGCGTCGGTGATCCGATCAAAGTATTGAGACCAAGCCAGTTCAACCGGTCGTCTCGAATGGGTGTAACCCGGATAATGGCCCTGATTGTGCTGATTGATCCTGGCGGTGAGATCATTACCAGTCGCACAACCGACGTATAATGATTTGTCCGCGCACAAGAGTATGTAGACGTGCGCACCCATCGCTCGTCCCCCTTCGAGGCTCGCAAGAGCTCGCACCTCAGGATGACGAGCTTACTCTCAACTAACCCTGCACCGCGCCGGTGACCTTGCAGGAGCCCTCAGCGGCTTCCTGGTCGATGAACGGGAATTTCGTCTTCTTGAACAGCTTCGTGGTCTTCGCCTTGATGGTCAAAGCGAGCCGCTGGTCGGTTTCGATCTTCCGGCCGCCGGTCTTCGACATGTAATCGCATTTCACGCGAATGTCCTTGACGGCGAAGTCGTTGTCGTTGGTGACGGTGACATCCGCCGTCCCGATGTTATTGGATCCGGGCTTGCGCCATTTCTCGATCGAAACCTTGACCTTGTCGCCGGGTTCGGCGGCGCTGGCGATGCCGGTTGTACTCAGAAAAACCGCGGCGATGGCTGTCATGACGATTGTCTTCATGTTCGAAATCCTGGTTGCATTCAATACGGCCACGATGCCCGGGCGGGATGGCCTCAAAATCCGGAAATAAACGAGCGGCCATTGAGCGGGAGCGTTTCGCCGCTACTATAACCGCCACGATATTCAAGCAGCAACGGCGGTTGGACAGGAATTGCAATGAACGACATCTGGCGTCTCTCGGCTACCGAACTTGTGTCGCAGATCCGGTCCAGGAAGCTCTCGGCACGGGAAGCCGCGCAGGCCGCCCTCGACCGGTTGAACGCGGTCAATCCCGCGATCAATGCCGTCGTCGATCACCGGCCTGAAGAAACCCTGGCGCAGGCCGATGCCGTGGACACCGCACTTGCGAAGGACGAGCCTCCCGGGGCGCTTTGCGGCGTTCCGATCACGATCAAGGTCAACGTCGATCAGGCCGGATTCGCTACCACGAACGGCGTGAAGTTACAGCGTGACCTGGTGGCGCAGACCAACAGTCCGGTGGTGGACAATCTGCGCAAGGCGGGTGCCGTCATCGTGGGACGAACGAACGCACCGGCATTTTCCTACCGCTGGTTCACGACAAATTTGCTGCATGGCGATACGAAAAATCCGCGCGACCCTTCGATCACGCCGGGCGGATCGTCGGGCGGCGCGGCGGCGGCGGTCACCGCAGGCATCGGCCATATCGCTCACGGCACCGATATCGCCGGTTCGATCCGTTACCCAGCCTATGCCTGCGGCGTTCACGGCCTCCGCCCGTCGCTGGGCCGTATCCCGGCGTTCAATGCTGCGCTCCCGGAACGGCCCATCGGCGCTCAGATCACGGCTGTCTCAGGGCCAATTGCACGCACCATCGCGGACGTTCGGCTGGCGCTACATGCCATGTCGCAGCGCGATGTGCGCGATCCGTGGTGGGTGCCGGCGCCGCTTGAGGGGCCGGAGCGGCCAAAGCGCGCGGCGATATGCCTGCGTCCCGGCGGGCTTGAGACAGTCAAGGAGGTCAGCGACGCGGTCGTGGACGCCGGCAAGCGGCTGGAGCGAGCAGGCTGGACCGTTGAGGAGATCACCGGGATTCCGCCGTTCGAGGAGGCGGCCGACTTGCAGATCAAGATGTGGCTTGCGGACGGTTATGACGCGATGCGTGATGCCGCCGAGCGCGAAGGCGATCCCGGCGCGCTGGCAGTGCTGCGCGGCCACGAGAAGACCGCCCGCTCGGTTGATCTTGCTGCGTTCTCGAAGACGCTGACGCGGCGTGCGACGCTCGTTCGAGACTGGGAGACGTTCTTCGAAACATATCCGGTGATCGTGATGCCGCCCTGCGGCGAGCTGCCGTTCCCGTGGCAACTGGATCTGAAGGACGAGGCGTCGTTCAGGCGGGTGTGGCGGGCACAGATGCCGCAGATCGCATGGCCGTTTATCGGCATGCCGGGGCTGACGGTCTCGACCGGGCTGGTCGGCCGTGTGCCTGTCGGTGTCCAGATCGTCGCGGGACGTTACAGGGAGGATCTTTGTCTGCTGGCAGGCGAGGCAATCGAGGCGGGCGGCGTACCCGCAAGTCCGGTCGATCCCGTGGTTATCTGAAGGCGCCGCTTCGTGTGGAAAACGCTCTCGGTGTCCGCGAGAAGTTGCTGCGTGCGCCTGACCACGCTTCGTCCAGCCTTGAGATCGCGATTGGCGACGTAGAGCAGGCGGTGTCCTTCGACGACGAGTTCACGGGCATGCCTGATTTGCTCGTCGAACGAGACAGCCTCTGTCGCTGCTTTGGCCGTCGTCATGGTGCGGCTCCCAAGTCTGTTTTTTAGTGTCTGCTTTTATAGTGTCTGCGCCTGCCCGGCAGTCACCAACGCCAATGTTAGCGAATCGTTCAGCGCGAGTCCCGCCGAACGGTCAAACTTTCCACCAAAACCTGATTCGGGCGGCAACACTTTGGCCGCTTGAGGGAATTTCTCTTTGAACCGCGCCGGGTGCGAAGCCGTCCAACAAAAGTAAGGCGGGCTGATTGCTTGCCGGCGCGGACGCGGTAACCCTATTCTTCACAAGGGGACGGAGCGGGGGACATGAGCCAGGCAAGGACGGCGGATCAGAGCAAGCCGGAAGATGCGCCCGTGACGATGTCAGCCGGCGGCAACGGCAAGGTCGGCGTCTATCTCGCGCTGCTTCAACTGTTCTTCACGCTGGGCTGGACGGTCTATGTCGTCTATCTGCCGCAGCTGGCCGCCAAGGTCGGACTTCCGCCCGGCGCGGTCGTTGTCATTCTTCTGGTCGATCAGGCGATCTTCACCATCACCGATACGCTGATGGGCATCGCGGCCGACCGCATGACCCCGATTGTCGGGCGGCTCAGCCGCGTTGTGATCTGGCTGACGGTGGTCTCATGCGCGGCCTTCATCGCGCTGCCGTTCGTCGCCGATCTCGGGCCGAATGCGAAAATTGCGCTGATCGCGCTCACGATGACTTGGGTTGTCACATCGTCGGCGCTGCGCGCGCCGCCGCTCGCGCTGCTCGGCAAATTCGCGGCGAAGCCGTCGATCCCGATGCTGTCCTGCCTCGTGATGCTGGGCTACGGCATCGCAGGCGCGGTCTCGCCGTATCTCGGCGTAGCGCTGCGCAATCACGATCCGCGTATTCCCTTTGTGGTCTCGACGGTGGTGCTGCTGCTGACCGCACTGTCGATGTCGTGGATCGAACGGCGGCTGCGCGAGGGCAAGTTGGGCGTGCCGGAACGCGCGCCGCTCGCGGTCCCGAAATCATGGGGCGCACTCGCGCTGATCTTCATCGCCGCAATGCTCGTTCTCGCGCTCGGCTATCAACTGCATTTCAGCGTCAACAGCTCGCAACTGTTCCTGCGCTTTGCCAAGCAGCCCGACCTGCAATGGCTGATGCCGGTGTACTGGATCGGCTTCAATATCGCGATGTTCCCGGCGAGTTTCATCACACGGCGGCTCGGCGGGTTGCTGGTGATCGGCTGTGCGGGACTGTTGGGCGCGGGCGCGGTGTTCGGCATGGAGAATGCGACCGGGCTGAACACCATGATCGCCATGCAATTCCTCGCCGGCGCGGCATGGGGCTGTATCCTGATGAGCGCGGTCGCAGCCGCCATCGCGGTCAGCGGCGGCGCTGAGGGCAAGGTGCTGGGCCTGATGTTCTCGGCCCTGGCATTAGCGACATTCGCGCGCATCGCCGCCGTGAGCGGTGGCCTGACGAAGAACGCCGCCTACCAGGCGCTGCTGCAATGGACGCCGATCCTGTGCTGGGCGCTGGCAGGCGCAGCGTTGCTGTTCATTGCGGCGGCGCGGCTGCGCAGATGGCGGGACAGCGCGAACCCCGCCGATGTGCCGGTCTAGCGATCGCCGGTTTATTCCCGAAGGCGCTTTGTATATTTGTTTGCGAAGCATCGGAGGCTCGCCAATCTTTGACTTGGCAAAGGACCGATGGCATCGCAAAACGATGGTCATGCGAATGCGTGCGGTTCTTCAGACGCTCTGTCTCGTATGGCCGATGTTGCTGCCGGTTACGGTGGTGCATGCGGCTGCGATGGAACGCGGCGTTGCGATCACCGATCCTGTCACCCTGCAACGGCTGGAAGACGCGGGACTGAGCCTCGGCAGGCTTTTCGGCGCGGAGGCCAGCAGCTCCGGTGCCGATCTGTTCGCACTGCCGTCGATGGTCGCGCTGCAAGCCGCGACAGATCGCGACTTCAACAGCTATGTCGTCCGGCGCAGGGACGATCCCGACACGCTGCATCTGTTCGACCGCGATGCGCTGAATGCGCCGGGCACGCGCTTCGATCTGGCCGGAATCGTCAACAGGATGGATCGCGCTTTTGTCTCCCCGAATGAATGCGGCGAAATCCGGCTGATCTACCGGCCCATCGCTAACGTCGACTCGACGAGCACGGACTCTCCGCCGTTACGGCTGCCGATGACGCTCAATCTCGTCATGAAGGCGAAGCCTGCGGGGGCGGATACCACATGCGCTGAACTCGCCCGGCGCTGGCTTGCGCTGGCCGATCAGCCGCCCACGGCGTCGACGCTCATTGCCAAAGGTGGCGCACTCGAATGGATCACGCGCGAGGCTATCGACCGGATCGAGATCAATGTGCAGATCGCGCGCGCCTCGGCGGACGTGAATCACTTCGAGGGCAGGGCGGACTATCTGATGAAGGTGTTCCGCTATGACGGCATCAGGTTTGTGGAATCTCCGATGGAAAACCAGATCGATGTCGAGCGGATCAAAGCCGACGCCAAACTTGCGGCCGATTTCAAGCAATGGCTACTCGATCCCGCTCAAATTGCGAACCTCGATCGCGGGGCAATCGTATTGCCGGACCGCTTTCTGGCAACAAGCGCCATCAACGTGACGCCTGCGCATGGGAATCTTGAAGACAAAGCGCGTGAACTTTTCACCGACAGCGACGTCGTAGCCGCGCTTGCCAACGCATCAGCCAATGCGCCACTGCAAAATCTGCTGTCTCCGGCGGGCTTCGCGCGCCGCCTCGACGACATGACGTGCAGCGGCTGTCACCAGACCCGCGCGATCGGCGGCTTTCACTTTCCGGGTAAAGGGCGGCCCGAATGGGCCGCGGGCGCGGTGGTGGCGGCCGCATCGCCGCACTTCTTCGGCGACCAGGAGCGCCGCCGCGATATTGTCGCTGCATTTCGCGATGGCCGCGCGCCCGATTTCTCGCGCGGCTTCTCTGCGCGGCCACAGACGCGCCGGTCCAATGAATTGGCCGGCACGACCTATGTGAATGGCTGGGGTGCGCTGTGTTACGCGATAGACGCGAATGCGCCCGACAAAAGTTTTACGCCCTGGACCTGTGCGCAGGGGCTGACGTGTCAGCCAGCCGGCGCGAGGGATTCCCGTGCGGGGTTTTGTTTTCCGAAATAATGACGGATAGCGCGGCTCTTTCCCTCTCCCCTTGCGGGAGAGGGTGCCCGAGCATAGCGAGGGCGGGTGAGGGGTATAGATGTCACCGCGAGATCGCGACCCCTCACCCGCTCAGTGTCGCTTCGCTCAACTTCGCCACCCTCTCCCACAAGGGGAGAGGGGAAGAAAAACTTACGCTACAACCCCCGCGGCGCGCATCTTGGCGATTTCCGCGGCATTGAAGCCCGCAGCCGCCAGCACTTCATCACTGTGCTGGCCGACATTGGGCGCCATACGCGGCGGCACCTTCTTCGCCCCTTCGATGAAGATTGGCGTGTTGATGGTGCGCAGGTCGCTGTCGGCGAACGGAACGACAGCTTCGGTCACGCGCATCTGTTCGTCGTCCGGAATATCCGCCGGAATGCCGACAACACCGAAGATCAGGCCATTGCCGTCAAGCGCCTTGCGCCAGTGCGCCAGCGGCTTGGTCGCGAACACCTTGTCGAGGATCGCAATCAGTTCAGCCGCATGCTTGTGGCGTGCGGTTTTGGTCTCGAAACGCGGATCGGCGAGCAGGTCTTCGCGCTCGATCACCTTGGCGAACACCGGAAACTGCTTCTCTTCGTTCAGCAGCGAGAGGATGATCCAGCGATCGTCGGCGCACTTGTAGTGGCAGGTGACGGCGTTCAGCGCGCGGTCGCGCGGCGGACGCTTCTGGAACGTCGCGCCGCAGAGGGCTGCCTGCGCGTAGATGCCGTTCGACCAGATGCCGTTGACCATCAGGTTGGACATCACCTGCGTCCCCTTGCCGGTCTTCTCGCGCTGATAGAGCGCGGTAACGATTCCGGCGAACAGCGACATCGCGCAGGGATGATCGCCCATGCCGGGCATCGAGCGGGCCGGTGTCGACTCGTCGGTTTCGCGCACCAGATCCATCAGGCCGGAGCGCGCCCACCACGCATTGCTGTCGAAGCCCGGCTTGTCGGCTTCCGCGCCGGTCTCGCCATAGCCCGTGAACGACGCATAGATCAGGCGATCGTTGAGCGGGGCGAGATCCTTGTAGGTGACGCCGAGCTTCTTGCGCACCGGAGGCGGAAAATTGGTGATGAACACGTCGCATTCGGCTGCGAGCTTGCGCAACACCGCCTGCCCCTCGGGCTTGCTCAGATCGAGCGCGAGGCTCTTCTTGTTGCGGCCTTCCAGCATCCAGGCATAGTTGTGAGGGCTGATCGGATATCCCGGCAGATGGGGCAGGTTGCGGACAGGATCGCCGGCGCCCGGCGGCTCGATCTTGATGACGTCAGCCCCGAAGTCGGACAGCGCGGTGGCGGAGGACGGTGCCGCGATGAAACTCGCGCAGTCGATGACCTTGAGACCTTCGAAAATTCCCATTTCGGCGATTTCCCTTGTTTCTTGCCGGGACCGCCGTGGGCTGGTGGTCCGCTAATCGTTCTTGCGTTCGTCCGAGATCGCCTTGCCGTCGTTCGGCAGCGAACCGGGGGCGACCAAAGTGACATTGCCGGACAGCTTTGTCACGGCACGCAGGGTCGATGCAACCGCATCCCGCAATGCATCCGCGGGGGTTGCAGTTTCCGCCGAAAGCGTCATCGCGTCGGTCTCCCTGTCGCGGGTCACGATGAGCCGCAGACGGCCGAGTTCAGGATGCCGCTTGCCGATTTCGGCGATCTGCTCGGGGCGCACGAACATGCCCTTGACCTTGGTGGTCTGGTCGGCGCGGCCCATCCAGCCCTTGATCCGCATGTTGGTCCGCCCGCAGGGGCTTTGCCCGGCCAGCACGGCGCTGAGATCGCCGAGCGCCAGGCGAACCCACGGATGATGCGGGTCGAGTGTTGTCACGACGATTTCGCCGACATCGCCGTCCGCGACCGGTTCGCCGGTGCCGGGCTTGACGATCTCGACGATGATGTTTTCGTTCACCACCAGGCCTTCGCGCGCGGCGGTTTCATAGGCGATGATGCCGAGATCGGCGGTGCCGAAGTTCTGATAGGCGTCGATGCCGCGCGCCTTCATTTCCTCCTGCAAGGATTTCGGGAATGCTGCGCCGGACACCACCGCGCGCCTGATCGAGGAGGCGTCGCGTCCGGTCTTGTCCGCCGCATCGAGCAGGATCTTCAGGAAGTCCGGCGTGCCGGAATAGCCGACGGGCCGATAGGTCTCGATCAGTTCGAACTGCTGTTCGGTGTTGCCGGGGCCGCCGGGTATGACGGCGCAGCCGAGCGCGCGGGCGGAGCTATCGAAGATGAAGCCGCCCGGCGTCAGATGATAGCTGAAGGTGTTGAGCACGATGTCGCCGGGCCTAAAGCCGGCGGCGAACACCGCACGCGCGCCGCGCCATGGGTCTGTGGTGGCGGACTCCGGCTCGAAGATCGGACCGGGCGAGGTGAACAGGCGGCCGAACGATCCGGCGGGCGACGACACGAAGCCGCCAAACGGCGGCGCGGCCTTGTGCAGGGCCGGCAGTTCGGATTTCCGCAACACCGGCAAGGTCGCAAGCGCGGCGCGGCTGGTGATGGCGGCGGGATCGACGCCCTTGAGCCGCTCCGCATAGGCCGGCGCTTTCGCCGCAGCGCGCAGCACATCGGGTAGCCGCTTGAACAGGTCGGCCTCGCGCTCGGACGGCGAGCGTGTTTCGAGAGCGTCGTAGTGGTTGGTCATCGATTGGCCTGTATCGCGATCCGTCACCCTGAGGAGCGCGCTCTTGCGCGCCTCGAAGGGTGACCTGCTAGTTGAAGCCCATCCTTCGAGGCTCGCCGCAGCGCGGCTCGCACCTCAGGATGACGCCGTTTCCCGTCGATCCATTCTCACAGCCAGCGCTTGCGGCGCTTGAAGCTCTTCAGGTTCTTGAAACTCTTGCGCTGGTCGCCCGCGCCGCCGAGGTAGAATTCCTTGACGTCTTCGTTATTGCGCAGTTCGTCGGCGGTGCCGTCGAGCACCACCTTGCCTTGCTCCATGATGTAGCCGTGGCTCGCGACGGAGAGGGCTGCGCGCGCGTTCTGCTCGACGAGGAGAATGGTGACGCCGAGGTCGCGATTGATCTGCTTGATGATGCCGAACACTTCCTTGACCAGCAGCGGCGACAAACCCATCGATGGCTCGTCCATCAGGATCATCTTCGGGCGCGCCATCATCGCGCGGCCGATCGCCAGCATCTGCTGTTCGCCGCCGGAGAGATAGCCGGCGAGTCCGGTGCGCTCCTTGAGGCGCGGAAAATACTTGTAGACCATGTCGATGTCGTCATCGACGTTCTTGTCGCTGCGTGTGAAGGCGCCAAGCCGCAGGTTTTCGAGCGAGGTCATGTCCGCGATGATGCGGCGGCCTTCCATGACCTGGAAAATTCCGCGGCGCACGATCTTGTCGGGATCGATACCGTCGACCCGCTCACCGTCGAATACGATTTCGCCGCGGGTGACTTCGCCGTCCTCGGTCTTGAGGAGGCCCGAGATCGCCTTCAGCGTGGTCGACTTGCCGGCGCCGTTGGCGCCAAGCAATGCGACGATCGCGCCCTTCGGCACGTCGAGGCTTAGCCCGCGCAGCACGAGGATGACGTTGTCATAAACGACTTCGATGTTGCGCACGGCCAGCAGCGGCGCGGCTGCGGTCGCGGGTCGGGGATCTGTTTGCAACGTGGGCTGCACGGGCTTGGCTCCGGTGGGTCTTCTTTATCCCTCCCCCTTGTGGGGAGGGTGGCGTGTTGAGAGCGGAGCGAACAACACGTCGGGTGGGGGAATTGCCAGCCCCCACCCCGGCCTCCGCTTCGCTCGGCCGACCCTCCCCACAAAGGGGGAGGGATGCAGCCGTGTTCGTCAGCTTACCAGCCGAGCCATTCCGGCTTGCGCGGCAGGTCCACGGTCTTCACCTTATCGAGCTTGATGGTGCCGGCCTTGACGAGATCGGCAACCGAAGCGTCGGTCGCGCCGGAGACCTTCATCCGATAGATGTCGACCTTCAGCGTCGGGCGATGGTCCTTCTCGGTCCAGGTCGAGGGATTGCATACGCCTTCCATTCCGGCCGGAACCCAATCCTTCTTCTGATGGAAGGCCTTGAGAACATTCTCGCCGGTCGCGCCGCCGTTCTTGGCGGCCCATTCGACAGCTTCCTTCATGTACAGCGCGGTGCAGACGCCGGCGATATAGTGGACCGGCCGATAGGTCGTGCCGGCCGCATCGGACATCTTGGATATCTCCTGCATGGTCTTCATGCCGGGTGCGTTGCCGCCCCAGGCC
Organism: Afipia sp. MLSD5-FHT05B12; assembly: GCF_058793355.1. Classification (NCBI taxonomy): domain Bacteria; kingdom Pseudomonadati; phylum Pseudomonadota; class Alphaproteobacteria; order Hyphomicrobiales; family Nitrobacteraceae; genus Afipia; species Afipia sp. MLSD5-FHT05B12. Next base: position 196,312 of record NZ_JBXAFS010000002.1, read on the forward strand.
ACCGCCGTGCGCAGCGGGAACACGACGCCGTCAGCAGCCGCGCCCGCGGCCTTTGCGGCGTTCTCGTCCATGCCCCAGACGTTGCCCATGAACTGAACATCCACGCCGGCCGCCTTGCAGGCGTTCAGCACGGAGATGTTGGAGCCCGCGGTGTTACCTAGATAGGCGTAGTTCGCGCCCGAACTCTTCAGCGTCAGGCACTGCGCGCTGTAGTCGCCTGGCGTCAGCGCGAACACGATCGCCGGCAGGACCTCAAAGCCGAGTTCGGCGGCGAGCGTTTCACCCGCGGCCTTCGGCGCGTTCGGGTACGGATGGTTCGCGCCCATATGAACGTATTTCGGCTTGCCGGATTTGCCCTTGGCCTTCCAGTCGTCCGCGGCCCAGGTCAGCATGCCGCGCAGCGCATCGGAGTAGCTCGGACCGTAGAACAAGTTGTAAGGGGCTGCCTTGCCTTTGCCGCCTGCGCCGGTCGGATCGGACAATGCCGCCGAATACGACGCCGACATGTCGGGGATCTTGTCCTCGGCGAGGAATCCGGTGAGAGCTTCGGTATCGGCCGTGCCCCAGCCGATGATCGCCGCGACCTTGTCGCCGCCCGACCACTTTTTGTACTGAGCGATCGCGCGTGGCACCTGATAGCCGTAATCGACGGTGTCGAGCTTCGCCGGCTTGCCGGCGATGCCGCCGTTTTTGTTGATCCAGGCGTAGGCGTCGGCGACGCCTTGTCCGTAAGGTGTTCCGACGTCGGATGTCGGGCCCGAATAGTCCGCGAGATGGGCCAGCGAAACCTGCGCCTGAGCCGCGCCGGCGGTGCAGCCAAGCAGCAGGGCGAGTGATGTCGTACTCAATAATTTCGTCATGGTCATAAGCGTAATCCTCCGGTTTCCTCTCGAGGTCTTCTTATTGTCTGTCCCGTTCCGACCTCAATGCGAGAACGGGTAGAGTTTCCAGTAAGCCTTGATTTGCCGCCACCGGTGAGCAAGCCCATCCGGCTCGAAGATCAAAAAGATGATGATGATGACGCCGATGGCCATCTCGCGCAAGAAAGCGATGTTGTTCTTGAGTCCCAGGGCATGATCGATCGAGCTGCCGCTGAGCGCCGCGCTGATCCATTCCATCGATTCCGGCAGCAGCACCATGAAAGCGGTGCCGAGCAATGTGCCCATGATCGAGCCGATGCCGCCGATGATGATCATGGCGAGGAAGATGATCGAGCGGTCGATGCCGAAGCCTTCGTTGGAAACGACCTGATTGTAGTGAGCGTAGAGCGCGCCGCCGACGCCGGCGAAAAATGCAGCCAATCCGAACGAAAGCGTGCGGTATTTGGTGAGGTTGATGCCCATGATTTCGGCGGACAGGTAGTGATCGCGCACCGCCACCAGCGCGCGTCCGTCGCGCGTGCGCATCAGATTGGTCACCAGTAGGTAGCAGACGATCACGTAAGCCAGCACGACGTAGAAATATTGACGGTCGCCGCGCAGGGTCTTGCCGAAGATCGAGAACGCCTCCGCATGCGCGGGCACGCTGCCGCCGGTGAACCACTCGGCGCGCGAGAAGAAGTCGAGCAGGATGAACTGCGCCGCCAGTGTCGCGATCGCGAGATAGAGTCCCTTCAGCCGCGCGGCGGGGAGGCCGAAGATCAGGCCGACCAGCGCGGTGATGAGGCCCGAGAGCGGAATGGCGAAGAACACCGGGACATGGAGCTTGCTCGAGATGTAGGCCGAGGTGAACGCGCCGAAGCCGAAGAAGGCGGCGTGGCCGATGGAGATCTGCCCGGTAAAGCCGACCACGATGTTGAGGCCGAGCGCGGCGATGCCGAAGATGCCGATCTGGATCAGCAGGCTGAGGCTGTATTCGTTCAGCACATAGGGCGCAAAACAGATCAGCACGATGCCGAGGATCATCATGTTCCGGCTGGTGGTTGTCGGAAACACGGTGGTGTCCGCCGCGTAAGTCGTGCGGTAGTCGCCTGCGGGGAGGAGGGTCTGGCCTGCCATGATCAGATACGCTCGATGTCTTTGGTGCCGAACAGGCCGTAAGGCTTGATCATCAGAATAATGATGAGGGCGTAGAACGGTGCGATCTCGAACAGATTGCCCCAGTGCAGATATTCGCTGTCGACGAAGTGCGCGAGGTTCTCGAGCAGCCCGATGATGACGCCGCCGACCACAGCGCCACCGACGCTATCGAGGCCGCCAAGGATCGCAGCCGGAAACACCTTGATGCCATAAGCCGAGAGGCCTGCCGATACGCCATTGACCACGGCGACGACAACGCCGGCCACCGCGGACACCGTGGCGGAAATCGCCCAGGCCATCGCGAATACGCTTTTCACCGAAATGCCGAGCGACTGCGCGACCTGCTGGTTGAACGCGGTGGCGCGCATCGCAAGGCCGTACTTCGAGACCTTGAAGAACCACGCCATGCCGCCCATCATCGCCACCGAGACCGCGAGGCTGAGGATGTAGACGGTCTGCACCTGCATCCCGAAGACATTGACCAACTGGGTGTTGAAGATGCGCGGAAACGGCTGCAGGTTGACACCGAATATCCATTTCATCAGCGCCGAGAACACCGTGGACAGCGCAATGGTCACCATGATGACGGAAATGATCGGCTCGCCGATCATCGGGCGCAGGATCACGAGCTGGATCGCGATGCCGAACAGGAACATGAACACCAGCGTGATCGGCATGCCGAGATAGAACGGCACCTGATATTTCGTCAGCAGCCACCAGCACACCCATGCGCCGATCAGCAGCAGTTCGCCCTGCGCGAAGTTCACAACCTGGGTGGCCTTGTAGATCAGCACGAACGACATCGCGACGACGCCGTAGAGCGTACCGACCACCAGGCCGTTGATGAGAAGTTGGATCAGAAGCTGGGTGTTCACTCGGCCGCCTCCGCCGTCCTGTTTCGCGTTCCAAGGTCGATCACCGGCAGGGTGCAGCGGATGCGCTGGGTGGTGCCGTCCTGGAAGCGGATCACGGTGTCGATGTCGATGTCGGGCTTGTCGCCGTAGATCGCGTTGATGATGTCGCTGTACTTCTCGTTGATGACGGTGCGGCGGACCTTGCGGGTGCGGGTTAGTTCGCCGTCGTCGGCATCGAGCTCCTTGTAGAGCAGCAGGAATTTGGAGATGCGTTGCGCCGGCGGCAGCGTGGCGTTGACCGCTTCGACCTCCTTGCGCAGCAACTCGTAGGTTTCCGGCCGCGAGGAGAGGTCGGTGTAGGTGGTGAAGGAAAGCCGGTTCTTCTCCGCCCACTTCGAGACAATGGAGAAGCGGATGCAGAGCATGGCTGCGAGATAGTCGCGCCCGTCGCCCAGCACCACGGCTTCGGCGACATAGGGCGAGAACTTCAGCTTGTTCTCGATGTATTGCGGCGAGAAGCGGTCGCCGCGTGAGGTTTGCGCCAGATCCTTGATGCGGTCGATGACCACGAGCTGCTTTGCCTTGTTGAAGTAGCCAGCGTCGCCGGAATGCATCCAGCCGTCGCGCATGTCGACGGCGGTCGCGGCTTCGTTCTTGTAGTAACCGGAGAACATGTTCGGATGGCGCACCACGATCTCGCCGACGCCGTTGACGTCGGGATCGCGGATTTCGATCTCGATACTCTCCGCCATCGAAACGCCGGTGGTGTCGGGATCGACCTCATCGGGCTTGTGCAGCGTGAACGCGCCGAGCGTTTCGGTCTGGCCGTAAAGTGTGCGCAGCGGCACGCCCATGGCGCGGAAGAATTTGAACGTATCCGGGCCGAGCGCCGCGCCGCCGGTCGCCGCGGAGCGCAGCCGCGAAAAGCCGAGACGGTCGCGCAGTGCGCGGAACAGAAGCGTATCGGCCAGCGCCGAATGCCTGCCCTCGGCAAGCGCGGCAAGACCGGATTTCATTCCGACATCGTAAAGCCGCTGCTTGAGCGGCGAAGAGTCCATCACACGGGCGCGGACGTCGGCGGCGATGGCTTCCCAGATGCGCGGCGCGAACAGCACGAAGGTCGGCGCGATCTCGCGGAAGTCGTTCATCATGGTGTCCGGCTCTTCGACGAAGTTGATTTTCATCCGCGAGAGCAGGCCTTTGCCGAGCGCGTAGACCTGCTCCATGATCCAGGGCAGGGGCAGCACCGAGACGTATTCGTCGTCCGGGCCCTTTGGGTCGAAGGCGAGGTAGTTCGCGCAGTGGCTCAGCACACGGCCCGCCGCCAGCATGGCGAGCTTGGGATTCGACGTGGTGCCCGACGTGGTGCAGAGAATGGCGACGTCATCGCCCTTGGTCGTGTCCACCAGTCGATCGTAAAGCTGCGGCTCGCGCGCGGCGCGTTCGCGGCCCATTTTCGCCAGTGTGTCGGCGTCGATCAGGCGCGAATCCTCGTATTTGCGCATGCCGCGCGGATCGGAATAGACGATGTGTTTGAGATGCGGCGCGCGGTCGCCGAGCTCGAGCAGCTTGTCGACCTGCTCTTCGTCGTCGGCGAACACGATCTTGGTCTCGCCGTAGGTCAAGAGATACAGCACTTCCTCGGGCAGCGACTCGCGATACATGCCGAGCGACATGCCACCGATGGCGTGGGCCGCGATTTCGGCGGCCACCCAGTCCGGCCGGTTGTCGCCGATGATGCCAATCACGTCGCCGCGCTTGATGCCGAGCTCGGCTATGCCAAGTGTGAAATCGCGCACGCGGTTCTGATAATCGTTCCAGGTGAAGACGCGCCAGAGACCGAAATCCTTTTCGCGCAACGCGATCTCATTGCCGTGTTCCCTGGCATTGAGACGCAGCATTTTCGGATAGGTGTCGGCCTGGGCGACGCGGCCTGCATAATCCATCATGCCGAGGCCTCCGCGACAGGAATGGTATCGTCGAGGGCGTCGAGGACTTCGTCTTCCTCGCCGAGATAGGCCTTCTTCACATGCGGATCGTCCAGCACGTCGGCGGGCAGGCCTTCCGCGATCTTGCGGCCGAAATCCAGTACCGTGACGCGATGGGAGATATCCATCACCACGCCCATGTCGTGCTCGATCATCATCACCGTCATCCCGTACTCTTCATTGAGATCGACGATGTAGCGGGCCATGTCTTCCTTCTCCTCGAAATTCATGCCGGCCATCGGCTCGTCGAGGAGGATCAGTTTCGGCTCCAGCGCCATGGCGCGCGCGAGTTCGACGCGCTTGCGCAGGCCGTAGGAGAGGGTGCCCGCGGTCGCCTTGCGCACCGACTGGAGGTCGAGGAAGTCGATGATCTCTTCCACCTTGCGGCGGTGCTGGAGTTCCTCGCGCCGCGCGCCGGTCAGCCAGTACAGCGAGCCGGTGATGAAATTGTTTTTCAAGAGGTGGTGCCGGCCGACCATGATGTTGTCGAGCACGGTCATGTGGTGGAACAGCGCCAAATTCTGGAACGTGCGGCCGATGCCGAGCGCGGCACGCGCATTCGGCTTCAGCCCCGTGATGTCGCGGCCCTGATAGAAAAGCTGTCCTTCGGTCGGGGTGTAGCGGCCGGAGACGCAGTTGACGATCGAGGTCTTGCCGGCGCCGTTGGGGCCGATGATCGAAAACAGTTCGCCTTCATTCACGCCGAAGCTCACGTCGGTCAGGGCGCGCACGCCACCGAACCGCAATGAGACCCCCCGCACCTCCAATGCGTAAGTCACTCAATTCCTCCCAGATACGGCGCTTGGCGCGCTCTTTATCTATGGTCCGATACCATGGACCCGATCCTATACCGGGGGGCCCTGGCAAGCCATTCTACTATTGATGTTTTGCGCCACCTGACATTCGTAAAAGTGCCCGCGAAGAGTATATGACGAATGTCAGAACTGGATCACTGGACGCTTTTGACCCAGCCGTCATTACGGCAAACCGCGACACCGAAATGTCTTGTGCCTGACAATTCATTGGGCAATTTCACCGTGCGCGCGGTATACCAAAGGGCATTATGTCGCGTCGCAACATTGGACGACGTGAGGGGCGATCGACAAGCATGGTTTCTTCCGAATATCTCAGGCGCATCGCGGTCTGGTCGCGCGAACTGAACGAGCGGGAGATCGATGTCGCCCGCGCCGGCATCACAGAGAGGTCGTTCGGCGCGAGCGAATTCATCTGCATGCGCGGGGATCACTTCGAATACTGGATGGGTGTGGTGACCGGACTGGTGCGGATTGGCACCGGCTCGCGCGACGGCAAGGCCGTCAGTTTCACCGGCATGACCAACGGCGCGTGGTTCGGCGAGGGAACCGTTCTCAAGAACGAGGCGAGGCGTTATGACGCGGTGGCCCTGCGCGATACGCGCCTGGCGCTGATGGACCGCGCGACCTTCGTCTGGCTGTTCGAGAACAGCGTGGCCTTCAATCGTTTTCTGGTGGGGCTGCTGAACGAGCGTCTCGGCCAGTTCATGGGTCTGGTTGAATATGGCCGGATGCTGGATGCGAAAGCGCGCCTCGCGCGCTCAATCGCCTCGCTGTTCAATCCGATCCTCTATCCGGACCACACGCGTCATCTGGATATCACGCAGGAGGAGCTTGGAGCCATCTCCGGCATCTCGCGGCAGAACGCCAATCAATGCCTCAAGACGCTGGAAAAGGAAGGGTTGCTGCGGCTTGAATACGGCGGGGTGACCGTGGTCGATCTGGAACGGCTGCGCGGGTACGGGGAGTAACTCCCTCTCCCCGCGATCGGGGAGAGGTGAGGTCGTCTGAATCGATATACCGATTAAACCTCCAGCCATTCCTTGCGGATGGCCTGATTGGCCTTGAGATCAGCCGGGGTGCCCTCGAACACGATTCGTCCATGGCCCATGACGTAGAGGCGGTGGGAGATACGCATCGCGATGGAAAGCTTCTGCTCAACGAGAAGGATCGCCACGCCGCGCTTGGCGATTTCCGCGATGAGGTCGCCGACCTGATGCACGATCAGCGGCGCGAGACCCTCGGTCGGCTCGTCGATCATGATGAGTTCGGGATCGCCCATCAGCGTGCGGCAGATGGTCAGCATCTGTTTCTCGCCGCCGGAGAGCACGCCCGCCGCTGTGTCGGCGCGCTCCTTCAGGTTCGGGAACATGTCGAGCATGTCCTCGAGCTTCCACTTGCCTGGATGCTTGGGGTCCTTCACGCCGAGCAGCAGATTCTGCCGCACAGTGAGGCCGGGGAAGATGTCGCGATGCTCGGGGACATAACCGAGCCCGAGATGCGCGATCCGGTAGCTCGGCAGCCCGGCGATCTCCTTGCCCTTGAACTTGATGGTTCCGTGCGGCGGCACTTCGCCCATGATCGCCTTGACCGTGGTCGAGCGTCCGACGCCGTTGCGCCCGAGCAGGCTGACGACTTCGCCGGCGCCGATATGCATATCGACGCCCTGAAGGATGTGGCTTTTGCCGTAATAGGCGTGCAGGTCGTGGACTTCCAGCATCAGGCAGCTTCCTCGCCCAGATAGGCTTCCTTGACCTTCGGACTGTTACGGATTTCCTCAGGCGTTCCGGACGCGATGATATGGCCGTAGACCAGCACCGAGATGCGGTCGGCGAGGCCGAACACCACGCTCATGTCGTGCTCGACGATCAGCAGCGTCTTGCCCACGGTAAGACGCCGGATCAAATCCACCGCGCGCTCGGTCTCGGCGTGACTCATGCCAGCGGTCGGCTCATCGAGCAGGATGACGTCGGCGCCGCCCGCGATGGTGATGCCGATCTCCAGCGCGCGCTGTTCGGCATAGGTCAGAAGGCCCGCCGGGACGTCCCGCCGCGAGGTGAGGCTGATGTCTTCCAGAATCCGTGCGGTGCGCTCGCGCACTTCCGGCAGCTTGTCGATGCTTTTCCAGAATGCGTACTTGTGCCCTGTCGCCCACAATACCGCGCAGCGCAGGTTTTCCCACACCGTCATGTTGGCGAAGACGTTGGTGACCTGGAAGCTGCGCGACAGGCCCCGGCGGTTGATCTCGTAGGGCGCGAGGCCGGAAATGGTCTCGCCGCGCATCAGCACGTCGCCGCTGGTCGGTGCCATATAGCCGCTGATGAGATTGAACGTGGTTGATTTGCCGGCGCCGTTCGGGCCGATCAGGGCGTGGCGTTCGCCCTGCGCGACCTTCAGATTGAGGTCGCGGATCACCTTGGTGACGCCGAAGCTCTTCTGAACGTCGCGGATTTCGATCGCGTCGGGTTTCATGTCTGCCATCATGCGGTTAGTGTCTCGTATCCGACGTTCGCCTCACCTTGCAGCGCCTTCCGAGCGAACGTCGGATACGAAAGGACACTAACAAATAATAGTTTCGCGTGATCCTTTGGTTCAGACATTCGTAAAAGTGCCTACGAAAGATGCTATACGAATGTCAGAACCGGATCACGCCTCCTTCGCACGCGCTGTGGTCAGCGCCTCATCCCAGGCCACGGCGACCCGCTTCCACGTCACGCGCGCGACGATGAAGCCGCCGACAAGCAGGACCAGTGCGAGAATCCACGTTACCGGGCTTGCGGCATTGAAAGGAATGCCGAACGCCTTGATGTTCGGATCTTCCGTCGGGTTCATCGTGTAGTGAACGACGGACTCGATGGCGAGCATCAGCCCGACCACCATCGCCAGCGTCGGCACCAGGGCGATGGCATAGGACGGCAGAACCTTGCCGAGCGTACCGCCCCTGACGAGAGGACGGTGCATCATCAGAAGGCCGGTGATGCCGCCGGGCGCGAACATCACCACCGCGATAAAGAACAGGCCAAAGTAGAGCTGCCACACCGTCGTCAGGTCGCTCAGACCGAGCGACAGGATCGTAACGAAGATCGCGCCGACGATCGGTCCGATGAAGAACCCGATGCCGCCGATATAAGCGGCGAACAGCACCGTGCCAGACTGCACCGCGCCGAGATAGGCGGAGTTCGCAATCTCGAAGTTGATGGCGGCGAGCGCGCCTGCGATGCCGGCAAAGAAGCCCGAGAAGCAGAACGCGATATAGCGGACCATATGCGGATCGTAGCCGACGAACTGCACGCGCTCCGGGTTGTCGCGCACCGCGTTACACATGCGGCCGAGCGGTGTGCGGGTGAGGGCATACATCGCGATCATGCAGATCAGCGTCCAGGCCGCCACAAGATAGTAGATCTGGATTTGCGGGCCGAAGCTCCAGCCGAAGAAGCTCAGCAGCTTGGTGCGGTTGGCGGAAATGCCGGCCTCGCCGCCGAAGAACGTCCGCAGGATTAGCGCGGAGGAGGCGACCAGTTCGGCGACGCCGAGCGAGATCATGGCGAACGCGGTACCTGAGCGTTGCGTCGAGACCCAGCCGAGCAGGATCGCAAACAGGAGGCCGGTCATTCCGCCCACCAGCGGCACCAGCGGCAGCGGGATCGCCCACTTGTTGGCGCCGATGATGTTGATGGCGTGAATGACAAGGAAGCCGCCGAGGCCGTAATAGACCGCGTGGCCGAATGACAGCATGCCGGTCTGGCCGAGCAGGATATTGTAGGACAACGCAAAGATGATCGAAATGCCGATCAGGCTGAACGTTGTCAGGGCGCCGCCGGAGCCGAAGACCTTCGGCAGCAGCAGCAAAAAGATCGCGACAGCGGCCCAGAGTCCGTAGAACTTGAGATTGTCGGCGGCGGTCGGCGGCGGCGGCGCGACGCGTGCGGTGATATCGCTCATGTTTCACGCGTCCCTAAAAGACCCATCGGACGGAACGCCAGGATCAGCACCAGCAGCACATAGGGCATGATCGGCGCGATCTGCGCCACGGTGACGTTCCAGATGTCAGCCAGCCAGGTCGAGGACCAGGCGGGGCTCAGCGGACCGAACACTTCGGAGAGTGAGCCGTTCATCGAGACCGCGAAGGTCTGCACGAGGCCGATCAGCAGCGAGGCGAGGAACGCGCCCGGCAGGGAGCCGAGTCCGCCGACCACCACGACCACGAACAGGATTGGCCCAAGAAGTCCCGCCATGCTCGACTGGGTCACCAGCGCGGGGCCGGCAATGACCCCTGCGACGGCGGCGAGCGCGGTGCCGACGCCGAACACCAGCATGAAGATGCGTCCGACATTATGCCCGAGGTGACCGACCATATGCGGATGGGTCAGCGCCGCCTGCACAATCATGCCAACGCGCGTCTTCTTCAGCGCGATCAGGAGGCCGATGAAGATGGCGACCGAAACCAGCAGCATGAACATCTTGTAGGCGGGATAGTTGGTCGAAAAAATCGTGAACGCTGGAAAGTTCAAGGCCTCGGGCACGCGAAAATCGACCGGGCTCTTGCCCCAGATGATCTGCACGACCTCTTCGATGGCGAAGGCCAGCCCGAACGTGAACAGCAGCTCGGCGACGTGGCCATTGCGGTGAACCTGCCGCAGGCCGTAGCGCTCAACGCCGGCGCCGATGATTCCCGCAAGTATCGGCGCGATCAGCAGCGCAGGCCAGAACCCGAACCACCGGCTGATCTGGAATCCGAAGAAAGCGCCAAGCATATAGAAGCTCGCATGCGCGAAGTTCAACACGCCGAGCATGCTGAATATGACGGTGAGACCGCTCGCCATCAGAAACAGCAGCATCCCGAACAGGACGCCGTTCAGCGTGGAAATAACAATAAGTTCTAGCACGACCCCAGCACTCCCCCCGGATACGTGAAGGTCTCGTGTTCACCCCGGCGCGGGCCGGGGCGAACACAGTTGGTTGGCGAAAGAAGCCAGTTTGCAGCGACCGCTTACGGACGGGTCATCTTGCAGGTGGTGGGCAGCATGGTCTGCGGGGTGTCGATCTTGGCGGCACCCTTCCAGCCCCAGCCGGTCTTTTCCTCGTCGAACGGCTCCTTGTTCTTCAGTTCGCCGAACTGCGCGATGTACATCGGCTGGAAGAACTGGTGATCGTCCTTGCGCATGGTGCCGTCGCCGCCGTTGAAGACATCAAACTTCATGCCTTCGAGGGCTGCGGCGACCTTGACGGGGTCAACCGACTTGGCCTTTTCAGCCGCGAGCGCGAACATCCGCATCTGGTTGACGGCGCGCGGATAGAACAGGCTGAAGCCGTACTTGTCGCGCAGCGCCTTTTCGAACGCCATCGACGATTTGTGGTCGATGTTGGCGTAGCCTTCCGCGATCTGGAACACCTGGTCGTTCAGGTTGCCCTGCTTGATCGCGGTCGGGCCGCCCGTGCCGCCCGCATAGTAAGTGTACCAGTTCACCTTCAGGCCGGAGTCTGCCGCCGCCTTCAGCAGCAAGGCGAAGTCCTGGCCCCAGTTGCCGGTGATGACGCTGTCCGCTCCCGATGCCTTGATCTTCGCGATGTAGGGCGAGAAGTCCTGGATCTTCAGCAGCGGATGCTTTTCGTCACCGACGATCTGGATGTCGGGACGCTTGGCCTTGAGCATCGCGAGGGCCGCGGTGCGGACCGATTCGCCGAACGAGTAGTCCTGATTGATCAGGTAGATCTTCTTCACCGACGGCTGGGTCTTCATGTAGTTGGTCAGCGCTTCCATCTTGATGTCGGAGTTCGCATCCCAGCGGAAGTGCCAGTAGCTGCACTTGTCGTTCGTGAAGCTCGGATCGACCGCGGCATAGTTGAAGTACAGCACTTCCTTGCCGGGGTTGCGTTCGTTGTACTTGTTGACGAAGTCGATCAGCGCGCCCGCCACCGACGAACCGTTACCCTGGGTGAGGTAGCGAATGCCGGAATCGATCGCCTTCTGCGCCTGGATCAGGCTTTCCTGCGGGTTGACCTTGTTATCGAACGGGACGATCTCGACCTTCTTGCCGCCGATGCCGCCCTTGGCGTTCACTTCGTCGGCGAGGAACTGGAAGGTCTTCAGGCCGATTTCGCCGACGCTGGCGCCGCCGCCGGACAGCGGATCGATATAGGCAATCTTCAAAGTGTCCTGCGCCATTGCCGCGCCGCCCAGCATGGGAAGCATGACGGCCGCAGCCATGATTAATTTACGCATTTTCATCTCCCTAAATTCTCTTTGAGAACGGCCTGTTTTGATTGGGCGGCCAAGATTAATCTAAAGATCTTGATCTCGAGATTTTGATCTTGTGCCGTCCGCGGCCATTTCGTGCGGCGGATTGTGGTCCAAGGGCCCGCAGGCCGCAAGCCCCGGTCTTGGGCAGGATGGAGAATGCTTAATTTGCCGATCCCGGCGCGAACGTGATAGGGCCCTCGAACCGTTCGTCCGGCGGCCACGGCCAACATGCGCACGATTGCGCTCGGTGAGAGTTGTATTTTTCACCGAACTGCTCTTTGGTGATTTTCGGGGACGGGGATTTTGTATGCCAGTGTTGATGAAAGAGTTGCGGCCCGCCGGGTCGCGGTTTGGGGTTGCCGATGGCTGCCCTGCCGTTTGATCTGAAAGGCAAGCGCGTTTTTGTGGCAGGCCATCGGGGGATGGTCGGCGGCGCCCTGGTGCGCCGGCTTGCACGCGAAAACGTCGAGATCCTCACCGTTTCCCGCAGCGAACTCGATCTGCTGGATCAGACGGCGACCAACCGCTGGTTTGCGGCGATGCGTCCACAGGTTGTATTTCATGCCGCGGCGAAGGTCGGCGGTATTGTCGCAAATAACACCCTGCGCGCGGAATTCATCTACGAGAATCTGTTGATCGCGACCAACGTCATCCATGCCGCTCATGTGCAGGGTGTCGAAAAGCTGCTGTTTCTCGGATCTTCCTGTATCTATCCGAAACTGGCGCCGCAGCCGCTCCGCGAGGATTCGCTGCTGACGGGTACGCTCGAGCCGACCAACGAACCCTACGCGATCGCCAAGATCGCCGGCGTCAAGATGGCGGAGGCCTACCGCGATCAGTACGGCAGCGACTTCATCAGTATCATGCCCACCAATCTTTACGGTCCCGGCGATAACTATCATCCCGAATACAGCCACGTTGTCGCCGCGCTGATTCGCCGCTTTCACGAAGCCAGGGAATCTGGTGCGCCTGAAGTCGTGGTGTGGGGCACGGGCACCCCGCGGCGCGAGTTTCTCTATGTCGATGACATGGCCGATGCGTCGATCCACCTGATGAAAAACTATTCCGACGGCGGTCTTATCAATGTCGGCTCCGGCGAGGATATTTCCATTGCCGACTTTGCGCGCGTCGTTGCCCGGACCGTTGGCTACACCGGTGAGATCGTGTTCGACACGTCAAAACCGGACGGGACACCGCGCAAGCTGCTCGATGTTGGCAAGCTCGCCAGGCTCGGATGGCAGGCCTCGACCTCGCTCGAGGACGGCATGAAACTCGCCTACCGGGCCTACTTGAACGAGCGGTCTCCATAGTCCGCTCAGACCGGGACGGCCTTCTTTCGCAGAGCGAAACGGGGCGGCCGATGACATCGCTCGCTGGCTGCTTATCTGTCCTGCATGGCCGGCGATGAGTAACACCTACGATCTTCAGCGATTTGTCGAGGCCCAGCAGCCGGTCTATCCGCGCGTGGTGTCGGAGCTACGCGCGGGGCGAAAACAGAGCCATTGGATATGGTTCATTTTTCCGCAGATCGAAGGCCTCGGGCACAGCGCGATGGCGCAGCGATACGCCATCGGTTCGCGCGCTGAGGCGGTGGCGTATCTGGAGCACCCGGTGCTCGGTGCGCGGCTTCTTGAGTGCGTGCGGCTGGTGAATGCAGTCGCAGGCAAGGACATTCACACGATTTTGGGAGCGCCCGACGACATGAAATTCAAGTCGTCGATGACGCTGTTCGCCAAGGCCGCTGCCGACAATGCAGACTTCGTTGCCGCGCTCCGGAAATATTACGGAGGCGACTTCGACGGGGCGACACTTGCGCGGCTTTGAACATCTATGAAGCGAAGAAAACAGACATGAAGCAGACACCCGTTCTTTCAACCGGCGTCGAGACCATCGCCAGCGCGGTCCTCACCGTGCCGACCAGGGGCGAGGGCTTCATCGACATCACGAACGAAGTTGCGCGGTTTCTGAAGCAGACCGGCGGCAGGACGGGAGCCGTCACTCTGTTCATCCGGCATACGTCCGCATCTCTGACCATTCAGGAGAATGCCGATCCCGATGTGCTGGCGGATCTGCTTACATCGCTGCGGCGGCTCGCGCCCACCGATGGCGGCTGGCGTCACACCGTTGAAGGACCGGACGACATGCCGGCGCATATCCGAACCATGTTGACGTGCAGCAGCCTGCAAATCCCGGTTCTCGACGGCGCGCTGGCGCTCGGCACCTGGCAGGCGATCTATCTGATCGAACACCGCGCTCGGCCGCACAGCCGCGAAGTGGTGATGCAGTTCATGGGGAGTTGAACGGATCCGTTCGTCGTTGCGAGGAGCGTAAGCGACGAAGCAATCCATTTTATTGAGGATGGATTGCTTCGCTTCGCTTGCAAGGATTGCCGAACGGAATGTTCCGTCATGGCCGGGCTTGTCCCGGCCATCCACGCCTTGGTGTTTACGATAAAGGAAGACGTGGATGCCCGGCACAGGGCCGGGCAGGACGATAGAGAGTAGAGCGCCTTGCTCGTATGATCTTGACCTAGCTCGCCGCGCTCGCGGTCTTGCCGTCGGTCTTTTTCTTCCTCGGTTTCGGCAACGTCGCTTCGGTGCCTATGATCTCGTTGCGTGCAAGTTCGGCGATCTCGGCATCGCTCAATCCAAGCACCTCGCGCAGCACCTCCTCGTTGTGCTGCCCGAGCGTCGGCGCGAGATGTGTGATCGCATAGGGCAGTTCGCTGTCGCCCTCGCGATAGGCGACCGACGGCAACAGATGCGGCCCCATGAAGGGCCGGTCGCTCGGCTGCCAGTGTCCGGTCTTGAGCAGATGAGGATCGTTGGCGAGGTCCTGCGGCAGCTTGGCGATGCCTGCGGGAATGCCTGCCTTCTGCAATGTCACCATCGCGATGTCGGGGCGCACATCGGCGAGCCAGTGCCGGATCGCGACCTCGATGGAATCCTCATGCTGACGCCGTCCGTCGGCGGTGGCGAGTTCGGAATTGGCCGCGAGATCCGCGCGCCGCATCACGCTGCACAGCGCGCGCCACTCGTCATCGCTGCGCACCGCGATCGTGATCCACTGGTCGATGCCGAGGGTGGGAAAACATCCGTTCGGGACATATTGTGGATGGCGGTTGCCGATCCGCGGGCTTGTGTTGCCGGTGGCTGATTGTTCGAGGATCGAAGGCGCCACCATCGGCAGCATGCATTCCACCTGGCTGAGGTCGATATGCTGACCCTGGCCGGTATTGCGCTGGTGCATGAAGCCGAGCAGCAGCGCGGCGGCGGCGTTCAGGCCGCCGATCGGATCGCCGATCGCCGCATGCAGCATCACCGGCGGATCGTCCGGGCCGCCGGTGACCGATGGAAGTCCCGACGCCTGTTCGAGTGTCGAGCCATAGGCGCGCACGCCGCTCCATTTCCCGGTCATGCCGAAGGCGGGCATCGTCACGACCACGAGGCGCGGATTGATCTTGAGAACGTCTTCGACACCAAGGCCGAGGCGCGGCATCACGTCGGCGGCGTAGTTGTCGATCACCGCATCGGCGTCCTTCATCAGACGCTTGAGCAACGTGAGACCTGCTTCGGTGGTGAGATCCAGCGTGATGCCGCGCTTGTTGCGGTTGTTCATCTGGAACCAGTAGGTCTTCTCGTAGGTCCGTTCTTCATGATACGGCGGCCGCGTGTCGGTGCCGCGGAACCAGTCGGGATACTGGCAGGACTCCACTTTAATGATGTCCGCGCCGAGATCGCCCATCTGGCGTGTCGCGGTCGGTCCGGCCCAGCCCATGGTGAGATCGATGATGCGCAGGCCTTTCAGCGGCAGCGCATCGGTCGCGGTTGCCGCGCGCGTTACCTTGCGTTTGCGCGCGGGCAGAGCCTTCGCATCGTCCGCACCGGCCAGCGGCGCGCGTCCGTTCGGTTTCGGCTTTGAGCGCGTCAGATATTGCGGCAGCACCGGCCCTTCGAACGAAGCCGTGCCGATCTCCACCGGCCCGAACGCGCCGCGCACGCGATACACATCCTGTTCGAGCAATTCCTTCATATCGGGCACGACGGCGAGCGGAAGCCGAAGCTCGATGCCCATCTCGAACCATTCCAGCGCGGTTTTCTTCAAAAGCGCCGGTGTGATGATCGCTTTCAGCTCATCCGCATGCATGAAACGGCCGATGGTCGCCGAATACTTCGGATCGGCGCCAAGCTCGGGCATGTCGAGCATGGTGCAGAATGCGCCCCACTGTGCGGGGGTGACCACGGTAACGCCGAGCCAGCCGTGTTTGGTCTGGAAATTGCCGCTTGGATAGCCGCGGCCGAACCGGTTGATGCCGGGGCGCGGACGGGTGAAGCCGGCTTCCAGCGCAAGCCCGGTGTCGAACTCGCTGATGTGCAGCATTGCCTCAAGATTATTGACGGCAAAGCGGCGCGCGCCGTGCTCGTGTCCATAAAGACCGGCGAGGCTTGGAATGAACGCGGTCAGCCCGCCGACCACGCCGATCTGTCCGTCGCGCGGCAGCACCGGCGGGCCTTCAATGGGGCCGACAAGTTTCACGAGGCCTGCGAGGCTGCGGCACACCGAGTCGGTGGCGAGATAGTTGCGATAGGGGCCGTGTTCGCCGAACCACGAGATCGCGGTGATCGCAAGGCCGGGATCGGCCTTGCGCAGACGGTCGTGCGAGATCTGCGACGCCTTGATCTCGTCGGGATGCCGCGCGTCGAGCAGCAGATCGGCGCTGGCGAGCAGTTCGAGAATCGTGTTCGCGTCCGCTGTGTTCTCAGGATCGGCGATGATGCTTGTCTTGTTGGTGTTGAGCCACGCGAAGGCGAGGCTCTCGCGCTTGCCATCGCCCGCGTCGGCCAACGGCGGAATGCGGCGCCCGGGATCGCCGCCCCGCGGTTCGATCTTGATGACCTCCGCGCCGAAATCGGCAAACAGCTTGCCGCAATAGCCGAGCGTGTCGCCCGATCCGAGTTCAATGATGCGGAGATTGGAAAGGGGAAGTGCGGACATTTGATCCCTGTCTTTTATTGGCTTTGTTTTTTGCAGGGTGCCTGATCTGGTCCCATCGTGCAATCGCCACCGCGTCGTCCCCGCGAAAGCGGGGACCCATAGGCATCGCCCGCTAATGTCGCGTCATCCTGAGGCGCGAACCGCATCTTGCGGTGAGCCTCGAAGGATGCGTGGAGCGAAATACGGACTACGCCGCCCTCCTTCGAGGCTCGCAAGTACTCGCACCTCAGGATGACGGCTTTACTCTCAAAGCTGGTGATTATGGGTCCCCGCCTGCGCGGGGACGACATCGAATGGGTGGGGCTTCATGCGTGAAAGCCCGCCTCAAATCTTCGCCATCCGCGGCGGTGTCTTGTTCAGTTCAAGCGCCATCGCGCTGATCAGCGGCTTCATGAAAAAGGAGTCGTTGGCGGGATAGATGTCGGTGTGCAGACCATACGCTTTCAGCTCATCCGACACCACGGGACCGACCGACGCCACCGGCGTCTGCGCCAACCCGGCGCGCAGCTTGTCTTCACAGTTATGCGCGCGCGCAACGTCGATCAGGCGCCGCACCTGACCCGAACTCGTCAGCGCGATGGCGTCGACGCGGCGCGCCACCATCTCGCCAATGGCTGCGACGATATTGCCGTCCGCTGCCTCGCCGTCATAAACATAAGGCAGCACGGTTTCGACGCTCGCGCCACATGAGGCGATCGCGCCGATCAGCCTGCTGTGGTCCTTGTCGGGATAAAGCTGAAGCCCGACGCGGTGGCCTTTCAGATCCTGCTGCGCAAGCATCGCTGCGACGCCTTCCGATGTCGGCGTCTCGGTTTGCAGATTCGCCTCCAGGCCGATCTCGCGCAGCGCACGTACCGGCTTCGGGCCGCGCGCATATCTCTTCGCCTTCGCAATGGCCGCGATGAAATCCTGATCGACGCCGATGCGCCGCGCGACCTTCATCATGCGGCGCAGGCCTTCGCCGGTCATCAGGACCAGATCGTCGAACGGCCTGGCGATGAACAGCCTGATCCAGGCCTCGACCGGGGCAGGGTCCGGCGCATCATGGATGGTGAACATCGGGCATTGCAGCACGTCGGCGCCCTGTTCCTGAAGCAGCCGCGAAAACTGCGCTTCCTCGCGCGTTTCCAGAATGAGAATGCGATAACCTTCAAGCCTGCCAGCCATATGGACCTTTCATCGGGTGGCGAATGGGACGGTTCGAATTTACGGCCACATGGCGTCATGTGCCAGTCAGTTTTGCCGCGATATATGATCGTCGTCCCCGCGCAGGCGGGGACCCATGACCGATTGATATCGCGTCATCCTGAGGTGCGAGCCGCATCGTTTGCGGCGAGCCTCGAAGGATGTGTGGAACAAATGCGGATCGCGCCATCATCCTTCGAGGCTCGCAAACGCTCGCACCTCAGGATGACGGCGATCTGTTCTCAAACTCGGCGGCTGGGTCCCCGCCTGCGCGGGGACGACCCGCGAGAGATGCAATTGGCGAACGGCTATGACGGTGTTACAGGACGGTTCCATCCGCTCCTTTTTTGTCCAGTCTGAAAAATCCCCCATGTCCGCACAGCAATTCGTTCTGACCCTGTCCTGCCCGGATCGTCCCGGCATCGTGTCGGCGGTCTCCACCTTTCTGTTCGCCAACGGGCAGAACATTCTCGACGCGCAGCAATACAGCGACATCGAGACCGGCAGGTTTTTCATGCGGGTGAGCTTCGATTCTCCGGCGGCGAAAGCGGACCTGCCGACGCTTCAGGCCGGGTTTGGCGTAATGGCGAAGCCGTTCGACATGGTCTGGCAGTTGCGCGACCGCGCCGTGCAGCAGCGGGTGCTGCTGATGGTGTCGAAATTCGATCACTGCCTTGCCGACATTCTCTATCGCTGGCGGCGCGGCGAACTGCCGATGACCCCGACCGCGATCGTCTCCAACCATCCGCTGGAAACCTATGCCGGGCTCGATTTCTCAGGCATCCCGTTTCACCATCTGCCGGTGACGCGCGCGACCAAGGACGAGCAGGAAGGCGCGGTCTGGAAAATCATCCAGGACACAAAGACCGATCTCGTGGTGCTTGCGCGCTACATGCAGGTGCTGTCGGAGGATTTCGCAGGCAAGCTGTCCGGCCGCTGCATCAACATCCATCACTCGTTCCTGCCGGGGTTCAAGGGCGCCAAGCCCTACCATCAGGCGCATGAACGCGGCGTCAAGCTGATCGGCGCGACCGCGCACTACGTCACCAGCGCGCTGGATGAAGGCCCGATCATCGAGCAGGACATCGAGCGCATCAGCCATCGCGACGCGCCGGAAGATCTCGTCCGCAAGGGCGCGGACATCGAGCGCCGCGTACTCGCCCGCGCGATCCGCTATCACCTCGAGGACCGCGTGATCCTCAATGGCCTCAAGACCGTGGTGTTCACGGACTGACGCGGACGCTCGCACCTCAGGATGAGGAGCACGCGTTACGCCGCCGTGAGGCGCCGCTCGATGTCCTCGACCGGATGGCCGGTAAGGTCCTTGTCGATTTCGGCTATGATGCGGGCTTTGACGTTGGCGTCGAGCATGCGGCGCAGTTCAGCCAGCGTGCGCGGGGGCGCGGCGATCACGAAGCCCGGGATATCGCGATCGCGCGCCAGACCCTCCAGTGCGTCTGCAATGGTTCGCGCAAACCGTTGCTCTCCGATCTCGTGCCAGTCGGTCTGCTCGACGGAACTGCGGTTGTTTCCGACGCTCTGAAAGCTGCGCCCCGGCTGACCGGCGCCCTGGTCGCGCGTGGGCGGATTGTCGTTCAGAAGCACCTGCTCGGTTTTCAGGCGAATTGCGCCGCCGCCGCCATCGTTACGCAGAAAGAGCGCCTTGCGGCCGTCGCCGACAATGACGTAGGCGTTGTGAGGAATGCGGAAAAAGTCGTTTTTGGTCATGCGGACGCCTCCCATGCCTCCGAAACCAACCGTTCCCCCCGGATTTCGTTCCTGCCGGCGGTCCCGCGGTATTATTGGACTGCAAGCCGCCGGCCGCAATGCGGAAAAGTTGCTCGGTCCCGCTAACCCGATTGTGGTAGTCAGCGCTGCAAAAGTGAGCGCATGAGTCGATCCGGAGAACATGATGCAAAGGCCGAAACCGCCGTTTCGCGCTGACCATGTCGGCAGCCTGCTGCGGCCGCAACGGGTCAAGGATGCGCGCGCGCGTTTCGCCAAGGGCGAGATTGCGGCCGCCGAATTGCAGCGCGTTGAATCGCTCGAAATCGGCAAGATCGTCCAGAAACAGAAGCAGAGCGGCCTGCGGCTCGCCACCGACGGCGAGTTTCGCCGCTCGTGGTGGCATTTCGATTTCCTGAGAAACCTTGCCGGCTGCGAGCTTCACAAGACGGACGGCATCCAGTTCAACGGGATGACGACGCGCGGCGAAAGCATCCGCGTCACCGGCAAGCTGGATTTTCCCGCCAGCCATCCGATGATCGGGCATTTCAAGCTGCTCAAGGACAAGTGCGATCTCGCCGGGGTCGTGCCGAAGATGACGATCCCGTCGCCGTCGCTGCTGCACTATCGCGGCGGCCGCGGCGCCATCTCGCAGGAAGCCTATCCGGAGATCGATGACTTTTTCGTCGATCTCGCCAAAACATATCGCAAGGCGGTGCAGGCGTTCTACGATGCGGGCTGCCGCTATCTGCAATTCGACGACACGGTATGGGGCTATCTCTGTTCCGAGGACCAGCGGGCGAAGCTGCGCGGGCGCGGCGAGGACCCCGATGCGCTTCCGGCGGCCTATGCGCGCGTCATCAACTACGCGATTGCCGAGCGCCCGGCCGACATGACGATCACCACGCATGTTTGCCGCGGCAATTTCCGCTCGACCTGGATTTCATCCGGCGGCTATGAGCCGGTGGCGGAGACGCTGTTGTCGCGCGTCAATTACGACGGCTATTTCCTTGAATACGATTCCGAGCGTGCGGGCGGGTTCGAGCCGCTGCGCTTCCTGCCGAAGGGCAGCAAGATCGTCGTACTCGGCCTTGTCACATCGAAGACCGGCGCGCTTGAGACGAAAGGTGACATCACGCGGCGCGTGATGGAAGCGGCGAAACTTGTCCCGCTCGATCAGCTTGCGCTTTCGCCGCAATGCGGCTTCGCCTCCGAGGAAGAGGGCAACGTCCTGACCGAGGATGAGCAATGGGCGAAGCTGCGCCTTGTCGCCGATGTCGCGAACGAGGTGTGGGGCAGGTAGCGCGTTTCAGTTCGAGACTGAATCAACCGGCGCATCGTTTAACTTCGCCTCTCCCGTGGGGAGAGGGGGCACATCGTGAAGCGTTCTAATGCCCGCTTAGCACCAGCGTCTTGACCGGAAGCAGCAGCGCCTGAATCCGCAGCAGCATCGCATGCACGATGCCGACGGTATCGACCGCGTGCAGCCAGATGCGCTTGCCCGTGCTGGTGCTCTTGTCAGCGATCACATCGTGGTTGCTGGTGTAGGCATTGGCGATGCAACTGCTGCCGGGCGTCACACCATCAAGGCCGTCCTTGTAGATCGGCTCCATGAACACGAGAATCGTCCCCGGGCGCTGTGTCTGTTGTGCATCGAGCAATTGCTCCCCGCCGCGGAACTGGCCGGCGGCGATGTAATTCTGCACGCTCGTGATCACCATCGGAATGATGGTCCATGGTTTTGAAATGCAGGTGGCCTCGGCGACCATGCCCGCCTTCATGACCTGTGCTTCGATCTGTCCGAACCCCGCCGACAACGCGCGCTGTCCTGCGCCTTCGGGAATCAGGATGCCGGCTGACCGGATCATCGGATTGACGACATCGCCCGGCCGCAACAGAAATTGCTCGACGCGCCCGTTCACGCCGGCGCGAATGCTGGTTTTGTCCATATCCACCTGTGCTTCGGCCAGCGCGGCTTCCGCGCTGGCCCGCTCCGCCGGCAACAGCGTTGTCGTGCGGATCACCGCGGATTGCTTCGAGGCCGTCACAGCATCGAGTGTGCCCTGTCGCCCCGCCATGACCACTTCGAGCTTTTCGATATCGCGCTGCGGGACGATACCCGGATTGCGCTTCTGCAACTCGCGTTTGACGTCGAGTTCGTCGGAGGCCTGTTGAAGCGAACTTTTCGCTTCCTGAATCTGGGCGTCGGCCTTGACGATATCCGTCTGGGCGGCGACCAGCGCGGCATCGACTTCCGCGATTTTTCGCTGGGCGGTCTTCACCGCCGCCTCCTGCTTCGCGCTATCCAGCTTGAAGATGACATCTCCCTTCTTGACGGGAGCGCTGAGATCAAAATGAACCTCCGCAACGCGCCCGACAGCCTCGGGAATGATCGGCACGGTGCGGTAGTACAGCGTCGCGCTGGTGGTCGATGGATGGAAATAGAAGATGACGGTGATCAGGGAGACCGTCAGCATCACGCACGCGGTGATGCCCCATCGCAGCTCATACCAGACCGAGAACAGCGTGATCTCTTTGCCAAGCTGCTTGCCTTGCGCATAGCGGCGATAGAGATAATCGGGAAAGACTGTCAGAAGCGAGCAGAGGATCAGTTCAAGCATGACGCGGCTCCTCGCTCTTGCTGGTGGCTTTCGCCGCGCTGGATGCATCGGCGGGAGCGGTGTGAGTCGTCATTTCGGTAGGTTCGGATGGATCGGGGTCCGGTGGAATGCCCGCCATTTTCTGGACGGAGCCTGCGATGCTGCGCAGCGGCGTACTGAAATCGGGCAGATCGACCAGGGCAAGAAGCAGCGCGATCACCCAGAACAGGTGATTGTGCGTAAACAGCGCGAGCAGGCAGAGTACGGCCACGATCTCGAATTGCAGCTTCTGCGATTTATGCGCCATCCGCTCGGGCAGCGAATGGATTTGCAGGTAGATGTTGCCGACGAACAGAATGGAGGCGAGCAGAATGATCCCGACAATCACCATCAGGATGTCGGTGTCACCGGGCGCGGTGATGAAAGGTGGCAAATGGTGGGGCGCGCTTGGATGAAGCGACTCGCTCAAGACAGGTCTCCGTTTCAGGCAATTGT
The DNA here is from genome assembly GCF_058793355.1 of Afipia sp. MLSD5-FHT05B12. Lineage (NCBI taxonomy): Bacteria > Pseudomonadati > Pseudomonadota > Alphaproteobacteria > Hyphomicrobiales > Nitrobacteraceae > Afipia > Afipia sp. MLSD5-FHT05B12. Next base: position 219,225 of record NZ_JBXAFS010000002.1, read on the forward strand.
GCAACGAACAAAATATAATCGGTCAGTATCGAACGCTATCCTTACACATAGCGGAAACTTGGCAAGCCCGGGCCAGTCGGCAGGGCGATATTTTCCGAAGGCCGCCGCTCGTCCGAGCTACAGCTGGGATGACGCCGTGCCGTGCTGTCCATGGAACAGAATCATCCTATAAATCGGCTAAAGAGTCTGGGCAGGAGTGTTTCATGAATCGCGGTCAGTTATCGGATGCGCTGACTGATCGAACGGTGCTTCCCAAACCTCTCCGCGACGGTCCTATCGACGCGATGCGCGCCGTCAGCATGCTCTATATCGTCGGATTCTGGCATCTGTTCGATTACGCGCGGAACAAGAGCTTCGATCATCACGACGAAACGACATTTCGTCTGACGGTTTTGGCGCTCGGACTTTTTGTTTTCATATCGGGCTATCTCACGGCTCGGAAAGACCCCGCGCCGTCCGGACAGCTCGACACTGTGGCGTATTACAAGGCCCGCTTCTGGCGGATCTATCCGCCGTTCCTCATCGCGACGTCGCTGTTCCTGCTGTTGCACATCGGCAGTTCCTACGATCTCTACAAAGGCATTACGCTGGTTGCGATGTTCGCGGCGCCGGCGCCGCCGACCTTATGGTTCGTGAGCATGATCGTCGTGTTTTACGTGATCGCGCCACTGCTCGTGCGCTTGCGAACAAATGTCGCCGGCTTTCTTGCGCTGTGCCTGTCGTTGATCCTGGCCATGATGCTGTATCAAGCTTTGACAGGCCATATCGATCCGCGAATCATCCTCTACTTCCCCTGTTTTGCCGCCGGGATATTTCTTGGTGGCCGCTCGTTGATCACATCGCCATTGGCGCTTGCGGGTCTGGTGATTCTTGCGGCGATGTCGCTGATCCCGACGATCGGGCGTCCTGCTGCGGCCATCGAGCGCGATTTGATGTCAGCGCCCTGGGCGCTCTTCGGCTCGGTTGCGATATTCATGATTGTGAAGCGATACGGCGGCGCATTCACGACCGTTGCCATCGTCAATTATCTCGGTGTCGCGAGCTTCTGGATGTATCTGCTGCACCGGCCGATCCTGAAAATTCTCGTACAGGAGTGGTTTCCCGCCAGCGGCGCCGGCCAGCTCGGGTATCTCGTCATGGTGTGCCTGCCGATCGTTGCCGTTGCTGGCCGGATCACGCAGCGTGCCTATGACGCGATCCTCAAAAAAGCCCGTCGGTCCACGGCTCCAGTATAGCGCAAGCTAGTGAGGCCGCACCGCCGGTATGGCGAGCGCCTCCACGATATGGCGCAGCTTTTCGGGATTGCGGGTGATGTAGATCTCGGTGATCTTGCCATCCTCGATGGCGAATGCCGTGGTCTGGAATATGTCGTCGCGCTCAAAGCTGACATAGCCCGGCAGGCCGTTGATTTGCATCGGGCGGAACAGATCGCGCGAGGGGCGGCTGGCGAGCTTGCGGGAAAGGCCCCGATAGGCGCGGAGCACGCGCTCCAGTCCCAGAATCGGATTGATAAATGCGTGGACCTTGCCGCCGCCGTCGGAGCGGATCACCACGTTCTGCGCAAGGATCGCGCGCAGGGCGTTGGTGTCGCCGCTGCGCGAGGCGGTGAAGAACGCTTCGGCGATGCGGCTGCCTTCGTCGCGCGCGACGGTATAACGCGGGCGCGATTCCTGCACATGCTTGCGTGCCCGCGCGGCGAGCTGGCGAACGGCGGCGGGCTCGCGCTCGACAGTCACGGCGACTTCATCCAGCGGGACACCGAACACATCGTGCAGCAGGAAGGCCGCGCGCTCCAGCGGCGACAGCCGTTCCAGCGCGAGCATCAGCGTCAGCGTCAGATCGTCCTGATCCATTTCATCCGGCTCCTCGATCATCGGTTCCGGGAGCCACGAACCGACATAGGTTTCGCGGCGGGAGCGGGCGGATTTCATGACGTCGAGACACAGCCGCGTCACAATGCGCGACAGGAACGCCGCCGGCGTTTCCACCGTCGTGCGATCGGCCTGCTGCCAGCGCAGCCACGCGTCCTGTACCACGTCCTCGGCCTCCGCGACCGAGCCGAGCATGCGATAGGCAAGACGCACCAGCCGGGGCCGGTGCGTCTCGAAAATCTGCGTGCTGTCGTCAGGCAGCGACACGGCCACTTTCCTTCGGATGCGCGAGCCGGAAGCCGACGGCCAGCCGGTTCCACGTATTGATCGTGCCGATCAGCATGGTGAGGTTGACCTGTTCGGCATCGCTGAATTCAGCTTTCACAAGTTCATAATCCCTGTCCGGCGCGCCGGTTGCCGCAATCAGTGTCAGGCTTTCGGTCCAGGCCAGCGCCGCACGCTCGCGCGGCGTGTAGAGAGAGGATTCGCGCCAGGCGTTCAACATGTAGAGGCGCATTTCGGTTTCGCCAGCCTTCCGGGCATCGGTTGCGTGCATGTGGATGCAGAAGGCGCAGCCGTTGATCTGCGAGGCGCGCATCTTGACCAGTTCGATCAGGCTGTGTTCGAGGCCGCTTTCTACAATGGCTGTCTCCAGCGCTGTCATCGCCTTGTAGGCATCGGGGGCGAGCTTGAACGGGGCTGCAATTCTCGGGATCATGATTGTCTCCATTTTTAATCTGTATGGCTTACGCGGCCGCGGTGGTCTGATCGCGGCGCAGCCATTCGTCGAACGTGATGGCACCGAGACGGGCGCCGGCGTCCGGCGTCAGCGAGCGATCGTTGAGCTTGATTCCGAAATAGCGCGCGGCGGGATCGGTGATTACTTCCTTCCGGTCGTTCTTCGCGGTCAGATACTTCCGGATCAACTGATCCATTGCGAAGGATTCCGGTCCGGCGACCTCGACCATGCCCTTCGCCGGAGCGAGCGCCGCGTCCGCAACCGCGGCGGCGACATCGTCGGCCGCCATCGGCTGGAACTTCGCGGGTGAGACACGGACGGTCTGTCCCTGCGTCGCTTCCTGTGCGATGCCGCCGACGAACTCGAAAAACTGCGTGGCGCGCACGATGGTGTATGGCACACCTGAATTCTCGATGGCGCGTTCCTGCGCCAGCTTGGCGCCGAAGTAGCCGAACTCGAGCAGACGCTCGGTGCCGACGACTGACAGCGCAATGTGAAGTTTCACGCCAGCGGCTTTCTCCGCCGCGAAGATATTGCGGCCCGCCGCTTCGAAGAAGGCCAGCGCTGCTGCGCCTTCGAACGAGGGCGAGTTCGCCACGTCGACCACGACATCCGTACCGGCGAATGCTTCCTTCAGCCCCTCGCCGGTGACGGTGTTGACGCCGGTTGATGGCGAAGCGGCCAGAACCTCGTGGCCGCGCTGGCGCAGCTGGGTGACGACTCGCGATCCGATCAGGCCGGAACCTCCGATAACGACGATTTTCATGATGGCCTCCTGTTTGGGCCGCGACTTGCGGCGGTCGATGACGGAACTGCATGGAAGTCTTTGGCTTTCGGCGGGTTCGCGGCCGTTATCCTCGAACTCTCCGCACCTTCGCCATCAAGACGAGGCAGCCAGGGCGGGATGTGACATCGCCCGAAAGATTTTTTGCCGGGGCCGAGACAGGCGGGCGATGGAGGTTTTCGCCGGTTCCGATGGCCTAATTCGAGGCCAATACGTCATTTTGGCCGGCTTCCCTGTCGCGTATGCCTTGGTCCTGCCTTTTTGACGATGGAGCGAGCCATGAAAGACCTGCTGACCAACATCATCGACGCCCATGGCGGCATCGACCGCTGGAACTCATTTCAGAAGGTCGAAGCGACGATCGTGTCCGGCGGCGAACTTTGGGGCATGAAGGGACTGGTGCAGGACGCCAATCCGCGCCGCATGACGGTCTCGCTGCATCAGGAATTCGCGTCGGTCACGCCGTTCGGAGCCGCTGACCAGCGCACCCACTTCACGCCGGATCGCATTGCCATCGAAAAGCTCGACGGAAGGGTGGTGGCCGAGCGTCGCGATCCGCGGGCGCTGTTCGACGGACACGAGAAGCTGACACCATGGGGACCGCTGCATCGCGCCTACTTCAACGGCTACGCGCTGTGGACCTATCTGACCACGCCGTTTCACCTCGCAATGAAGGGCGTCGAAGTCTCGGAGCTTGAGCCATGGCGCGAAGGCAAGGAGACCTGGCGCGCGGTCCGTGCGCGCTTTCCCAAATCGATCGCCACCCACAGCGACATTCAGGACTTCTTCTTCGGCGAGGATTTCCTGCTGCGGCGGCACGACTACAATGTCGATGTCGCGGGCGGATTCGACGCGGCCCAGCATGTCTTCAATTATATCGAGGCCGACGGGCTCAAGCTGCCGTCAAAGCGGCGGGCTTATACGCGCGGTCCCGATCACCGCGCCGCGCTCGATCCGCTGATGGTCTCCATCGACATCAGCGACGTGCATTTTAGCTGAAGCTTTTGGTTGAGGCGGCGCAACGCTATCTGTTGCGCTAGTCCATCTTGCTCAGGCGCATCATTTCGAAACCCTGGCCGTCGAGCAGCAGGAGTTTCCGCTGCGCCTGTGAGGTTTAGGTATCAGTTTTGCCTGATGGTGCGATTTCAGGGATCTTCGTGTGAAGAAATTCCTCGATCGCCGAGACCATAATCTCCCAGGACGGCTCGCCGTAGAGCGGAACGTGGTTCTCGGAACCAAGCGTCACCAGCCGCGCGCCGGGAATCGAAGACGCCAGCCGCCGCCCTTGCGCAAACGGTACGACATTGTCGTGCTGGGCATGAATGACGAGTGTGGGGACGGTGACCTTCGGCAGGAGGTCGGTTACGTCGATATCGTCGCAAGCCTGCCGCAGGCGCACCGCGTTTTCTCCTGAGGAGGCGACGCGCTGCATGTCCGCAAACCATTTGATCTGTTCGGGCGTGCCGCTGGGAAGATAGATCGAACTGAAAGCCCGCATGAAGGCGGAGCCGTCCTCGCCCCAGCCTTGCCGCATCATGGCGACAAAGGCTTGCGCCTTCTTGTCGTCATCGGGATCGCCACGCCGGTTGCGGCCCTGCGCGTATCCTCCGTAGAGCACGAGGTGGGAGACGCGTTCTGGATGAGCGACGGCATAAGAGATTGCCGTCGCGCAGCCTTGAGAAAGGCCGAACAAGGCAAAGGGGGGACCGGCAATTGTCGCGGTGACTGTTTCTAGGTCATGCACAAATGCATCGAAGGAAATGTCGGCCACGTCGCGGTCGGCGAGACCGGTGCCACGCCCGTCGTAACGGGTGAGCTGAAAGCGCGCTGCGAGCCGCGTGAAAAGCGGCGAGAAAATAGGACTGATCCAGTCGTACTCGATATGATTGATCCAGTTCGACGGCTTCACCAGCACCGGCCCGCTGCCGACGCTGGCGACGGGCAGGTTGATGCCGTCCGATGTCCGGCAAAAGCGGATGTCCTGCGGTGGCGGATTTTGAGGGGTGCCTGTCGCCGGCTGACGGCCGGTTTGTTGTTCCTCTACATCGCCGACAAAGCGGACGCCCTTGCGGGGAATGGTCTTGATGAGCGCCTGCCGCGTGCCGTCGTCGCCGATGGCTCTGCGCGCGGCGTTGATGCGGGTCGCCAGCGTCGATTCCGATACGATCCGTCCGTTCCAGACATTCTCGATAAGCGCGTCGCGCGAGACCACGCGATCGCGCTGCCGCACCAAAAACTCGATCAGATCGAAGACCTGCGGCTCGACGGTGACGACCGCGCCGCCGAGGCGCAACTCGCGGCGCGCCGGATCGAGCGAACAATTGCCAAATCTGAACTGCATAGCGGGGTTCACTGGGGGCGGCTCGCACAGCCAATCTCAAGGAAAAATCAATGCCGTCTCAAAGCGCAATTCCGTAAGGCGCGTCATCCTACGACGGACCAGAGAGATGGAGAAGCAAGATGTCGCAATTTCGCAAAACACCGGGCGGCTTGATCGACTACGATTTCTATAAAAAGGATGCGAACCGGCTTCGGCGTGCGGCACGAAACAGCTTTGTGTCATTAATGGCTGGGGCGATTTGTTTTCCGTTCCGCCAGATGGCAAGGTTTGCGCGCTGCTGGCAGGCAACTTGGCCGTCGCCGCCTGTCGCGACTGGATCGCGCACCGGATATTCACTGGCCAAAGTGAGATCGCTCTTCTGGTAAGCGAGGCTGGAGCAAGCGAGGCTGGAGCAACGGTGACTGCCGCCAGACTCAATCCATCCTGCTGAAGCGCATCATTTCGAAACCCTGGCCGTCGAGCAGCAGGAGTTTCCGCTGCGCCTGATCGATGCGCCACGTCCTGACTTTTTCCAGCGTGCTGTGGAATTTCGCTTCCTGCCTCATCACGGCGGCTGAGCACGCCATGCGTGTACTCGCCATCGGCAGAAACCTGATCGTGTTGCCGCTGACCGTTGCCGAGCCCGCATAGCGGTTGCAGCCGCCTATGCCGTTGACGATGCCGTCGTCGCGAATCTCCAGTGTCGTTTGCAGCCGGTCGATGACGCCGCCGCCGTCGATGTCTTCCGCAAGCCATTTGCCCGTCGGTGTCGCGGGATCGGCGGTCGCCACGCCGAAGGCCAGCACACAGAAAAGAAGCGCGGACGCAGCGAGTTTCACGAACATGGATGCCGACCCTGGAGTGATGGGACTCATATCCCGCGAGGACACGTATCCTCGTTCGGGTGGGCGCGGATAGGGCTGATTTAAAGGCTGTGATTTTCCGGAATGTCGGTTTCAATCGTGGGCAGAAGATGGTAGAAGACTTCACATAATTCATTCTGCCCACAAATTCCGGCCCACCCAAACCCTGCCCACCGGTCTGATGAAAAACGACCAGCTACTGGCTCAGATCTCCGAATACTGCCGTCAGGCGGGCATGGCGGAATCGACGTTTGGCCGCCGCGCGGTGAACGACGGCAAGCTGGTGCATCGGCTGCGCGAGGGCAAGCGCATTACCGTCGACACGCTGGAACGGATTAGAGCTTTTCTTGGGGATGGCGTGCCGGTCGTCAGCGTGCCGGAACCGCCGATCGAGAAGCGCGATCCCACCGGCAATTTCCGGTTTTTCGAGAACCGGCAGAAGTATCTGCTGTTCGTCCACACCTGCTCGGAAAAGCGGGTGATCGCCGACCGGGTGACGCTGGAGTTGGGGAGCATCCATCCGCGTCCGCCCGCCTTGCGTGTTTTCGACGCAGGGGTGGGCGACGGGACCGTGCTGGCGCGGGTGATGCGCGCGATGCACAGCCGCTTTCCGAACATGCCGTTCTATATCGCCGGCAAGGAGATCAGCCTCGAGGACGTGCGGCTGACCCTGCAAAAGGTGCCGGATCGGCTGTTCGAGCATCCGGCCACCGTGTTCGTTCTGACCAACATGAACTACGCAGAAGCCCCATGGCTGGCGCCGAAATCGCCGACCGCCGCCGCGGCCATGATCTGGCGCGAGGTCGCGCTGCGCGGCTCGTCGTCCGGCGAATTCGAGACGCAAATCGCCGATTTGCAGCCGTTTCTGGAAGAAAACTGGCGCGCCGCTGTCAGCACGCGCTCCGGCATGCCGGTCTATGAGCGGCCGATCGCACTGGTGATCTACCGCGAGGACCACCGGTTCCTGCTCGATGCCATGATCCCGCGGGCAGGGCGGGTCGAGGCCAATTTCGATCTGGTGATCGCCTCGCAGCCGTACCGGGCGCGATCGTCGCTGAATTTCCGCGCCAAGAAGATTGTTGCGCCATTGGCCCGTGCGCTGCGCGCCGGCGGCCGGCTGATCGGGATTCACTCCTACGGTCACGATCCCGGGATGGAAATTGTGCAGTCGGTCTGGCCCGGAGAAAACCCTTTCGCGGTCAGCCGCCATGAGTTACTGCGCGCCGTGAAATACGAGCTGGGATCGGCCGGGCGCGATCTGAACTTCAATGCCTATGCGGATAACCGCTCGATTTTCCGTTACGACATGGAAGCGCTGCCCAACGAAGTCACAGGGCCGATCGGGACATCGACGGCCTTTGCAGCATGGAATGCGGCGGTGTATGTCGCTCAGGTCGAAGACGACCGCCTGGACGAAGTCACGCAAAGCGGCCGTTATCTCGACGCCACCAGGGACGTGCTGCGCAAGCATAACGGTCTCTGGTTCTACGACGAATCCTACGTCATCTCCCGGCGTCGCGATTGAAAGAGTTCATGGTGTTTTCAAGCGGAGCGGCGATCGTTCGCGTCATGAAAATACGTCAAGTGAAGATGGAGCCCTGGTTCTGAGCCATGGTTCTGAAAATTCAAACGGGCCGACCGCGGCCCATCTGGAAGGGATTGGTTGATGCGCGCGTCTTATCTGTTCACGAGTGAATCGGTTTCTGAGGGTCATCCGGACAAGGTTTGCGACCGGATTTCGGACGAGATCGTCGATCTGTTTTTCCGTGAAGGCCCCAAGGCCGGCATCGATCCGTGGGCGATCCGCGCCGCGTGCGAAACGCTCGCCACCACCAACAAGGTCGTGATCGCGGGCGAAACCCGCGGCCCGGCTACCGTCACCAACGATCAGATCGAGGCGACCGTGCGCGCCGCGATCAAGGACATCGGCTACGAGCAGGACGGCTTCCACTGGAAGAATGCCGACATCGAAATCCTCCTGCATCCGCAGTCGGCCGACATCGCGCAGGGCGTCGACGCGCTTCAGCCCGGCACCAACAAGGAAGAGGGCGCGGGCGACCAGGGCATCATGTTCGGTTACGCCACCAACGAGACGCCCGAGCTGATGCCGGCGCCGATTTTCTACGCGCACAAGATCCTGCGCCTGATTTCGGAAGCGCGTCACAACGGCACCGAAAAGGTGCTCGGTCCCGACTCCAAGAGCCAGGTCACCGTGCAGTATGAAAACGGCAAGCCGGTCGGCGTGCGCGAGATCGTGGTGTCGCATCAGCATCTGGTCGAGGACATGACCTCGAACCAGGTGCGTGAGCGCGTCGAGCCTTACGTGCGCAAGGCGCTGCCGGAAGGCTGGATCAACGGCAAGACCATCTGGCACATCAACCCGACCGGCAAGTTCTTCATCGGCGGTCCCGACGGCGACGCGGGCCTCACCGGCCGCAAGATCATCGTCGACACCTACGGTGGCGCGGCTCCGCACGGCGGCGGCGCATTCTCCGGCAAGGACTCCACCAAGGTCGACCGCTCGGCGGCCTATGCCGCGCGCTACGTCGCCAAGAACATTGTCGCGGCGGGTCTGGCGGATCGCTGCACCTTGCAGCTCGCTTACGCCATCGGTGTGGCGCGCCCGCTGTCGATCTATGTCGACACCCACGGCACCGGCAAGGCTCCGGAAGATACGCTGGAGCGGATCGTGTCGGAGGCGATGGACCTCACCCCGCGCGGCATCCGCAAGCACCTCGATCTCAACAAGCCGATCTACGCGCGCACGTCCGCCTACGGCCACTTCGGCCGCACCCCGGACGCCGACGGCGGCTTCTCGTGGGAAAAGACCGACCTCGCCGACGCGCTCAAGCGCGCGGTGTAATGAGTTCAAGACCCAGGCCGGAATAATCCCTCCCCCTTGTGGGGAGGGTCGGCCAAGCGAAGCGGAGGCCGGGGTGGGGGTCTTTCGCCTATGATCACTAAGACCGACACCCTCACCCGACGCATCGGTTCGCTTCGCTCTCGATGCGCCACCCTCCCCACAAGGGGGAGGGAGAAGAAGCAGCCACGAATTTGCGTGCAGCTCCGCGCAACCACGCCCCTCATGCACCAGGATTGTTGAACATGACCACCGCCACCGCGAAAGCCCCCGCAGGCTTCACCGACTACATCGTCGCCGACATCGGCCTTGCCGGCTTCGGCCGTAAGGAACTCTCGCTGGCCGAGACCGAAATGCCCGGCCTGATGGCGACGCGCGAGGAATACGGCCCGAAGCAGCCCTTGAAGGGCGCGCGCATCGCTGGCTCGCTGCACATGACCATTCAGACCGGCGTGCTCATTGAGACGCTGAAGGCGCTCGGCGCCGACATCCGCTGGGTCTCGTGCAACATCTATTCGACGCAGGACCACGCCGCGGCCGCCATCGCCGCCGCCGGCATTCCGGTGTTCGCGATCAAGGGCGAGACGCTGAAGGATTACTGGGACTACACCGCCAAGCTGTTCGACTGGCACGGCGGCGGTCACCCCAATCTGATCCTCGATGACGGCGGCGACGCCACCATGTACGTCCATCTCGGCCTGCGTGCCGAGCAGGGCGACACCGCGTTTCTCGACAAGCCGGGTTCGGAAGAAGAGGAAGTGTTCTTCGCGCTGCTCAAGAAGCAGCTGAAGGAAAAGCCGAAGGGTTACTTCAAGGCGATCGCCGACTCGATCCGCGGCGTCTCGGAAGAGACCACCACGGGTGTGCATCGCCTGTACGACATGCAGAAGGCCGGCACGCTGCTGTGGCCGGCTATCAACGTCAACGATTCGGTCACCAAGTCGAAGTTCGACAACCTCTATGGCTGCCGTGAATCGCTGGTCGACGGCATCCGCCGCGGCACCGACGTCATGATGTCGGGCAAGGTCGCGATGGTCGCCGGCTTCGGCGACGTCGGCAAGGGTTCGGCGGCCTCGCTGCGCCAGGCCGGCTGCCGCGTGATGGTCTCGGAAGTCGACCCCATTTGCGCATTGCAGGCGGCGATGGAAGGCTATCAGGTCGTGACCATGGAAGACGCCGCGCCGCAGGCCGACATCTTCGTCACCGCGACCGGCAACAAGGACATCATCACGCTCGATCATATGCGCGCGATGAAGGATCGCGCCATCGTCTGCAACATCGGCCACTTCGACAACGAGATCCAGATCGCGAGCCTGAAGAACCTGAAGTGGACCAACATCAAGCCGCAGGTCGATGAAATCGCGTTCCCGGACGGTCACCGCATCATCATGCTGTCGGAAGGCCGCCTCGTGAACCTCGGCAACGCGATGGGGCATCCGAGCTTCGTGATGTCGGCGTCGTTCACCAACCAGACGCTGGCGCAGATCGAGCTGTTCGCCAACAACAAGGACGGCAAGTACAAGAAGGAAGTCTACGTGCTGCCGAAGTCGCTGGACGAGAAGGTCGCGCGGCTTCACCTTGCCAAGATCGGCGTCAAGCTCACCGAGCTGCGCAAGGACCAGGCCGATTACATCGGCGTGAAGCAGGAAGGCCCGTACAAGAGCGATCATTATCGCTATTGAGACAAGATGTCGTCATCCTGAGGTGCGAGGGCGAAGCCTGAGCCTCGAAGGATGACATCATCCGGTTCGCATCCTTCGAGGCTCGCGCGCTACGCGGCGCTCGCGCCTCAGGATGACGCGAAGCACAAAAGCCCCGGAGCGATCCGGGGCTTTTTGTTTTCACGTCATTCCGGACGGTCTGCGAAGCAGGCCGATCCGGAATCTCGATGAGTTTGAAAGGAACTTCTGGATTCCGGGTTCGCTCGCGATGCTTGCGCCCCGGAATGACAATAAGCCCCTTCGTCATCACCGGGCTTGTCCCGGTGATCCACGTCTTCCTTCGCGGCGATCAAAGGCGTGGATGGCCGGAACGAGTCCGGCCATGACGACAGAGAGAAATGCAAAGCCCCGGAGCAATCCGGGGCTTTCCTGTTTGTGTCATCCTTCGAGGCTCGCAAGGGCTCGCACCTCAGGATGACGGCGCGGCGACTGCATAACCAAGGTGACAGATGCATCATTACGTGATCCGTCATCCTGAGGTGCGAGGGCAAAGCCCGAGCCTCGAAGGATGGCAGCGATGTGTTAGGCTCGTCTGGCGCGGAACCGCCGCCGCCGCGCCGCCCGACTGAAAGGTGACACACCGAAAGGCCCGCCGTGCCCAATTCCTCCGAAACATACCCGACGAAAATCTCCCTGCTCGGCGTGCCGATCGAAGTCGGCGCGTCGCAAAAGGGCGCGCTGATGGGGCCGGCGGCGCTGCGCACGGCGGGCATCGCACAGCTTCTGGAAAGCCTCGGCTTCAAGGTCGAGGATCACGGCGACATCGCGCCGCGCGAGCTTCGCTTCAGCGACGAGAAGCCGCCACCGAACGCCAAGCACTATCGCGAGATCAAGGCCTGGATCGGCGAGACCTCACGGCGCGCTTACGCCATGGCGAAGTCCGGCGCGATTCCGGTGTTTCTCGGCGGCGATCATTCGCTGTCGATGGGCTCGGTGAACGGCGTAGCAAGGCACTGGCATGAACAGGGGCGCGAGCTGTTCGTGCTGTGGCTCGATGCCCACGCCGACTACAACACGCCGATGACGACGATCACCGGCAACATGCACGGCATGTCCGGCGCGTTCCTGTGCGGCGAGCCCGGGCTGGACGATCTCTTGCCGCGCGATGAGCGCTCGTCCATCGCGCCGCGCCAGCTCGGCCTGTTCGGCCTGCGCTCGGTGGACAGATTGGAAAAGGAATTGCTCGCGCAACGCGACGTCTGGATCGCCGACATGCGCAGGATCGACGAGTTCGGCGTCAGCGTCCTGATGCGCGAGTTCATCGAGCGGGTGAGCGCACGCGACGGCGTGCTGCATGTCTCGCTCGATGTGGATTTTCTCGATCCGGTGTCCGCGCCCGGCGTCGGAACGACAGTTTCGGGCGGGGCGACCTACCGCGAGGCGCATCTGGTGATGGAGATGCTTCAGGATTCAGGGCTGGTGCGCTCGCTCGATCTGGTCGAGCTCAATCCGTTTCTGGACAATCGCGGCCTCACCGCGCGCACGGTGGTCGAGCTTGTCGGCTCGCTGTTCGGCCAGCAGACGACGGACCGCCCGACGCCGACAAACGCGGTGGTGTAGGGGCGAGTATCGTAAAATCGTCTGAGATGTTTTTTACTTGCGGTGCCAGCTGCCAAACATACAATGGCCCATCACCGTTTGATGCCGCCAAATCCAACTGGCTGGTTATGCGACCGATTAACCGATTTCGTGGGGGCGAAATGGGCGAGAATTGGTATTTGCTGGATTCGCAAGGTCAGCACGGACCATTTGAGCATTCCGAGCTTGTCGCGCGGTTGAGAAAGTACGTCGATCTAAATCACGTTCTTGTCTGGCGTGAAGGATTTTCGGATTGGCTTCCTGCATCTCAGGTATTCGGTACTGATCCAAAATACAAAAAAATAAGAATCGAGAAATGGGCGTTGTCCGGTCTAGTCGTGGGCCTTTTTGTTTGCGCTTGTGATTTGTTGTTCGAATGGAGAGGAAAGAAATTCGAATCGTGGAATGGGAATGGGCTTGCTCATAATATTGGTTACGTGTTCGGCACGACGGTCTCATTGGCGATCGTGGGCCTCCTAATTGGTGCATTTGCTAGAGTTTTGTTGTCACCAAAGAAAGGTGGAATGCAGCGCAGTTCAAGTCTTGCGCTTGAGCTAGGTGAATCCGAAAGAATACGGAAGCATAAATACAACAACTTCATAGCGAAAAATTGGAGAGGTGAACTCCCGCTATGGGTCTCTTATTGGGTCATAGGTTTTGGATGGACTGTTATTGCAGCATTCGTGCCTCTTGTTTTTGCCGAGGTGATTAAACCAAAACAAGGATTTGGTCCTTTATCGATCTTTATTTTCTTTGTTCTTTTATGGGTAACTCTTGCTGCAGCGTCTATCTGGCAACTCGTTGGTATTTGGCGTTCGGCGAACGCTCGAATTGAAGAACGAGCGGAGATGGGTAAAAGGGCTTTATGGTCGGGTGTCGCAAAATTCATGGTGATTGTCGGATTCATTCAGGTTGCCGGCATTTTTGCGAAAAGCGCTGCTCCTCAATTAACTGAGGCTGCTCGTATCGCGTTTTTGGACGACCCCGACATACCAGATTACTCGATCCGGCTTCTGGCGAATGGAACGGAGGTTGAGGTTTTTGGTGGTATTAAATTTGGCCTAAGCGACGATCTGCGGAAAATTTTGAAAGCCTCACGTCAGGTAAAAGTAATTCATCTCGATAGTGTTGGAGGGCGACTCGGAGAGGGAGCGGCGCTTAACAGTCTGATTAAAGAATATGGTTTGAACACGTATGTTTCATCGAAGTGTATGTCGGCCTGCACATTGGCGTTTGCTGGTGGCTCTCAACGAATACTAAAAGAGGGCGCGGTCCTGGGCTTTCACCGGGGTGCTTTCGGTGGCGAGGATCAGCAAGACGATCGCGCAGACGGCATAGAGCGTAGGATTTTCCGAGAATCTGGCTTCGAGCCTAGCTTTGTTAATCGCGCGCTTTCCACGCCAAATAAAGACATGTGGAAGCCGAGTTCGGAAGTACTTGTTTCTGCTGGTGTTGTAACCCGCGTTTCCTCAGGTTTGGAATTCGCGATGTCTGGCTACGGAAGCGATCAATCTCGAGAGTCGGTTGATGAGGCGCTACAAAAAGCCTCTGGAGTCTATGTAGCGTTAAAGGAGAGGTTTCCAAAACTGTATGGTGATCTAGTCGAAGATTTTTTTAATGGACTGTCGAAGGGTGAGAATCGAGGTGATCTCACCCGGAGGCTGCGGTCGAAACTAGGGGGATATGTTAAATCGCTTTTACCACTTGCGGATGATGTGGTGATTATCGATTTTGGGAGATTGGCTGCGGATCAGTATGAAGCGGTTGGACAAAAAAATGTGCAAGCTTGTTATAATTTTGCCTCAGGCGAGATCGTTGGAAGTCACCTTTCGTATCTTTCCGAAGAGATGAAGCAGCGGGAGCTTCGTCTAGAAGAGCAAATAATAAGATCGGCGGCGAAAAGACCTCCAGCTTTAGACACTACTCTAGCGTGGAAGAAGGTGGGAGATAGGCTGACTGGTCGTGGATTTTCTGCAGACGATCTGAAAATAATTGATGTTAAAAACCTCGATCCTGCGAAACACGCAAAATACTGCTGGTTGGTCGTCAAACTGTACCGCGAGATTGTAAATCTCCCCAGCAATGAAAGCGCTTCTGTTCTTAGGGAAATTTTTTCTACCAAGTGAAATTACTTTTAGTCGGTTAGATTGCCTGACATTCTTCCGCGCGGTTCGCGCGCAATTCTTTGCCAGCACTTTACCTAGCCAACCCCCGCTATTCGCCGCTGGGATGCATGTGGCTGCATCTGCCATTGGTAACGTTGTGGATTGACATTCGTTTCTAAAGGTATATATTCCTATTTATCCCGTCCCAAGAGGGGCGGCTCGCGATCGTCACGGACGCGGGGCGGGATGCGGTGGACGCGGCAGCGTCAGGCGCGGATGAGGCAACAGGGCGGATTCCCCGTAAAGGGTCCGTGAGGTGCCGATGAAGCGCTGACGACGACGTTGCCCGGACGGCCCAAGTCGTGTGGTCCTGACGCCCGATACGCAGGCGTCAAGTCCGGTAGAGAGCCGCTTCAACCGGAGCGGAAACCCTCAACAGGGACGACGGTGACAATCAAGCGATCGATCACCGGGGAGAGCACGAAGCAAGCCGTAACCCATTGCGTGCGGAACGCCGGATGTTTTCGGCGTGTTCGTGGTGACTATGCTCGTGTGCTTTTTACTTTTGCACACGGGGCTGCGGATGCGCTCGCGCATCCGGCGTTCCGCGCGCCCTTTGTTTCGAGGGCGACGAAACGTACCTCATACCTCGGACGCGAAAATGCGCCGCGAGATCGCGAACCCTTGCCTTTATTTTTGTTCGCGCGAATGGGGCAAGCCCCACGCGCGCCGCTGTTTGAAAATTGAATCGGAGAAGGAGTCATGCACGATCACGCAAAACTTCGGATGTCGTCCCCGGCAGGCGGGGACCCATAGCGACCGAGCACTGTGTCTGCGTCGTCCTGAGGTGCGAGCCCTTGCGAGCCTCGAAGGACGGCGGCGACAGGCAACCGCGCATCCTTCGAGGCTCGCCGCAAGCGCGGCTCGCACCTCAGGATGACGCGACATCATTACGTTCGGCGATTGATGGGGTGTCCCCGCTGGCCTGTCATCGGGCCGGCGAAGCCGGACCGGTTGGCGGGGACGACGAGATGAGAGTTAACGCCCGCCCATCGGACGGTTACGCCCCCACATGAACACAATTGAGTCCTTGCTATCAGCCAGCCACCTGCTACAAGCCGCGCATTCGATTTGCGGCACAGCTTTTGTTAAAGCGCCCTTTGGACCTTTTCGGTCCCCTCCGGCTCCTTACCCTAAGACATCGCTAGATTGGATGGCTCCGCGCGACGTCGTGCGGAACTGCGCATGTACGCGCCTAAAGGATTGTTTGTTATGACGACTGGTACTGTGAAGTGGTTCAACGGCCAAAAGGGCTTTGGTTTCATTCAGCCGAGCGATGGCGGCACCGATGTGTTCGTTCACATCAGCGCTGTCGAGCGTGCTGGCCTGACCGGCCTCGCCGAAGGACAGAAGGTTTCGTTCGAAGCCAAGGTTGACAAGATGCGCGGCAAGACCAGCGCGGAAAACCTGCAGGTTCTGTAAGAAAAAGAGCCAGGCGCGGTTATCGCGGATGTACCGATAACCTGCGCCAGCTTTTCGCTCGTTTCACGGATGTACTGAAACGGACGTCGCTTCGAAGCGGATCACAAGGCCCCGTCAGCAATGATGGGGCTTTTTGCTGTTTTAAACCGGAAATCCCGATTGCCAGATCGCCCCGCTTGCCGGTTTAATCCGCGGCAGGGAGACCGACATGCTCGACAAGACCAAAACCAACAACGACCACTTCGATGTGCTGATCGTCGGCGCGGGCCTGTCGGGCATCGGCGCGGGCTATCACCTGCAACAGAACTGCCCCGGCAAGAGCTACGCGATCCTCGAAGGGCGTGAGGCCATCGGCGGCACCTGGGATCTGTTCCGCTATCCCGGCATCCGCTCCGACAGCGACATGTACACCCTCGGCTATTCGTTCAAGCCGTGGACCGAGCCCAAGGCCATCGCCGATGGTCCGCGCATTCTCAACTATGTGCGCGAGACCGCGCGCGACAACGGCATCGAGCAGAAGATCCGTTTCAACCACCACGTCAAAAGCGCGTCGTGGTCCTCCAGGGACTCGCGCTGGACGGTGGAAGCGGAGCGGGGGCCTGAGCGCGAGCCCGTGCGCTTCACCTGCGGCTTCCTCTTCATGTGCAGCGGCTACTACTCCTATGAGGGCGGCTATTCGCCGGAGTTTCCCGGCGCCGATCAGTTCATGGGCCGCATTGTCCACCCGCAGAAATGGACCAGCGATATCGACTACGCCGGCAAGCGCGTGGTGGTGATCGGCTCCGGCGCCACCGCCGTGACGCTGGTGCCGGAAATGGCCAAGACCGCTGCGCACGTCACCATGCTCCAGCGTTCGCCGACTTACGTGGTCGCGCGGCCCGCCGAAGACGCGCTCGCCAACAAGCTGCGCGAGAAGCTGCCGGCCAAGCTCGCCTATCACATGATCCGCTGGCGCAATGTTTTGTGGGGCATGTATTTCTTCCAGCTCTGCCGCCGCAAGCCGGAACGCGCCAAGCAGTTGATCCTGGGCGGCGTGCGCCATGCGCTCGGGCCGGATTACGACATCGGCACGCATTTCACGCCGCGCTACAATCCATGGCAGCAGCGGCTATGCCTTGTGCCGGACGGCGACCTGTTCAAGTCGATCAAGGAGGGCCGCGCCTCGGTGGTGACCAGCACCATCGACACCTTCACGCCGAAGGGCATTCGTCTTGCCGACGGAAGCGAGCTCGAAGCCGATCTGATTGTCACCGCGACGGGACTCAATCTTCAGGTGCTCGGCGGCATGCAGGTCAGCGTCGACGGCCGCGCGGTCGATTTCGCCAATACGCTGAACTACAAGGGCATGATGTATTCCGACGTGCCAAATCTCGCCTCGTCGTTCGGTTACACCAATGCGTCGTGGACACTGAAATGCGATCTCACCTGCGAGTATGTCTGCCGCCTGATCAACTACATGGACAGGCATGGTTACAGGCAATGCACCCCGCGCAATGCCGATCCCGAGGTGCAGCGCGAGAACTGGCTCGATTTCACCTCGGGCTATGTGCAGCGCTCGGTGGCGAAGATGCCGAAGCAGGGCTCGAAGCGGCCGTGGAAGCTCTACCAGAACTATGCCCTCGATATTGTCTCGCTACGCTACGGCAAGGTCGATGACGGCGTGATGGTGTATGAGTAAGTACGCCGCCGTTATTCCGGGCATGGACCTTTGATCTCTCAACACGTCATTCCGGGATGCGCCTCTTGGCACAGACCCGGAATCCATTTTATTCTGGTTATGGATTCCGGGTTCGCGCGCGCGGCTTGCGCCCCGGAATGACGAAACACTGGAGTTCACTGCAATGAAATCTCTTGCCCTCGCGCTCGGCCTGATGCTGGTCGCGTCGCCGCTGCATGCCGACACGCAGCCTGCGATAAGCAAGATCGTCGTGAAGCCGGTGCTGTCCGCCACCACGACATCGAGCGGCCAGCCCATCGTGCTGCCGCAAAAGGATGCGCAGGTCATCGTCTCGACCTACGAGATTCCGCCGGGCGCGGTGCTGCCGAAGCACAAGCATCCGTTTCCGCGCTATGGCTACGTGCAGGCGGGGACCATCGAGGTGACCAACCTCGATACCGGAAAGACTGAAACCTTCAAGACCGGCGATTTCATTCTGGAGGCGGTCGATCAGTGGCACTTCGGCGCCAACAAGGGCAAGGCGCCGGTGAAGCTGCTGGTGATCGACATGGTCGAGAAGGGCGCGGCCAACGTGGTGTTGCAGAAGTAATCCGCTCACATGTGGCGGCGGATGAATGCACCGACGCTCGCGAGCGCGCGGCGGCCCGGCTCGAGACGCGCGTTCCACAGTGGCCAGGCGTGGATCATCTCCGGCCACACCTCCAGTGTGACATCGGCATCGGCGGCACCCAGCGCTGCCGCGAAACGTGTGGCGTCATCAAGCAGCGTCTCGTGGGAGCCGACCTGAATCAGCGCCGGCGGAAATCCGCGCAGATTGGCAAACAGCGGCGAGATTCGCGGATCGTTGCGCGCAATGCCCGCGGGCGCGAAGGCGTCGGCGAGTTCGCCGAGATATCCCTTGTGGATGATCGGATCGACAGCGTCTTTTGTCGCGAGCGATGCGCCTGACATGGTGAGATCGGTCCAGGGCGACGCCAGCCACGCGCAGGACGGATGTTCGCTTTGTTCGCGCAGCGCGTTGATCAGCACGGCGGTGAGGTTGCCGCCCGCGCTGTCGCCGCCAATGGCGATCTGCGAGGGCAGATAGGCCTGCTTGCGCAGGAAGCGCCACGCGGTCATGGCGTCATCCAGGGCGGCGGGAAACGGATGTTCCGGCGCGAGGCGATAGCCGACCGCGAGGGTGCGGATTTTGGCCGCGCGTCCGGCTTCGGTCACCATGCGGCGGTGGCTTGTGATCGAGCCCGAGCAATAGCCGCCGCCGTGGAAGAACATCAGCACGCGCGAGGCATCGCTGCCGGGCGCGAGCGACCATTCACCGGGCACGCCGTTTATATCGACGCTTGAAAGTTGAACGTCATCGGCGACCGGCCACACCGAGCCGATCTCGTCCAGCCGCTCACGCCGCTGCGCCCAGCCGACCGGCCGGGCCTTTGCTGTCAACAGCGCGCGGATGGCGTCGATTTCGGAGGAGGGCATGGTGTGAAGCTCCCACGGCTATGGATAATCGTAGCCCGGATGGAGCGAAGCGCAATCCGGGGCCGGGCGCGTTGTTCGTCCCGGATTGCGCTTCGCTCCATCCGGGCTACGCGTGAAGCGGGACTGCGCCACACACCCGATGTCGTCCCCGCGCAGGCGGGGACCCATACTCCCTGGGTTCTCGATTTGAGGGGAGATGCCGGAGCGATCTTCTCGCCACCATCACGACGTTCGGTGGTTATGGGTCCCCGCCTGCGCGGGGACGACATGGAGAAAAACCGCGAAGGGTGATGACGTCGCCCACATAACCAATGTCATGGCCGAACCTGTTCCGGCCATCCCGATAACGAGGGCACCGTACTCACCTGACCGGGAGAGGTTTCGCGCGATGCGCCCGGAGAATGCGAAAATTTAGAGGCATTGCCTTCTGGCTGCGGAAAATACATTCTCCCGGCCCGTTTCCCGTAAATCAAAAAGAGCCAAGACAGCCTCAATGACAGCCTCATCCCGTGATCGCCTTGAACAAGCCCTTGTGAAAATCGCCGACCCAGCCGGGGAAGGCGCGCGCTCCTGCCTCACCGTCTATGCCGACGACGCCCGCAAGGCCGCCGACGCCGCCGACGCGCGCATCAAATCCGGCAGCTCGCGCGGCCCGCTCGACGGCGCGGTCATCACCATCAAGGATCTGTTCGACGTTAAAGGCGAAGTCACCCGCGCCGGATCGAAGGTGCTGCCGACGCGCAGCAAGCCCGCCACGGCGGACGCCGCCATCGTCATGCGGCTGCGCGAGGCGGGAGCCGTGATCGCCGCCAAAACCAATATGACCGAGTTCGCCTATTCGGGCCTCGGGGCCAATCCGCATTACGGCACGCCGGGCAATCCGGCGGACCGCAAGCGCGTGCCTGGCGGTTCGTCCTCCGGCGCGGCTGTCGCGGTGGGCGATAACATCGGCGAAATCGCCATCGGCACCGATACCGGCGGCTCGACTCGCATTCCGGCGGCGTTCTGCGGCGTCACCGGCTTCAAGCCGACAGTGAAGCGCGTGCCGCGCACAGGCGCCTTTCCGCTGTCGTTCACGCTGGATTCCATCGGGCCGATCGCACGCAGCGTTGCCGATTGCGCCAATGCCGACGCCATTCTGGCCGGTGAGACGCCGTCGCCGCTGTCGCCGCCGGTGCTGGGCGATGTCCGCGTTGGTCTGGTGCAGGGCTATCCCATCGAGGGCTTGGATGACATCGTCGGCAAGGCCTATCCGCTGGCGCTGGCGAAGCTGAGTTCGCACTGGAAGGGCTCCGACATCACGCTTGATGCATTGAGCATCATGCACGCGGCCAACGAGCGCGGCGGCGTCGCCCCGCCCGAGGCCTATGCGATTCACCGCGCGCTGCTGGCGGAGGCGGGCGAGGGCGTCGATCCAAACGTGCGGGCACGCCTGCTGCGCTCGGAGAAGGTCAGCGCCGCGGATTACATCCTGGCCCTGCGCGACCGCGAGCGCGGCATCGCGCAGATGGACGCGGTGTTCGACAAGGTCGATGTGCTGGTGATGCCGACGGTGCAGATCGTCGCACCGGCGATGGATGAGATTTCCACGATGGAGAGCTTCAACAAGCGCAACGTCCAGGCGCTGATGAACACCGCGATCTGGAATTTCTTCGACACCTGCGCGATTTCGCTGCCGATCAGGCTCGGCAACGCGCTGCCTTGCGGCCTGATGCTGGTCGGCCGCCACGGCGGCGACCGCAGGCTGCTCGCCATCGCGGCGGCGGTGGAAAAGCAGTTGGGGGCGTGACCTGATGACGGTTATGGCCAGCACGCAGGCAAAACCGGCGATCGCCTCGCTTACCGGTATCCGCGCGCTGGCCGCATTTCTCGTGCTGTTCCTGCATGCGGACCAGAATGTTCCCATCGGCATCACACATGTTGGCGTGGTGTCGCGCGGTTATCTCGGCGTCGATCTGTTCTTCCTGCTGTCGGGTTTTATTCTCACCTACGTTTATTTCGAAAGTATGGAACAGCCTACGGGGCGCAAATTCGCGATCTTCATGTGGCATCGCTTCATCCGGCTCTATCCGGTGCATATCGCGGTTCTGGCAGCGCTGGTGATTGTCGTGCTGGGCGCCGGGCGGTTCGGTTTGAATCTCCGGTCGCCGGAAGCATTTACGTTCAGCGCGCTGCCGTGGCAGGTCTTGCTGGTGCATGCCTGGGGTGTGACCGATCAGGTGAGCTGGAACGTGCCGTCATGGTCGATCAGTGCCGAGTGGTTCGCTTATCTGTGCTTCCCGCTCGTCGCTTATGGCCTTGGCCGAATTCGCGATCCACGGATGCTGCTGATGATTGCGGCTGCAAGTCTCGGCGCTGGAGCGCTGGTTTTCTCATGGGCGGGATGGGGCCTCTCCGGAGCGTGGATTGCGCCGTCGGCGCTGGTGCGCATTGCCGGGTCGTTCGTCTGCGGCGCGGCGCTGTGCCGCTATGCCGTGTTGCGCCGTGCGCTTGAAAGCAGGTCCGCGTTCAACGATGCGATGGCCATGGTGGCGCTGGCTGCGTTTCTGGTCTTGCCGTCATTCGGCGTACCGGATTTTGCGTTGGTCGCTCTGCTTGCGGTTTTCATTGCGACGCTCGCGATGTCGAGTGGTGTCACCGCGCGGCTGTTCTCGCTCGTACCGATGGTCTGGCTTGGCGAGATTTCGTACTCGCTCTATATGGTGCATTTTCCGGTGCTGCGGACGCTGGGCATCGTCTTCAGGCCGGATCGGCTTGCGGCGATGGGGCCGCTTGCTGCGATCGCGGCTTATGCTTTCGCGATAGGTGTCTGCGTCGCCGCTGCTGCGGTATTGTATTATCTGGTCGAACGGCCGCTTCGCATCAGGTTGCGCAATGCGGCCGGCGAGATGCCGCACGGCGCTGCGAGGGCGTCAGCCGTCGCAGCCAAATCCGCTTAGGCCGATTTCAGCCGATCGCGACCTTCAGCGTGCCGATGCCGTCGATGCCGCATTCGATCTTGTCGCCGGGCGAGAGCGCGGCGACCCCGGCAGGGGTGCCAGTCAGGATGATATCGCCGGCGCCGAGCGAGACCTGGAGCGAGAGCTTGCCGATGATCTCGGCGACGTTCCAGATCATCTCGGACAGGTCGCCCTTCTGCTTCTCGGTGCCGTTGACCGAGAGCCAGATATTGCCCTTCACCGGATGGCCGATCTCGGCGGCGGGACGGAGAGCGCCGCACGGGGCGGAGAAATCGAACGATTTGCCGATCTCCCAGGGCTGCTCCTTCTTGCGCGACGCCATCTGGAGATCGCGGCGGGTCAGGTCGATGCCGACGCCGTAGCCGTAGACGTGATCGAGCGCCTTGGCCGGATCGATGTTGGCGCCGCCGCTCTTCAGCGCAACCACCAGTTCGACCTCGTGCTGGAAATCCTTGGTCAGCGACGGATAGGGAATCGTCGCGCCATCGCCGGTGATCATGTCGGCGTGCTTGGCGAAAAAGAATGGCGGTTGGCGCTCGTCGTTGCCCATCTCGCGGATATGCTCGAGATAGTTGCGGCCCACGCACCAGATGCGGCGCACCGGGAACGATTTCGATTCACCGGCGACGGGAATGGATGGCTGCGTGAGTGCGGGAATGACGAAGCTGGCGCTCATGGGAATTCCGGTTTCTGGGAGGGCAACGAGGCGGGAGAGGCGACCTTACGCGCTGGCGGCGACAGGAGCCAGCGGGTTGGCTTCACGATGCTGCAAGCGGAAGAACGATGCGTAGCGTCCGCCGCGCCGCAGCAAGTCGTCGTGACGCCCGGTCTCGACGATGGTGCCGTTCTCGACCACCAGAATCTGGTCGGCGTGCATGATGGTGTGCAGGCGGTGGGCGATCACGATGGTGGTGCGGTTCTGACACAGATGCTCGATGGCTTCCTGCACCTGTTTCTCGGACTCGGAGTCAAGCGCGGCAGTCGCTTCATCGAGCAGGATGATCGGCGCGTCCTTCACCAGCGCGCGGGCGATGGCGATGCGCTGGCGTTGGCCGCCGGAGAGCTGCGTGCCGTGTTCGCCGACCGGTGTGTTGTAGCCGAGCGGGAAACTCGTGATGAAATCATGGGCGCAGGCGGCCTTCGCGGCGTTGACGATCTCCTCTTCCGACGCCCCGGCTTTGCCGAACGCGATGTTCTCGCGGATGGTGTCGCGGAACAGGTAGACGTCCTGTCCGACATAAGCCGTCTGTTGGCGCAGCGAGCGCCGCGACACGTCGGAGATGATCTGGCCGTCGATCACGATGGCGCCGAACTTGGCTTCGTACAGCCGCAGCAGCAGCGCCAGCACGGTGGATTTTCCGCCGCCGGATGGGCCAACCAGCGCGGTGACCTTGCCGGGCTCGGCGACAAAGCTCATGCGGTTGAGGACGGTCTCGTTACCGCGATAGGCAAAGGTGACATCGCGGAATTCGACCTTGGCTTCGGTCAGTTGCAGCACGGGCTTGTCGCTGTCATCGGGCTCGGTCGCGGGGCTGTCGACGATTTCCAGCAGCTTGCGGGCGCCGATCAGGTAGCTGTTGAGTTCGATGTTGAGACGCGCGAGCCGCTTGGCCGGTTCATAGGCCAGCAGGAACGCGGTGATGAACGAAAAGAACTGTCCCGGCGTCGCGCCGGTCGCGATGATGCGATAACCGCCATACATCAGGCAGCCTGCGATCGCGAAGCCGCCGAGTGTTTCCATCAGCGGGCTGGAACGGCTCTGCACCCGCGCCATCTTGTTGGCGTTGGCCTCGACCAGCCCGATATTCCTGTCGATCCGCGCCTGCATGGTGTCTTCAAGCGTGAACGCCTTGACCGTGCGGATGCCTTGCAGGGATTCCTGCATGGTTTCGAGAATGTCGGCTGTGCCGGTGAACTGGTCGTGAGCGAGGCGCTTGATCCGCTTCACCAGCTTGCGGATGATGAACAACGCAGGTGGTGCAATCAGCAGCCCGGATAGCGACATCCACGGGTCCTGAATCACCATCACGGCAGCCAGTCCGACCAGCGACAGGAAATCGCGGCCGACGGCATTGATCAAAAGACTGAGAACCTGGGTCACGGATTGCGCGCCCGCGGTCAGCCGCGCGAGGAACTCGGAGGAATGGCGTTCGGAATAGAAGCCGACATTCTCGCGCATCAGCTTGGCAAACAATCGGCGCTGATTGCTGGCGAGAATGGCGTTGCTGATCTTCGACAGGATGACCGTATGGCCGTAGGTCGCCGCACCCTTGAGCGTGAACAGAACGATGATCGCCAGCGACAGCATCACGATGCCGTTGATGCTGCGATTGACGTAGGTCTGATTGATCACTTCGCCAAGCAGCCACGCGGATGCTGCCGTGGCGCCGGCGGAGATAGCCATCAGTGTGAACGCGACCGCGTAGCGCCGCCAGTGCTGGAGGCCCTGTTCGGTAATCAGGCGGCGAATAAGGGCAGCCGCCCCATAGGGGTCGTCAGTAATTTTTCGTGGAAGCTCGGTCATCCGCGTTCCATTGACGGCCGGCGCAACCGGCGCCCGTCAGGGTTTCTGCGATGTCCGTCTCTTGCCCGCTATGGACCGGATTTTCAAGTGAAACTAGTGTCCTGAATCCGAAGTTCGCCTCATTTTGCAGCGTACTTCAGAGCGAACTTCGGATTCAAAAGGGCACTGGAAATTATGATTCTGGTGTGGCTTTGGCTCGCAAGTCCGCAAAGGAACGCGCGTCAAAGGTCATTTGGACTTGCGAACCGCCACACCAGAGCTTTTCGGTCAATTCTACACTACGCTGAAACGGCCTGCCGGCCGTCCCGGAGCCGGTCCGCCAGCAGTTTTTCTTCCCACGCCAGCGCGTGGCGGGCGATGGTGTCGAGGTCGTCGTATCGCGGCGTCCAGTCCAGCGTGGCGCGAATGCGTGCCGTGTCCGCGATCATGGTCATGATGTCGCCGGGGCGGCGATCGGCATACTGAATCGCGAAGTTGCGGCCCGACGCCCGGCGCACCGCTTCGATGGTTTCGAGTACGGAATAGCCGCGGCCATAGCCGCAATTCAGCGTGGCTGAGGGACCACCGCCTTCGAGATAGGCAAGCGCTGCGCAATGCGCCTGCGCCAGATCGCTGACATGGATGAAGTCGCGGATGCAGCTTCCGTCAACGGTCGGATAGTCCGTCCCGAAGACGTCGATTTTGGCGCGCTGTCCGGTCGCGGCTTCGACGGCGATCTTCAACAGATGCGTCGCGCCGACGGTTGCAAGGCCGATCCGGGCTTCCGGGTCGGCGCCGGCGACATTGAAGTAGCGCAGCACGACGTAGTGCATGCCGTGCGCCGAGGCGACATCGTGCAGCATGATCTCGGTCATCAGCTTGGACGAGCCATAGGGCGACAGCGGACGTGTCGGCGCCTCTTCGGCAACGGGCATCTGGTCGGGATTGCCGTAAACCGCGGCTGTCGATGAAAAAATGAAACGGCTGATGTTGCATCTGACCGCCGCGTTCAGAAGATTGCGCGTGGTCATCGTGTTGTTGCGGTAGTAGCCAAGCGGATCGCGCATCGAGTCCGGCACCACCACCGAGCCTGCGAAATGGATGATCGAGCTGACATTGTGCGCGGCGATCACGCCCTCGACGAGGTTCTCGTCGGCGACGTCGCCGATGAACAGGGGCACGCCCTCGGGCAGGAATTGCGAAAAGCCGGTCGAGAGATTGTCGACCACGACGACGTTTTCGCCCGCATCCACCAGCGCGCGAACCGTATGGCTGCCGATGTAACCCGCGCCTCCGGTGACCAAGACTGTCATGGCATTCCTACCTGCATTTCTTCCGCGCTCCACTGGCGCGCCGTGGCGCGGAATGTGGAGCGAAGATGTTGCCGGAAGCTTGCAGAGAAACGATGGAAATGGGGTATAAAGCCGGGCTCTGGCGCCAAAAGGCTTCGCTTTTCCCGGCCGAAACCGCTTTATGGTTTCCAAAACGTAACGCTTGTTCATGAGTTCCAGCCCGACCGCTCCGATGCCCGGTATCATATTCATCAAGACATCATCGCTGGGCGACGTGGTGCATCACATGCCGGCCGTCACCGATGCGCACCGGCACCGGCCCGATGCGCGGCTGACGTGGGTGGTCGAGGAAGCATTCGCCCCGCTGGCGCGGCTTCATCCCGCCGTCAGCGAAGTGATCCCGGTTTCGACCCGGCGCTGGCGATCTCAGCTTTTCCGTTCGGAGACCTGGCGCGAGGTCTCGGCGTTCAAGGCAAAACTTCGCTTGGTCAACGCTGAGAAGGTGATCGACACGCAGGGTTTGATCCGTTCGGCCTTGATCGCAAGGACTGCCGCGGGCGAGCGACATGGCTACGACGCGTCGAGCATCCGGGAGCCGATGGCGTCGATGTTCTATGACGTCAAACACAAGGTCGCACGCGATCAGCACGCGGTGGCGCGCAATCGGCTGCTGACCGGTTTGAGCCTCGGCTATCGGCCTGATCAGGCCATCGACTACGGGCTGGTCAAGCCTCCAAAGGACGGTGGTGCGCCTTACGCGGTGTTGCTGCACGGAACATCGCGCGCCGCGAAGGAGTGGCGCGAGGTCGACTGGATCGGCACCGGCAAGTGGCTGCGCGGGCAGGGCATCGATGTGGTGCTGCCGTGGGGAGACGAACGCGAACGCTTGCGCTGCGAACGCCTCGCTGCTGCGATTCCGGGAAGCCGGATTCTCGATCGTCAGCCGCTCGACGTGACCGCGAAGGTGATCGCGAACGCGGCGCTGGTGGTCGGCGTCGATACCGGGTTGCTGCATCTTGCCGCGGCCTACAGCGTCCCGCTGATCGCGGTGTTCCTTGCCACCGATCCCGGTTTGACGGGTCCTGTCGGCAACGGATCGATCACGGTGGTCGGAGGAAAGGACGTCTATCCGTCCTTCGAGCGGGTGATCGAGGCGGCGGAAAAATTGCGTTTGGGAGTCTCAACGTAAAAGTTGGTTTATGTTCGTCATGCCCGGGCTTGTCCCGGGTATCCACGTCTTAAAAATCGTGCTGCAAGCAAAGACGTGGATGGCCGGGACAAGCCCGGCCATGACGGTGACAAACCGCAGCGAATTTATCGCTTCGCCAAAACCTGCTCAACAAAGCCCGCGATATCCGTTCCCGAAAACAGGAAGCCCTCGATCCCGGCAGCCTTGCCAGCATCGAGATCGCGCTGCTTGTCGCCGATGACAAAGCTGTGCTCCCTGTCCACGGGCCAGTGCTTCATCAGATCAAGAACCATGCCTGCTTGCGGCTTGCGCCAGTCGCACTCACGCGTATAGGCCGGGACGATGCCGTCTGGATGGTGTGGGCAATAGCGGAAGTCGTCGATCCGTGCGCCATCGCGCGCCAGTTCATCGCGCATCCAGTTGTGGAGCGCGCGAACATCGTCCTCGGAGAAGAACCCGCGCGCGACGCCTGATTGATTGGTAAAAACGAAGACGTAATAGCCTGCGGCGTTCAGCGCCCTGATTGCAGGGGCAATCCCCGGCATCCACCGGAGTCTGTCGCGGGTGCCGACATAGGCGTCGTCAAGATTG
Source organism: Afipia sp. MLSD5-FHT05B12 (assembly GCF_058793355.1). Classification (NCBI taxonomy): domain Bacteria; kingdom Pseudomonadati; phylum Pseudomonadota; class Alphaproteobacteria; order Hyphomicrobiales; family Nitrobacteraceae; genus Afipia; species Afipia sp. MLSD5-FHT05B12. Next base: position 247,237 of record NZ_JBXAFS010000002.1, read on the forward strand.
ATGACGCCATCGCGATCGAGAAACGCCGCGGGTTTTTGTGTCGCGCCGCTGCCCGCCGTCATTTGGATTTTGTCGCGCCGATCATTGTCTGCTCGACCTCGTCGCAGATCGCATGCATTGCCATCATGTGAATCTGCTGGATCACGGGCGTATCGGCGGTGGGGGAAACGAACAGATGATCGCAAGCTGCGCGCATGCCCTCGCCCTTGGCGCCGGTGAAGCCGACGGTGGTGACGCCCATATCGCGCGCCACCTTAAGCGCGGCAAGAATGTTGGGCGAGCGGCCGGACGTGGAGAGCGCAAACAGCACGTCGCCGCGACGGGCGAGGCCCTGAACCTGCCGGGCGAAGACCTGTTCAAAGCCGTAGTCGTTGGCGATCGCCGTCAGCGCCGAAGTGTCCGTCGTCAAAGCGATCGCTGCCCAGCCGGGCCGCTCCTGCTTGTAGCGCCCGACAATTTCAGCGGCGATGTGCTGGGCATCGGCGGCGCTGCCGCCATTGCCGATCAGGAGGAGCTTGTTTCCCGACTTCAGCGCATCCGCGACAACGCGCGCAATGGTATGCGTCGTCGCGAGAAGCTCGGTGCTTTCGACAGCTTTGGTCAAGCCGTCGACTGAACTCTGGAAATGTGCCGCGATCCGGTCCTGGCTCACATGTCACCGTGTCGGTTCGAATTCGCCTCAGTGGTAGTCACAGCGCGATAGGGGCGCAAGTGCGGCCGTCTTTCGAGATTAACGAGCGGCTGCGCCGGCGCCGGCCATCACGCGCTGCGCTGTCGCCACAACTTCCGATGCCAGGATATCGCGCATGCAGTGATGATCGTTCTGGGTGCAAACCGGCTTATGACATGGCTGGCAGGGCAGGTCGGTGGCCCGCTTGATGGTTGCAGCGAGGCCGTTCAGCGGCGCCCAGTGATAGGGGCTGGTCGGGCCGAAAATTCCGATCGCGGGCGTGCCGATCGCGGCGGCGATATGCATCAGGCCGGAATCGTTGGAGATCACCGTCTTGGCCGCCGCCATCGCCATGATGCCGTTGCGGAGGTCCGTCCCGGTGAGGTCGCGCACCCGTGGCCCTGCGAAGTTCACGATATCCGCTGCGATGGCTTTTTCGCCGGGGCCGCCGACCACCCAGACGTCCAGTCCCTGTTCGGCGAACATCCGCGCCGCGTCGGCGTAATAGGTCCAGCGCTTCGAGGCGCCGACCGATCCCGGGGCCAGTGCAACGGCGGCGCTGTGGCCGAGGTTGTTGGCTTGCCGCCAGGCCGCGACCTCCGCCGGCGGCACCACAAGTTGCGGCACCGGCCATTGCTTCGGCAACGGGGCATCCGCGGGCAGGGCAAGGGCGGCGTTCTTGTCGATAAAGCGGGGCATCTTCCGCTCGCCCCAGCGCCAGTCGTTGATCAGTCCAAACCGGACCTCGCCGACGAAGCCGGTCCGCTGCGGGATGCCGGCCAGCGTCGGGGCAATGGCGGATTTCCATGTCCGAGGCATCACAAGGGCGGTGCCATAACCGGCTGCCCGGAACTGCCGGGCCAGCGCCCATTGCTTCTTCAGGGCCAGCCGTCCGCGCGGCAGGTCCCAAACGATGCCCCTGCGGACCCCGGGCATGTAGTCCACCAGCGGTGCGCACAGGCTTGTCACCAGGAGGTCGACCGGCCGGTTCGGCCAGCGCTCCTTCAGCACCCGAACAACCGTATGCCCGCGCACGAAATCGCCGATCCACATATATGGAATCACCAGAATCGGGCTGGTTTCCGTGGGATCGGGCATCACCCGTATATCGCTTAGAAATGAATTATTATTCATTTATTGAGGGGCTTTGCAGTTATTTTATGCGGTCCAGGAGAGTTGCGCATGATCAGCCGGTTACCGCGTCATCTGCACGGCGTCCAGATGCGTTTTTGTTGCTCCCGGCAACGCCGGGTCCTTCACCACACCGCCGGACGTGAGTTGCCTGCCGGGCGGGAGTGAGGCAAAGGTGACCCGCGTCAATTGGGCGGGATTCCTCAATGCTGTTGGTGACCGGAGGAGCCGGATTTATCGGATCGAATGTCGTCGCCGCCCTCAACGATGCGGGCCGCGCGGACGTGGCCGTATGCGACTTTCTCGGGAACGACGGGAAATGGCGCAATCTCGCCAAGCGGCAGCTCGCTGACGTGGTTCCGCCGGCTGAATTGATGCAATGGCTGGCTGGCCGCAAGCTCGACGCCATCGTTCATCTCGGCGCGATCTCGGAAACCACCGCCACCGACGGCGATCTTGTGATCGAAACCAATTTCCGCCTCTCGATGCGGCTGCTCGACTGGTGTACGGCCAATGCAGTCCCGTTCATCTATGCCTCGTCGGCCTCGACCTATGGTGACGGCGAGCAGGGATTTCGCGACGATGCTTCGCTCGACGCCCTGAAAAAACTGCGGCCAATGAATCTTTACGGCTGGAGCAAGCATCTGTTCGACATGGCCGTGATCGAACGCGTCGCGAAGGGCGGGAAGATGCCGCCGCAGTGGGCCGGCCTCAAGTTCTTCAACGTGTTCGGCCCGAACGAATATCACAAGGGCACGATGATGAGCGTGCTGGCGCGCCGCTTCGACGATGTCAAATCCGGCCGTGTGGTGCAGCTCTTCAAGTCTCACCGCGATGGCATCGCGGACGGCGATCAGTGCCGCGATTTCATTCACGTGGACGATGTGGTGCGCGTCATCATGTGGCTGCTGGCAACGCGTTCGGTGAACGGCATCTACAATGTCGGGACCGGCGAAGCGCGCAGCTTTCGCGATCTCATCCTCGCTGCCTATGGGGCGCTCGGCACAAAGCCGAATATCGAATACATCGATATGCCGGAACAAATTCGCGGCAGTTATCAGTACTTCACGCAGGCAGAGGTCGATCATCTGCGCGGCGCAGGCTACAATGGCGGCTTCACGGCGCTGGAAGATGCCGTCGGCAGCTATGTCAGGGATTTTCTCGACCGGCCCGATCGCTACCGCTGATCGTGCAACCAGTGGTCCACTAGGGATACAGGCGTTCTCATGTTCGATTTCGACGCGCTGTCGCAAGCGATTGTCCGCCAGACGGTGCTGTGCGTCGGCGACCTCATGCTGGACGAATTCGTTTACGGCGAAGTGTCGCGCATTTCGCCGGAAGCGCCCGCGCCGGTGATCGCGGCCCGGCGCAGCGAAATCAATGTCGGCGGCGCGGGCAACGTGGCCCGCAATATCGCCTCGCTCGGGGCAAGATGCATTTTCATCGGTCTGGTCGGCAATGACGTCGCGGGCGAGACGCTGAAAGCGGAGCTTGCCAAGGAAAAGCTGATCGAGCCGGTTCTGGTGACCGACCCGGCGCGGCCGACCACGCGCAAGGTACGCTTTGTGTCCGAGCATTTCTCGACGCACATGCTGCGGGCGGATTGGGAGTTGTCGGCGCCCGCTTCGGAGGTCACCGAGCGCAAGCTGATCGATGCGGTGGTGGCCGCCCTGCCGCGTGCCGACATCGTGCTGTTGTCGGACTATGCCAAGGGCGTTCTGACCGCGCGGGTGATCCGCAATGTGATCGATGCCGCGCGCAAGCTCGGCAAGCCCGTGATCGTTGATCCGAAGAGCGCAAATCTGGCGATCTATCGCGGCGCGACGCTGTTGACGCCGAACCGCAAGGAATTTGCAGAGGCAACCCGTAAACGCATCCAGTCAGACGCCGATATCGCCGATGCCTCGATTGAGGCGCTGCGCACCGCAGACGCCGAAGCCGTGCTGGTGACCCAGAGCGAAGACGGAATGACGCTTGCCCATCGCGATGGCACCCTGATTCATGTTCCGGCGCAGCCCGCGAAGGTCCGCGACGTGTCCGGTGCCGGCGATACGGTGGCCGCGGTTCTGGCCGTGACGATTGCGGCTGGAACGGACTGGGATACATCGCTTCGCTGTGCCACGGCCGCGGCCGCGGTGGCCGTCAGCAAGCCTGGTACGGCGACGGTGTCGCTTGCCGAATTGCGGCGGAAGATTTTGCCGCATGCCTCGCTCGCGGCTGAGGAAAAAATCGCTGCGAGCGCCGCGGACCTCGATGCGCATCTTGCCGAGTGGCACAGGCAGGGATTGCGCGTCGGGTTCACCAATGGCTGCTTCGATATTCTGCATCCGGGCCATGTGCGCGTGGTGACGCAGGCGCGCGCCGCGTGCGACCGCCTGATCGTCGGGCTCAACAGCGACGCTTCGGTGCGGCGTCTGAAGGGCGCCGAGCGGCCGGTGCAGGATGAGCGCGCGCGGGCCGAAGTGCTGGCGGCGCTCGAGGCGGTCGATCTGGTCGTCATCTTCGAACAGGACACGCCACTTGAGCTGATTACACAGATCAAACCGAGCGTGCTGGTCAAGGGCGGAGACTACACCCGCGAGCAGGTGGTCGGCCATGAGATCGTCACTGCCAACGGCGGTGAGATTGTGCTTGTCGACATTCTACCGGGTCACAGCACCACATCGCTGGTCAAACGCGCGCGAGAAGGCAAGGCATGACCGCGAACGCGTCCAATCTTGCGGCCGGCGTCTCTCCGTCGATCTGGCGCAACACAGCCGCCTGGACAAAGGCGGCTGACGTCGCAGTGGTCCTCATGGCCGCCTCGCTGCCATGGTCGACGTCGCTGGTCGCGATCTTCGCGGTGGTCTGGCTGCTGCTGTTGATTCCTACGATTGAATTGCGCGATTTCACCGAAACGCTACGGCGGCCGGCCTGCTTTCTCCCAGTCCTGCTTTTTGTGCTGGCCGTTGTCGGGACACTGTGGGCGACGGATATTCCATGGGCGGCGCGGCTGCAGGGCATCAATCCGGTCGCCAAGCTGATCGCGATTCCGATTCTGATCCGTCACTTTGAGAAGTCCGGTCGCGGCTTATGGGTTGCTTCCGGATTTCTGGCGTCGTGTACAGCGGTTATGCTGACATCGTGGCTGATGTTCGTTGATCATCGAATCGTATTTGATCCGACGCGCTCCCTTGGTGTGCCGGTCAAGAATTACATCGCGCAGAGTCAGGAATTCGCCTTTTGCGCATTCGCGGCATTCGGGGCCGCGGTCTACCTGCTGAGAGCGCAACTGAAGATGTGGGCTGCGCTTCTGGTTGTTCTGGGCATCGGTTTTCTTGCCAACATGATGTTCGTGGCAAGTTCGCGGACTGTTCTGGTGTGCATCCCGGTTCTGTTCGTTATTTTCGCCGCGAAGCATTTCAGCCGCCGCGGGTTCTTGCTGTTAATGGCGGGTGTGATTGCGGCCAGCGCGATTGCGTGGACATCATCGCCTTACCTGCGGATGCGGGTGGCGATGATCGGGAGCGAATATCAGAGCTATCATGAAAGCAATGCTGTGACGTCAGTCGGCGAGCGGCTCGAATTCTGGCGCAAGTCGATCAAGTTCGTCGCGGAAGCGCCTCTGGCGGGTCACGGAACGGGGTCGACGAAAACACTGTTTACGCAGGACGCGGTCGGGCAGAGCGGTGCATCGGCTCAAATCATCGGTAATCCGCATAACCAGACGCTCAATGTAGCAGTGCAATGGGGACTCATTGGCGCCGTCGTGTTGTACGCGATGTGGTTTGCGCACCTGAAAATGTTCGCAGGCGCGGGGCTCGCAGCCTGGGTTGGCCTTGTTGCCGTCGTTGAGAATTTCGTCAGCTCCCTGCTGAACTCGCATCTCTTCGATTTTCACGAGGGATGGATCTACGCGCTGGCTGTCGGTGTCGCGGGCGGAATGGTCGCTCGCGCTCGTGGCGATGCACCTGCGGAGCAGGCTTGATCATGGCTGGCTTGTCCCGGATCAGATTCCCGCGCCTCACCTGGCGGAACCTGCTGATCGTCATTCATGACGTGCTGGCAACGATCTTCGCAGTGGTCGCGAGTTTCTATCTCCGGTTCGAGGGTAGTGGCCTCGTGGAGCGTTTGCCGCTCCTGCTGCGCATTCTGCCTTACTTTGTGATCTTCAGCATTGTCGTCTGCTACGTCTTCCGGCTGACGACGACGAAGTGGCGGTTTATCTCGCTGCCGGATTTCTTCAACATCGTAAAAGCATCGACGGTGCTGGCATTGATGCTGCTGGTGCTGGACTACATTTTCATCGCGCCGAACGTCTACGGCACGTTCTTCTTCGGCAAGACGACGATCATCATCTATTGGTTTCTTCAGAACTTCGCGCTTGGGGCGCTACGCATTGCCTATCGCTATTTCCGCTACACACGAACGCTGAATCAGGCGCGTGGTCTCGATGCTGCTCCGACGCTGCTGGTGGGACGCGCTGCCGACGCGGAAGTGTTGTTGCGCGGCATTGAGAGCGGCGCGGTGAAGCGAACATGGCCGGTCGGCGTATTGTCGCCCTCCATATCGGATCGCGGGCAGTCGATTCGTGGCATTCCGGTGCTCGGTGGGATCGACGACCTCGCCGATATCGTCGACGATTTCTCGCGCCGGGAAAGACCCCTTGAGCGCCTGGTCATGATGCCTTCGGCTTTCGAGGCGGATGCGTCGCCTGAGTCGGTGCTGACGCGAGCCCGTAAGCTTGGACTGACCGTCAGCCGCCTGCCGTCACTGGAGGGTAGCGGTGAGGCGCCGCGTCTTGCACCCGTTGCGGTTGAGGATCTGCTGCTGCGGCCGAGTGTGAAGATCGATTATCAGCGCCTCGAAAGTTTCGTGAAGGGCAAATCCGTCGTCGTCACTGGTGGCGGCGGGTCGATCGGATCGGAAATCTGCGACCGCGCGGTGACATTCGGTGCATCACGGCTGCTGATCGTCGAGAATGCAGAGCCGGCGTTGCACGCGGTGATGGAAGGCCTGACGGTGAAGTTTCCGACGGCTGTGATCGAAGGCCGCATCGCAGACATCCGCGACCGTGCGCGCATTGCGCATCTGATGGCTGAGTTCAAGCCAAACATCGTCTTTCATGCCGCGGCGCTGAAGCACGTTCCGATCCTCGAGCGTGACTGGGGCGAGGGCGTCAAGACCAACATCTTCGGAACCGTGAATGTGGCGGATGCCGCGGTGAGCGCCGGCGCCGAGGCGATGGTGATGATTTCCACAGACAAGGCAATCGAGCCGGTGTCGATGCTGGGACTGACCAAGCGCTTTGCCGAAATGTACTGCCAGGCGCTCGACCGGGACCTGACGCATAAGGCCAACGGCAAGGCACCGATGCGGCTTATTTCCGTTCGCTTCGGCAACGTGCTGGCGTCCAACGGATCGGTGGTGCCGAAGTTCAAGGCGCAGATCGAGGCCGGCGGTCCGGTGACCGTGACACACCCGGACATGGTCCGCTATTTCATGACCATACGCGAGGCGTGCGATCTGGTGGTAACCGCGGCTACCCATGCGCTCGATCCGGTGCGGCCCGATGTGTCGGTTTATGTATTGAACATGGGGCAGCCGGTGAAGATCGTCGATCTTGCCGAGCGCATCATCAGGTTGTCGGGGCTTCAACCGGGTTATGACATCGAGATCGTCTTCACGGGCGTTCGGCCGGGTGAGCGCCTGAACGAAATCCTGTTTGCTCACGAGGAGCCAACCGCGGACATCGGCATCGCCGGAATCGTCGCTGCGCGCCCTAACGAGCCTCCGCTCGACACGCTGCAACGATGGCTGTCCACCCTTGAGAAGGCCGTGGTGAGCGAACAACGCAGCGTCATTGTCGGCGTATTGAAAGACGCCATCCCGGAGTTCAAAAGCGGGGCCGCGTAACTTATCCGAGCGGTTCGCGTTGCCGGGAGAACCGGCTGAGCACCAGCGCCACTGCGCTTAAGCCCAGTGCAAGCGTCATCCCCTGGACGTAGGGCGACTTCAGCCAAATCGTCACCGCGGCAAAAATCGCAAGGATGGCGTTCAGGATAAAGACCTCGCTGACGACCTGCATGACGCTGAAGCCATTGCTGGTCGCCTGCTGGTAAAAATGAGACCGGTGGGCGACCCAAACCGCTTCGCCTTTCATCAGGCGGCGAAGGAGGGTGAGCGTCGCGTCGGCAAGGTAGTACAGCGGCAGCAACAGCGCAGCGAGCATGTGGCCGTGTCCCGCAAGCTGAAGCAGGCACCAGCCCATCAGCAAACCGATCGGCAGGCTACCCACATCGCCAAGGAAGAGCTTCGCGACAGGCTTGTTGAACGGGGCGAAACCGATCATCGCACCGCACAGCGCGAGTGCGACGATTGTCGGACCAGGCGATAGTTCGCCGTAGAACCCAAACAGCGCCAGCGCGCCCATGACAGGAACTGTCTCCGCGACCGTGATCCAGTCAAGACCATCCATGAAGTTCACGAGATTGACGAACCATAGCCCGCCGATCAGCAAGAGAAATCGCTCCGTCCAGACCGGCAGAGCCGGCACAAGGTGGAACTCGGCAGGAAGTGTTGCCAGGACCACCCCGACAGCCACCGCCTGCATCAAAAGCCGAGGCAGGACAGGCACCGTCCGCAGGTCATCATAGGCGCCGACCAGGGCGAGCAAGACAGTCGCGGCGAAGATCGCGATCAGAGAAGAATCTCTCACTACGCCAAAAAGGGAAGCCGATATGGCGACCGACGCGATGACCGCAGCGATCACCGCCGCGCCGCCGCCCTGCGGTGTCGGTATGCTGTGCGAAGAACGCGCGTTCGGCCGCGCCAGCGCGTAGCGCGCGAGCAGGGGGCGCAGTACGACAATCAGCCCTGCGCAAATGGCGCAGGCTGCGAGCGGCGTTGCCATAATCAGCAAGGAATTCATGAAACGAAGGCCATCCGGTCAGCGCTTGATGCCGACGGCACACCAGTAGGGTACGCGTTCCGAGAAACGAATGTCCTGAAATCCGGCGGTTGTCAGCATGTCGTTGATCTGCACGCGCGTGAAGCGTTGTTCGAGGCGCGTGCAGAACCGGTCATATGCGTCGGTTCTCATCACGTAGAACGCGCGATGTTTGTAGGATTCCAGCGGCAGGGCCGCGGCGGAAAATCCGAGCCGTTCGACAAGCGCAGCAAAGCGGGCCAGCGGCCAGTATACGGCCACCGCGATGATCTGGCTGATCCACAGCCGCGGCTTTTCCGGAAGAGCCGAGATCACGATCCGGAAGAGATTGCTGAATTTCCAGAGCGCACGATACCAGGCCGGCCGGTTGTCGAGTGCGTAGTAGAGATAGATCAGGAAAGGCGCGCCGGGCTTGAGCTTCGTGGAGATCTCGGAAATCGCGGCCTGGGTGTCGGGCACATGGTGCAGCACGCCCAGCGAGAAAGCGAAGTCGAGCGAGCCGTCGGGCAGGGGAAGCTCTCCGACGCTGGCGTGATGAAAGGTCACGTTCGTCGCTGCTGCAAGATTGGCGCGCGCGACATTCAGCGCATCGGCGCTGGCGTCGAGAAGGTGGAGGTGGCCGACGCGCGGGGCCACCATGACGGACCATCGGCCGCTGCCGCACCCGGCATCCATGCCGATGGACCCGGCCGGCAGGCGGTCCCAGGGGAAAATATGAAAATAGGACTCAAAAATGGCCGCTCTGTCATCCGCGGAGAAAGCGTCCTCTCCCTGATGGAAGGTCGACCATTCATGGCCGAATCCGGCGGCAACCGCGGGGTCGACATTGCTGGGCGGACGATCGGGCATGAACTCTCACGTGGTTGCCGACGCGAGGACGTATCGAATGCGTACAAGGCTGCGGAGTGTTTAATCAAACTCGGAAGAGGTGACAACGTCCTCAGGCATACAACGGCTCCAGCAAAAATCATGGGATGGGCCGTTCCCTGTCAGCCGTGGCGCTTTTTCAAGTCCCCGGCGGCGCTTTTCATCGGCACGTCAAAGCGATAGTAAGGCACCCGGACTGTCGGGGAGTGAGTGGCTTTGGTGGCTATCCGGTTGCTTCAAACGCTGCTCGCGGCCGCGCTGGTCAGCGGGTGTACTTTCTTTTTTGATGTGCAGGACTCCGTTCAGGCAGACCCCGAGCCGGATTCCCGGCAATTGCAGGTCATCTTCAGAGAGATCCTGCGCATTACGCAATCGATGAAACAGGTCGGTTCTTCGGAAGTTTCCAACATTGGGCCGAATGAGGCGCAATCGGGGCCGGAGAAATGGACGGTGTGTTCACGCGCCAGCTTCGGCAGCGAACTGCGTTACTTCACGTTTTTTCTGAAAGGTGAAACCGTGGCCAACTGGCGGCCCGCCGTCATCAACGACAAATGCGAAACGCGCAATTTTGCGCCGTTGGAGCAAAGGTAGCTGAAGCTACCGAATGCGCTGCACCTGCTCCTCATAAAGGGCGACAGTTGCAGCGCCGATCGCCTGAGCGGACATCTTCTCGACGACGAGTTGCCGGGCCGCCGCTCCATAGCGGGTCCTCAGCTCTTGCGACGCGGCCAGTTCCCCGATCGCCTTGGCCAGCGCCTGCGGATCCTCAATCGGCACCAGCAAGCCCGTTTCTTCGTGTATCACGATTTCCCGGCAACCGGGTGCGTCGGTGGCAATCATCGGCCGGCCACAGGCTGCGGCTTCCAGCAGGCTTTTCGGAAGGCCCTCGCGGTGGGACGGGAGTGCCGCGATATGAGAGTCTCGCCATAGCGACGTAATATCGTTGACATGGCCCAGCCATGTGATGCCTGGTTCGCCGCTCCATTGCTGCGCCTCTTCGAGCGTCACTGAATCTGGATTGGCCGGATCTGGAGTGCCTGCGATCAGGAGCCGGATATCCACACCTTGGGTCCGCACAATGCGATGTGCGGCAACCAGCGCGCGAATACCCTTGGAGGTCAGCAGCCGGCCGGCAAATCCGACGGTTATCGGGCCGCCGGGCTCGGGGATGGGTGCCAGCTGATCCGTGTCGACACCGGAGCCTGGAATGCGAGCGAGGCGGCGCGGGTCGATCCCGATCGTCTCAAGAGCAGCACGGTCGTCCGGATTCTGGACCAGAAAGACCGCGTGATCCCGGTTGAGCAGGAACCGCAGCGCGATCGCGATAACGACGCGAAGGAGAAGCGCCCTGGCTGTTGTCGAGGTAAACGCATAGCCGAGGCCCGTCATCGCATTGATCTGCGGGGTCGTCATTCCGAGGGACGAGATCCCGCCCACCACGCAGATCTGCATGCCGACATGATGCACGATGGCGGGGGAGAGTTCGCGCTTGATCCGGCGCAGCGCCCTGATGGTCGAGATCGCGCCGAACGGCGACAGCCCGCCGCGCCGGAATGGCATGGCATGCAGTGTGAAACCCTCGGCGCGGATGGCCTCGGCGTTCGATCCGACCGACGTTGCCACGTGAACGTCAAAACCCGCCTCACGCGCCGCGCGGGCCATGGGAAGCCGATGGGACAGGAAGGCCTTGTCCTCGGTCACGACGTAGAGGAGTTTCATGGATGGTGAAAACGGGGCCGTCATTGGTGGGGGCACGGGGTGCGAAACATCAGGAAGCTATATCGTTTCCACGGGCTGTGAAATATGGCTTTCATCCCGGATAACATCTAAAGCCATGATGGCGGGCTTTGTTTCCAGCCGCGATGCATTTTCGTCAGATTGTTCGTTAGGCGACGTTTTATGGCACCAGAAGCATACATGGCGCCCATATCCGGCTCGGCGCAAGCGCCTGTGCTAAAGCTGGATACCGGCCGAATTCCGTCGCTCGATGCGTTGCGCGGTATCGCCATATTGATGGTCATTTTTGGCCACTTCATTCCCGCCCGGGTAGCGTTAGGCGACGCATCTTATCACGTAAGCTCGCTCGGGCGCGGTGGCGTGTTGTTGTTTTTTCTCCTCAGCGGTTATCTCGTTTTCCGAAACATCGAGAAGCAAGATACGATCACCTTCATTTCCCGGCGGCTGTTCAAGATTTTTCCAGCCTATTGGGTCAACGTCGTACTGATAGCAGTCTTCAGCTTTCTGATCGGCAAGGAAATCTTCCCGCTCGATGTTGTACTCGGAAATTTCTTCATGGTGCAGGATATTTTTCACAAGGAATCCTTGAGCGGTGTGTACTGGACGCTGCTGATCGAAGTGAAGTTCTACCTGTTTTTAGCATTGCAGCATTTTCTTCTGCGGGATCGCGGTATCCTTATCGTCCTGGCTGTGCTGATCTGCATGAATGCTGCGGTGTGGTTCGCGCGGGGACACGCAAGCCTGTTGTTAACATTCTTTCCGGTGTTCTACGTTGGCATTCAGGTCAGGCAGGCTGAGTCAGCCGGTTGGAGTCGCTCGGCTATGTTGCAGGTTGCCGGCGTGATCCTGGTCGTTGCAGCGAGCCTTCTTGTTTTCGACATTTACTATGGCAAATGGTCCGCGGCCTACGTCATTGGCGAAGCCGCCATGCTGATTGCATTCCTGCGTATCGGGATATCGAGCTCGATCCTCGGCTTCTTCGGTCGTATCTCTTACAGCCATTATCTCTATCACACGGCGGCAGGTTACGTTTTTCTGGCTCTGTTACCCGCATCGGACGTGCCGGCTTTCAATCTATTGATCGCAATGCTGGTGATCGCTCTGACAACTGTCATTGCTTTCATTTCATATAGCTTGGTCGAGGTTCCGATGGTCGTCTTCGGCAAAAAGCACGAGGACTTGTGGATGCGCCGCCGTGAACGCGCGGTGCCCTGATTCATTTACTCCGAGCCTGCGATCGCAGCTCCCTTAATTAATTATAATTATCAATGGCTTGAAGGATGGCTGGGTTGCTAAACTTGACGTTCATCGAGTGAACACGGTAAGGAGGCCGTTGCAGGAGTGAGGCAATGGAGCGAGCGTTTTCCGAAAGCGAGCGCGAGGAAGACAGCGACCGGATCATTCTCGGTCTTCTGAGTTCCGTGGAGCAGGACGGTGCGCGCTCGCAGCGGCATTTCGCAGCGGAGCTTGGAATCGCGCTCGGTCTCGTGAATGCGTATCTCAATCGCTGCATTAAGAAGGGACTGGTCAAGGCCAGCCAGGCCCCTGCGCGCCGGTACGCGTATTATCTCACACCGCAAGGTTTCGCGGAAAAATCTCGTCTCACGGTCGAGTACCTCTCGTCGTCGTTTGGATTTTTCCGAAAGGCGAAGGCGGACTGCATCAAAGCCCTTGAGACGGCGAAGGAGCGCCATCTCAAGCGGCTTGTTCTGGTCGGCGTTTCGGATCTCGCGGAAATTGCGGCGATATGTGCGATCGAGAGCGGTATTGTTCTGGTTTGTACGGTGGATCCATCGAACAAGCTGGCTCGGTTTGTTGGCTTGCCTGTCGTTGCCGACTTTGACGCGATTGAAGAACACGTGGACGGTGTTCTCGTGACAACGCTCGTGTCATCACCTGCAATCGACGCTCTGATCGGCCGCGCGCGAGAGAAATTCGGTGCGGATGCCGTTCTGATTCCGGAGCTTGTCGATTTACGGCCGCGCAAAGCGAAGGAGCGCTCAGCATCATGACCGCACCCTCGGACGCCGCCTGGTACGTCGCTCAGACTCAAATCCAGTCGGAGGCAAAGGCTGGCGCCAATCTTGTTCAACAAGGTTTTGAGGTTTACGTACCGCGCTATCTCAGGACTGTGCGGCACGCGCGGCGTGTGAATGTCGTCAAGGCCCCTTTGTTTCCAAGCTACATCTTTGTCCGGATCGACATGGAGACGCAGCGCTGGCGCGCGATCAACTCGACGGTCGGGGTCAAGCGTCTGGTCGGTCACGAAGGAACGCCAGTTCGGATCGCGACGGACGTGGTTGAGGGTCTCAAGGAGCACGAGCAGGCGGACGGTTTCCTGTCGATGGTGTCGCCGGCAGTACGCTTCAAGGCGGGAGACGCCGTTCGTATCCTGCGCGGTGCGTTCGATTCTTGCCGCGGGATATTTCAGGCCCGGACGGACAACGAGCGGGTCGAGATTCTTCTTGATATGCTGGGCCGCAAGGTTCGTGTCGTGACGGATGCGCAACTGATTGAACCGGCGTGATGACACTTCGCTCGCGACTTGCCGTCACATGCGCAACAAGCGGAAAGTATCGTGACCCCTACATCATATGATTTCATCAAGGATGCGTGGGCGACCTTGCGCTGGAAGCTGCCGCTGCTCGCGCTGCTGACATTCGCCAATGCGCTTCTTGAGGGCGCAACTGTTGCCGCATTGCTGCCGTTGCTGACCAGCATAGGCGGGGAGAGTTCCTCCAAGCCGGATCGCATCAGCAAGATACTCGATGAAGGCATGGGCTGGTTCGGTTTGTCGGCAACGGCTGGAACCATCGCCGGATTGATTGTTGTTCTGATCGCCGTTAGCGCGGTCGTTTTCATCATTCAGTCTTACGTCGCCTCGCGGCTGCAGGCACGCTATGTGGCATCCTGGCAGCGCCGGATGTTTTCGGCATTTCTGGCCGCTGACTACGACTTCTTTGTCTCGCGCAGGACCGGCGACCTGGTTGCTGCTGTCACCAATGAACCTTGGCGGATCGGTCTGGTTTTCTCGCAGGTCAATCTCGTCATTGCCGCGATGCTCTTTATCTTCGTGCAGATCGTCATTGCGCTTTTTATCGCGCCTGTGGTGGTTGGGCTGCTGGTTGTGGTCGGAGCGTCGTTGTTCGCCATGACGCGCTGGTGGACGGTGCGGGCTGCGCACTTCGGGACCGAACTGACGAAGGTCAACGCAGATCTGACTGTCGACACGAGCGAGATCGTGGGCGGTGCGAAATTCGTCAAGGCGACCGCGACGGAATCGCGCGCGTTCGACCGCTTCGCCGGCTCCGTCAACCGGCTGGAGGCTTTGTCATTTGGCAACGCATTCGATGGTCAAGTCGTGCGCGCAATCTTCGAATACAGCGGCGGATTGCTCGTTGTTGGGCTTCTTTTTCTGGGCCCCAAGTTTTTGTCAGTCGATGTTGGTGCCATTCTGGTCATCGTGGCGATCTTCGTGCGGCTTTTCCCCAAGATCACGGGACTGCGGCAGAATCTTCAGATCGTCGATTTTCACGTTCCGGCGTTTGGAATTGCATCGACGCTGCTTCGTGAAGCTGAATCAAAGCGCGAGACGGCATCTGTGGGCAAGCCGGATGGATGGCCGCCAGAGGCCGTGCCTGCATCCATTGCGCTGGACGATGTATCAGTGACGCTCGGGACGCGCGCGCTGCTGACGGGCGTCAATGTCAAAATACCTGCCGGGGCATTCGTCGCGTTTACCGGTCACACCGGGGCGGGGAAGACGACGTTGATGGACTGCATTCTCGGTCTCCGTCAGCCGACGTCCGGTATGATACGCGTTGATGGATACGCGCTGGATTTGTTGCCGAACACCGCTTGGCGACAAGGCATCGGCTATCTTGGGCAAGATCCGATGTTGTTCAATGCCAGCATCGGCGAGAATTTGCGCTGGATCCGGCCGCAAACGACAGACGATGAAATTCACGCGGCGCTGGAGGCTGCTGCCGCGGATTTCGTCTTCGCTCTGCCGAACGGGCTCAGCACGATTGTGGGTGACCACGGCGGCCGGTTATCCGGCGGAGAGCGCCAGCGTATCGCGCTCGCACGCGCTTTGTTGGGGTCGCCGCGCCTTCTTGTGCTTGACGAGGCGACAAGCTCGCTGGACGCAGAAACCGAGGAAATCGTAACCAAGGCGCTGGTGCGGCTGAAGGGCCGGATCACGATTATCGCGATCTCCCATCGGCCGGCCTTGGTGCGTGAGGCTGATTTCGTCATCAATCTCGGCAACGGCAGGGCAGAGCGGATTGAAACGCCGCTCATTCAACTTGCCGCCGACTAAGATCCTGTCCGTTCGAGCCGATAGACATACTCATCGCAACCCGAACCAAATATCCCGCTCGATTTCGGCCGGGCAAAAATGCGCTCTGCCTTGAAGCCGGCTGCTGCGAGCCGGCGATCGACCTCCGGGGCAAGCGCCGATTCATACGGGTAGCCGCCGAGCCAGTCATGAACGTCGTGGTCGAAATCCATGCCTCGCCGTGATGTGTAGTTTGCGATGTAATCTGCAAACGGTCCCTGCCCGGTCACGGCTCGTGCAAACCGGAACGCGCCGATATACCCGCTCTTGACTGCATTCTGGACAAGCGGCGGAGCACTTGTGTAAAGCCGCTTTTCGAGTTTCCAGAACGAGTCCAGATACGTCTCGCGATAGAACGCGACCGCGAGGAGACCGCCCGGGGCGACCAGTGCTGCCGCCTTGTCGAGTGCTTGCCACATGTCTCCAGTGTGATGCAGTACGCCCCAGGAATAGACGATGTCGAACACTCCAAACTGCTCGGGGGTGAGATCAAAGACGCTGACATTCTCGATTTGCCAGGGTGTGTTCTGCCCGCGTTCGGACAGAACGTGCCTCGCCGTGGCCGCACTGTTGGGATCGATATCGACGCCGACGACGCGAGCTACTCCGAGCCGCGTCGCTGCCAGCGCATGAAGACCGGATCCGCAGCCGATGTCGAGAAAGGAACGTCCTTTGAAATCATCCGCCGGAATGAGTTTCAGCAGTCCTTTCCTGGCCTGCTCGATTTGCGGCTCTCCGATCAGTTTTGCATAGGACGCCCAGTTTTCGCCGAAGGCGAAATGGCTATCCAGTTTCTTGAGGGCCTCGTTCGACACGCTATATGTTCCTTGTCGAGCTTTCTTTTGCTCAATCAGCACCGAAGCGCAAGCATGCGATGCATTCTCAGGCGCCACGCTGCGCATGAATGCTGGTGAATTCGAAGTATTCTTCACGCGAGCGATAGGTCCGCCCGATACGTTCGTTGCGCAGGACTAGGAAGCCACGTTTGGTAAGCTGGGCTTCGAATTCCTCCGGCTCGGTGAACCTGAACGGATAGAACTGACCATAAAAAGGAGAGGTCGTCCGATGGATTCCGTCAAGCGTACTGGAGTCTATCTGGCGCGACGGGCCTGGATCACGAAAGCTGTCATTATTTTTCGAAGGCGTATAGGAGAAAATGCGGCCACCGGGCTTCAGGATACGCGTCACTTCATCAAGAAAAGTAGAGAAGTCATTCTCGTCGAAGCAGTTCGCCGAAAATACGTCCAAGACTGCATCGAAATAAGCGTCAGGGTATCCGGTCGCCGTCATGTTACCTTGCTTTAGGATGGCTGGAACGTGCCATCGATCAAGCATCTTACGACAAAGCTCGAGACCCTCGGCGGATAGGTCAATTCCGTGTGCTTCGAATCCCTCTCGTGCAATCATCCAGAGGTTGGCACCCGAGCCGCAGCCGACTTCGAGAACACGTACATCTTTTCGCTCCTCCGATGGCATCGAGAAATAGTAGCTGCCAAGAAAACGCAGCAATTCCTCGTTCGGATAAAAGCGCTGTGCGGCAAAGCCGAGCGCCTTGTAGGTGCCGTCGTGAAACTCTCTGGCAGTATCGTTCATTAAACCCCTCTCCAGGCGGCAGGCGTCTTCCGCCCTGATCCGTTAGCCGATAGATAGTGTATTTCGCTATATGGTGTTAGTCTGTCAATGCAGAGCGGGATGAATGAATGCGCGAGGCACTTGTCGTAGGTTATGGATCGATCGGCAGGAGGCACTCGGCCGTTCTGACGAAACTAGGAATGCGAGTATCTGTCGTTAGCCGGCGGGAGGTATCTCATCCGTTCGTACCGTTCAGATCGTTGGATGAGGCCCTCCAAGCCGCCCGGTACGATTATGTGGTGCTTGCTACGGAAACAGTTGCTCATCTGACCAATCTTGAGAAACTTGAATTGCTGGGCTATCGCGGAAAAGTTCTGGTAGAAAAGCCTTTGTTCGCGCAGTCCGCTGCATTTCCGGCGTCGTTCCAGATGAGTATCTATGTCGGATATCAGCTTCGCTTCCATCCGGTCATGCGAGCACTTCGGGAGTTGATTGCTGGCGATGATTGTATTGCTGCGGACTTCTATGTAGGTCAGCACCTTGACTTGTGGCGCAGGGATCGCGATAGCCACCAAACCTATTCTTCAAAAGCTGCTTGGGGCGGGGGAGTGTTGCGCGACCTCAGCCATGAGTTGGATCTCGCGGTCTGGCTGTTCGGTGCGTGTAATTGGATAGCGGCACTCGGTGGTCGTCTGTCCGAACTGACGGTCGACAGCGACGATACTTGGGGCATTCTGGGGCAATTTAAGCGATGTTCCGTTGTCACGCTGCAGTTGAACTATCTGGACCGGATCGGACAGAGAACCATGACTGTGATAACACGCAACCAGACGATCCGTGCGGATCTCGTAGCAGGAACTCTGGTTCGCAACGGGGAAACCACGGACCTTAAGGTCGGTCGAGATGAACCTATTGAAGCAATGCACCGCTCCATCGTTGATGGTGGCGGTGAGGATGCTTGCGGCGGGGAGGCCGGGTTGCAAGTTGTTGATATGATCGGGGCAATCGAGCGGGCGGCAGGATCCAAGACCTGGATTGCGCTATGAAGCGCCTAGCAACGATTTGCGCGCGAGCTGGATCGAAAAGCGTGCAGAAAAAGAATCTTCGAGTGTTGGCAGGCCGACCATTGATCGCCTGGACTGTTTTGCAGGCGAAGGCCAGTGCTATGTTCGACAAGATTGTCGTATCAAGCGATGATGAAGCAATTTTGGCTGCCGCGATCGACGCCGGTGCCGATGATGCGATAGACCGACCGGCGGCGCTGGCAACCGATACGGCCGCGAAGGTGCCTGCAATTTATCATGCGCTGGTTGAAACCGAGCGGCGATGTTCTATCCAATTCGACATTCTTGTCGACCTCGATGCGACTGCTCCCTTGCGCCTTGCGCAGGATATCACGGGTGCAGTGTCGCTTCTTGAGAAGTCGCACGCTACCAGTATTATTACAGGCGCACCGGCTCACCGCTCGCCTTACTTCAATCTCGTCGAACGTCAGGGGGACGGCTCTGTCCAGCTCTCTAAGCCTCCCGCATCCACAGTGGTGCGCCGTCAAGATGCGCCGCCGTGTTTCGATATGAATGCGTCGATTTATGTATGGCGTCGCGACGCTTTCCTTCTGGATCCGAGAGTGTTCTATCCAGACACTCGTTTGTACGAAATGCCGTCTGAACGATCTCACGATATCGATAGTGAGCTAGATTTCACTGTTGTGGAGTTTCTGTTTATCCATCTTGGTATTGCAGATGCTCTTCACGTGGGCTCATAGTATGACCGTTGTGCTTTTTGCTGAGTGATCGATGGACCGCAATTTCAAAATTGTCTCGTCAGAAATTGATAGAGACGCCTTCGATATCATTTTGAAAGATCCCGCCTTTGCGGAGATCGAGCAACAGCCGCAAGCAGGTGTTTACGGTCGCGCTTACTACCCTGCCGTATATGGAGAAAGGCACCGCTCTCATTCTTTTGCAATTCTCCAGCAGGAAAAGCCAATTCTGGTTGTGCTGTGTTCGTCCGTCGAAGGGGTGTTAGGCTTGCACGGGTTGCCGCTTCGAATATTTGCGCGAGCGGGCATGGATTCGAACCTTTTTGAAGCTGCGATTGGAGAGGCGTTTGCTCAGTTCGACCGTCTGATAGAACTTCACAACTTTCGTGAGATTTTGGTGCGTGAACGGGCATCCGCAATTTTATCAGCGATAGGTGAGGCTTGTGTTCGACGTAAAGCCGTGCCAGCCGTTGCTTTGATCGGTGTGGTTGATCTGGAAGCAGGTCCTGCCGTGTGGAAGCGCAGTCTTCGGAAGCGGTTTCAACAATTTATAAATTGGGGCAAAAGAAACCTCGAGATCCGCTACTTGAATGCGGAGAATTTTTCAATTGAAGCATTCGATGTCTATCGTATGTTTCACGCAGAAATTGCTGGCCGGGTGACGCGTCCGCGCGAATCTTGGGATGAAATGTATCGCGCAGTAAAGGATGGTCGCGGGGAGTTGCTGCTTGCAAATCTCGACGGAAAGTTGGCCGCAGGTTCTCTTTTTATAGATGGAACCTGCGTAACTCTCTATATGAATGGCGTCTATGATCGTAATTTGGATAAGCCGCTTGCTCATTTCATGATGTGGCATGGAATTGAGCGTGCTCGTGAACGTGGAATGAAAAGTCTACAGCTGGGCGATATTCACATTCAGGGGGCGGTGGACGACAAGAGATATCAAATCGGATATTTCAAGCGAGGTTTTGCTACACATACAGAAACCTACCTTGACTGGCGGTGGCAGGTAAAATCAGAGAACCAGATCTTTGCTCCGGCGCGCGAGTCCGACTAGTTGGGTGTACTTGCGTCATTGTTAGATTTGCTGTCGCGGGCAATATGGTCAAGCAACGCATCGAGCATCGCTCTGATGTTGCCGTGACGAAGTACCGGTTCGCCTTTGTAGCCAGTAGACGAAAAGTAGAATGGATAGCGGGCGCTCATTAACTCAGCGACTCGTTTGACGACAGCGTCCGTCGAAACTGGTTTCCCAATTCGATCCAGGAGATGTTGGGCGATCTCACCTTCATGAGTCACGCCGCCCAGACAGTTTGCCACCAAACCGCGGCCTAGCGCCAAAGCCGGATAACCCAGCAGGAACGCCTCGAACCCAGCTGTGCCGGTCACGGTAACTGTTGCCGCAGCCCGCGGCATCAAATCGAAAGCCTTTAGCCGATAATCGGCAACAAGCACAGCAGGAAGTCGTCTAATCTGTTTAAGAAAATGCGTTGGCCGCGCCATCACGAATGACCAGTGTTCCTTGACCACGAGCACGTAATCGCTTGGCATCGCCATTCGAATGGCATCGATGGCTCGGAATTGATCGACATAGTACGGCGCAGGTGTATTAATCGACGCTTCGGGCGTGGAGTGAAGTGGATAGAACACAAACTTCTTCGGCAATTCCGAGACGTTCTTGATGTCGGCCTGCTTAGCGTTTCGCCGTGTTTTGAGAGACCAATAAGCGTCCCTGATGGGAGGAAAACTGTTCATCAATCCTATGCGGATATTGACCGGTTGAAACAGGTCGGGCCGCTGCAGCGTTTGTCGAAGCATTCCTGCAACTCTGACCGGTAATGTTGATCGAAATGGTTCAAGCAAACTTGGATCTTCCGGCTTCACGGGAGCCAGCGCGGCTGTGCCGCCGGTTTCTCTAAACCGCTTTACAAACCGGTCAGCTACCGCAAGCAGTTCGGTCGTTGCGGCTGCATAAGTTGGCAGGGTTTCATACGGACTGGTTGAGAAGAAAGAGCCGGAAAGGTTACGAAGGTCATTTGGTGAAATGATGCGGATACCGAGTTCCGCCGCTATCGCAAAGAGAATTTTCCCATCAGCGGTCTCAGGCCAAGGGGCGAGAAGGTGAGTCGCCTTCTGGTCCTGGAGGAAGCGCTTATAGAGCCGGTAGTAGTCGAGGCCTCGATTGAATAACCATTGGCCCGATTGCGACGGTATATAAAACTTCTGCGCTGCGAGATCTTCGGCGAAATTGCCATGATAATTAGCTAGTTCTGACGCATCGCCATCGCCCGGTTTGCGCGGCAACGCCTCGAAAACATCAAGCACGTCGGAATCATCTGTGAACGTTCGAACCAGATCACGATGGTGCGGTGTCGTGAGTACTACGCAGTTAGCGATCTTGATGCCGCGCTCTTCGGCAAACTTAAAAAGATGCCAGCAGACGATCGGAAATGAACCGAACCCATAAATTGCGAGCTTTATGCGGCTTGTAGTGTCATACCGGGCTGAGGATGAAATATCTGAGTTCTCGATCATGGTATCGGCAGATCGCATGAGGCCCTTACGCTGTCAACGCACGTCGGGCAGGAAGCAAACTTCACTGCTGGATGTCTTTAATACGAAGGCGCAACGAGCTCAGGCTGCCGTAGTACGCCGAGGGCTGAACAAATCGCCATTCACGCGGTGGTCTCTGATTTGCCAGACCTGCAAGGCCACGAGCTGCGGCTAAGGTCTAGCGGGTGTATAAACGACGGTCGGCCCTCGGATCATCAATGGATGTTATGTTATGGGAGCTTCGGGAAGCGCAGACATATCGAATCTCAGTCTTGGCGGCGGCCAAACTGTCTGCTAAAAGACGTTGTTCATCTCGTGAACATAAGACTATTGTTTGTTTTCAATGGGTTAGATCGTCGATTGGTGCCCAGAACAGGGTGTCCCCGGCGGGTCAGGGTGTTATCCGCCGGGCAGAGCGGCGTCTCCCATTTTCTGTCCGGGTGTTTCACCCGGACTGCGGTAGCCATGGTGCGTCCGGTTGCCGCGATATCCCAGCTCTTCACAAGAAAGCACAATGCCCCCGCGCATCCTTGTTACCGGAGCCGACGGCTTTATCGGCTCACACCTCACCGAACTGCTTGTTCGGGAAGGCTACGACGTTCGTGCGTTCGTTCAGTACAACTCCTTCAATTCGTGGGGCTGGCTTGACGAGTGCGATGCTGACGTCGAGGGCAAATTCGAGGTCATCGCCGGAGACGTCCGCGACCCCTTCGGCGTCAGGTCCGCGATGAAAGGGTGTGATGCTGTTCTACACCTCGCCGCGCTGATAGCGATTCCGTTTTCATATCATTCGCCTGCGGCTTACGTGGAGACGAACATCAACGGGACATTGAATGTTCTTCAAGCCGCGCGCGATCTGAATGTCGGGCGCGTCATTCACACCTCGACCAGTGAGGTCTATGGGACGGCTCGCTATGTCCCAATCGATGAAGAGCATCCGCTTCAGGCTCAATCGCCTTATTCAGCAACCAAGATCAGCGCCGACCAGATCGCGCTCTCATTCTTCCGTTCGTTCGAGACACCTGTCACCATCGTGCGCCCGTTCAACACCTTTGGACCGCGGCAGTCCGCGCGGGCGGTCATACCAACCATCATCACGCAGCTTGCGGCTGGTCGGGATCGCGTCGACCTCGGGGATTTGCGCCCGACGCGTGATTTCAATTTTGTGGGCGACACGGCGGCGGGTTTCGTCGCGGCATTGCGTTCGGATCGATGTCTCGGTGAAGTCGTTAACCTCGGAACCGGCTTCGAGATCAGCATCGGTGAGACAGCGCAACTCATTGCTGAACTCATGAACGTCAAGATCAACATTGGCCGTGATGAGGTTCGAATCCGCCCGGAAGCCAGCGAGGTGTTCCGTTTGCTTGCCAGCAACGAGAAAGCGAAGCGACTGCTTGACTGGCGGCCGCGCAATTCGGGCGCAGAAGGGCTGCGCAACGGCATGCAAGCCACGATCGAGTGGTTTTTGAATCCAGACAACCAGCGCCGCTACAAAGCGGACACCTACAACATTTGATCGGATTTCAATGAGTTCTTTTTCCGATCGGATTGTCGCGGCTGTTCGCGAGGTCGTGGGACCGTCGCCAGCTGCACTGCACGAGCCGGTTTTTGCGGGGCAGGAGATCAAGTATCTCAGCGAGTGCATCGAAACCGGATGGGTTTCGTCGGTTGGACGGTTTGTGGATCGCTTCGAGCAACAGCTCGCCGAGTATACGGGCGCGCGTCATGCGATTGCAGTTGTAAATGGAACTGCAGCGCTGCATGCAGCTCTGCTCGCCGTCGACGTGGAAGCCGGCAGCGAAGTGCTGGTTCCGGCCCTGACGTTCATCGGAACGGTCAATCCCATCGTTTACTGCGGCGCGAAACCGCATTTCATCGAAAGTTCGCCTGACACGCTCGGTGTGGATCCGGATGCGCTTGTCCGTTATCTGGCTGATGTCGCTGTAGTCAGTGGTGGCGTCTGCCGCAATCGGCTGACCGGCGCTCGAATTTCCGCGCTCCTGCCAGTCCATATTTTCGGCCATCCGATCGATATGGACGGGCTTAACGAAGTCGCTCGCCGCTTCTCCCTTCCCGTTGTGGAAGATGCTGCGGAAGCCATAGGCAGTTACGACAAAGGGCGGCATGCGGGAACGTTGGGTTCCGTCGGAACGCTAAGTTTTAATGGCAACAAGACCATCACGACGGGCGGCGGCGGGGCGATCCTGACCAACGACACAGTGCTGGCGGGTCGGATCAAGCATCTGTCGACGACAGCGCGTGTCGCGCACCGCTGGCAGTTTCTGCACGACATGGTCGGTTACAACTATCGCCTGCCGAACATCAATGCGGCCCTCGGTTGTGCCCAGCTTGAGCAACTGAACGGGTTCATCGCGCGCAAGCGCCGGCTGACCGAACTCTATGCAGCGGCATTCGAAAAGAATCCGGGTTTGCGGCTCATTCGCGAGCCGGACGGGACGCAATCGAACTACTGGCTTCAGTCGATCATGTTGGACCCGCAATACGTATCGGAGCGCGATGTCGTTCTCGAGGCGTTGAACGATGCGGGTTATGCCGCGCGTCCTGTCTGGCGTTTGATGAGTACCATGCCGATGTTTGAGGCTTGTCCGCGGATGCCGCTAACCGTAACCGAGGATATCGAGCAGCGTGTGATTAGCCTTCCGAGTGGGGCGGGATTGATCTCATGAGCAAAGGTCTTTTGCTCATCGGTGCGGGGGGGCATGCGAGATCCTGTATTGAAGTTATTGAAAGCGCTGGTCTTCGCGTTTTCGGATTGATCGATCGCGATACGAGGATGCTTGGCAGCGATGTGTTCGGCTATCCAGTGCTGGGCAATGATGCAGAGTTGCTGGATCTGGTGAAAGACAGCGATGGTGCATTGATTACTGTCGGGCAGATAGGGCGGCCCAAGGTTCGCGTTGAGCTCTATGAGACGCTGGTCCTTAACGGTATTGTTCCGGTGAAGGTGTCTGCCAGCACCGCGCGCATCTCACGGCACGCATCGGTGGGGCAGGGGAGCGTTGTGATGCATCAGGTCATTGTAAATGCTGGTGCGCAGGTCGGAGTCAATTGCATCATCAATACCGGTGCAATTATCGAGCACGATGCCGAGATCGGCGATCATTGCCATGTTGCGATTGGTGTTGTCATCGGCGGTGGCGTGCGCATCGGTGCTGGCTCATTTCTCGGTGCGGGTGCGGTCATATCCCATGGTGTTGCGGTCGGGCCTGGTTCGATCATCGGTGCGGGATGTGTCGTCATGTCGGACTGCGCTGCTGAGACGTTCATGAAGCGGTCCGCATGAAGACGTTCATCATCGCTGAAGCCGGCGTCAATCATAACGGCGATGTGGCGCGTGCGCGCGCATTGATCGATACTGCTGCGCGAGCCGGCGCGGACGCAGTCAAGTTTCAGACCTTCCGTCCGGATCTGCTTGCGACCCGCAGCGCCCAGAAAGCACAGTATCAAAAGGTCCAAACAGGGTCCGATCAAGGTCAGCACGATATGCTGGCGGCGCTCAGTCTCGGTGACGAGGTATTTCGCGAATTGTCACAGCATTGCGTGGCGCAGAACATCATGTTCTTGTCGACGCCGTTTGACGCGGAAAGCGCGGACTTCCTGGCGTCGATCAAGGTGCCTCTGATCAAAATCTCCTCGGGCGATCTTACCAATCTGCCGCTGCTGCGGCACATCGCGGCGTTGAAGCTACCGATCATTCTGTCCACAGGGATGGCGACGCTTGGTGAGATCGAAGCGTCTATCGATGCCCTTGAGCAAGCCGGCGCCAAAAGACAGGACGTCACACTGCTGCATTGTAACACCGACTATCCGACCCCTTGGCACGATGTGAATCTTCGTGTCATGGATACCTTGCGCCGCGCCTTTGATATGCAGGTCGGGTATTCCGATCATACGACCGGAATCGAAATCGCCTGTGCTGCGGTAGCTCTCGGCGCCACTGTGATCGAGAAGCATTTCACGCTGGATCGCAATTTGCCTGGCCCTGACCATAAGGCAAGTCTCGAGCCTGACGAGTTGACCTCACTCGTGCAATCGATTCGCCATATTGAACTTGCCATGGGGAGCGCCTGCAAGGTTCCTACTGCGAGCGAACGTCCGAATCGTGCGGTGGCGCGGCGGTCAATCGTGGCCGCGCGGACGATCAAGGCGGGGGAGGTTTTTGGACCCGATAATCTCATTCCAAAGCGAGCGGAACGAGGTTTGTCGCCCATGCTGTGGGACCATATTGTCGGTCGCGTCGCGCGCCGGGACTTCGCCGAAGACGAGCCTATCGAGCTGTGACCCGCCGGGTTTGCATTTTCACCGGGGCGCGGTCTGATTTCGGCTTGCTGCAACCACTCATTCGCGCGGTGATGCAGGATGAGCAACTCGAGTTGCAACTCATCGTCACCGGATCGCATCTGGCTGCCGACTTCGGAATGAGTGTTCGTGAGATCGAAGATGCCGGAATTCCGATTGCACGGAGGATCGACATTCTTGGGGCTTCCGATGACGCCGTCGATATCACGAAGGCTGCGGGCAGGGGCCTGATCGAGTTTGCAGACGTGCTTGCCGAGTTGAAGCCCGACATCGTCGTGGTTCTTGGCGATCGTTACGAGGCGCTGGCGGCGGCCTTCGGATCGGTCATTCTCGGAGTTCCGGTGGCACATCTGCACGGAGGGGAGATCACTGAAGGCTCCAGCGATGACAGTTTTCGCCATGCCATCACGAAACTGGCCTCGCTGCATTTCGTGGCGGCCGAGCCATATAGGGTGCGTGTTCTCCAGATGGGGGAAAGCCCCGACCGCGTATTCCTGGTGGGTGGGTTGGGTGTTGATGCCATGTCGCGTCTGTCACTGCTTGACCGAGATGAGGTCGAGCGCCGGCTGAATTTTGCTATCGATGACCGAACGCTGCTCGCTACAATTCATCCAGCCACGGCGGGGGCAGCAGATTCAGGCCTCGAGTGTGACGAAATGCTGGCCGCGCTGGAAATCGAGCGGGATCTGAGAATTGTGTTTACATTGGCGAACGCCGATGCTGGAGGGCGAGGGGTCAACGAACAGATTAAGGCGTTCGTCGCCCGCAATTCGACCCGAAGCATCTGTTTTCCCTCGCTTGGCTCGCAGCTCTATTTTTCATGTCTTCAGTTTGTGAAGGGCGTGATTGGCAACTCGTCGAGCGGATTGCTGGAGGCGCCCAGTTTCCACATCGGGACGATCAATATTGGCCCTCGGCAGCAGGGCCGGCTGCGCAGTGCCAGCGTGATTGATTGCCCGCCTGATAGGCCGTCCATCGGCAAGGCTTTAGCGCGCTTGTTCAGTGCGGAGTTTCAGCGCGTTGTGGCGTCAGCATCCAATCCCTATGGCAGCGGCGGCGCAACCCCCCGGATTGTAAAGGTTCTCAAGGCGGTGGACCTCAGCAAGCTGCATACGAAATCATTTTACGACATTCCGAAGGCTTGAAGGCGAAGATGGTGGACTGGAAGAATTTGCTGATCGGGCCGGACGCTTCGATCGAGGCCGCGATCCAAACGATCGATCAGGGGGGGGCGCGCATAGCGTTGGTGGTCGATGCTGATGGAAAGCTGCTTGGAACCGTGACGGATGGAGACGTCCGTCGCGCGATCATTGGTCACAAGGCGCTGAAGGAAAGTATCGCGGATGTGATGAATCCGCATCCGCGGACGGTGACACGTCCGTTGGATCGGAAAAAGGCCGTCGCATTGATGAATCAGCATCGCGTGATGCAGATACCCGTCGTGGACGATCTCGGCCGTGTCGTCGGCATCGAGATGCTCGACGCTGCGATCTCGGAGCAACGCCATGACAATTGGGTGCTGTTGCTGGCTGGCGGGTTCGGAACCCGCTTGCGTCCTTTGACGGACAGTTGTCCGAAGCCAATGCTTGATGTTGGCGGCAGGCCAATCCTGCAATCGATCATCGAGAGCTTCATCAGTCTGGGGTTCCACAAGTTCTATGTATCTGTCCACTACATGCCGGACGTCATCAAGAACCATTTTGGGTCAGGTGAGAACTGGAACGTCACCATACGTTATATCGACGAAGAGAAGCCTCTCGGCACTGCGGGCAGTCTAAGCCTGATGGACGATGTCGGCGATCTCCCGGTGATCGTAATGAATGGCGATTTGCTTTCGCGGGTGAATTATCTCGATCTTCTGAAATTTCATAAGGAGCACGGCGTCGCGGCCACGATTTGCAGCCGGGAGTTTGCCTATCAGGTGCCATTCGGCGTTGTTAAGTTTGAAGGCTATGATGTGCAGGAGATTGTCGAAAAGCCGCTTCAGAAATGCTTCGTCAGCGCCGGCATCTATGTTGTTGAATCCGATGTGATCTCGGAAATGCAGCGAGGGCAGGCGATTGATATGCCGAACCTGCTGCAAGGTCTCATTGATCGAAAGCGCGGCGTCTGCACCTTTCCTATCCACGAATACTGGCTCGACATTGGGCGCTTCTCTGACTACGAGCGCGCTAACCGGGATTTCCTCATTTGAGCGAGCCGATGACCGTCTTTCGCAATAAATTCAACCTTGCAGGCAAAGTCGCCGTCGTTACTGGCGGAGCCGGCATTCTCGGTCAGAAATTCTGCGCGGGTCTGGCTGAGTTCAGCGCCAAGGTTGCTGTTATCGATGTCGATGAGGCGAGCGCGGCAGCACTGGCTGCGCGGCTTTCGGCCGATTATGGTGCCGAGGCTATTGGTATTGGCTGTAATATCG
Source organism: Afipia sp. MLSD5-FHT05B12 (assembly GCF_058793355.1). Classification (NCBI taxonomy): domain Bacteria; kingdom Pseudomonadati; phylum Pseudomonadota; class Alphaproteobacteria; order Hyphomicrobiales; family Nitrobacteraceae; genus Afipia; species Afipia sp. MLSD5-FHT05B12. The sequence continues at coordinate 275,532 of NZ_JBXAFS010000002.1, forward strand.
CAGAACGCGAGTCTGTGGTCGAGATGTCGAAGAAGGTGGTCGGCACCTTCGGTGGTGTCGACATTCTTCATAACAACGCAGCGACAAAGTCGGCGGATCTCGCCGGCTTTTTCGCGCCTTTCGAGGACGTATCACTCGACATCTGGCGCGAGGTGATGTCGGTCAATCTTGATGGTGCATTTCTGGTGTCGCAGGCGATCGGCCGCCAGATGATTTTACAAGGGCGGGGCGGTAGCATCGTTAACACCTCGTCCATCTACGGTATTCTCGGAGCGGACAAGCGGATTTATGAAGGCTCGCACTATCTTGGACGCGAGATCAACACGCCAGCTGTCTATGCGGCGTCGAAAGCCGGATTGCTCGGGTTGACGCGCTATCTCTCGACCCACTGGGCCGAGCATAATATTCGCGTCAATGCGATCACTCCCGGCGGCGTTTCCAGCGGACAGAACGACGAGTTCAGGAACAGGTATAGCGCGCGCGTTCCGATGGGTCGCATGGCGGACAGCGACGAGATGGTGTCTGCATTGCTGTTTCTTGCATCAGATGCATCGAGTTACATTACGGGACAAAACATAGTTGTCGACGGTGGATTGAGTGCCTGGTGATCGGAACCGGCTGTCGTCTCCCCAGTCGGTGCAAAACGCCCCAACTTTCTTTCTTTCCGGGTATTATGGACAGGGGAACCTTGGCGACGATCTGCTGTTGCGGGCAACGATAGAGGGCATTTGCCGCATTGGTCCCGCCCGGCGTTTTGTGATCCGCAACGAGGGTGATGTCGCTGGATTGAAGGGGCTGTCGGCCCCGGTCGAATTGACGGGAATCGACAGGATTGCGGCGGATCAAACGAAATCGAAATTTCGGCGCCTTGTTTCCACGCTCGAAGCGTATCGCCGGCATCTAAAGCAATGCGACTGGTTCATCTTTGGAGGCGGGACGGTCTTCCATGAACGATCGTCGATTGTCTCTCTTGCGATGACGTTTCTGGTTTGCTTTCTGGCCCGGCTCATGGGCGTGCGAATAGCGGCACTTGGAGTCGGCGTGGCAACGATGCGTTCCATGGCTGGCAGATTTCTGCTGAGGCGCATCATCGTGTTGTCAGATCTATTCGCGGTTCGGGACGACGCCGCACTGGCTGAGTGCATCAAGGCGGGGGCAGGCCGCCGGGTTGTGTTGACCGCCGACCTTGTGTTCACAATGGCTGGTAGTCTCCGGGGTTTAGGGAAAATATCGCCTCCGATGGGGGCGCCAGTTGTCGGCATCTCAGTATATTCGCCTGCGCTTCTGCATCCGGTGACAGGCGATCGCGTTTCCGCGATCATGAGAGATGTGCTTGAGAGCGTTCTCATCCGCGGGTGGCGGGTTGTGCTCATGGCGTTTCATCACAAGCACGAAGATTCGAATGCTTATCTGGATCACAGTGCTCTCAGGCAGCTAACCGAAAGTATGCCGCCTGAACACCGGCGTCGGGTCAGGCAGGTGGGTTTGGATGCTGCCAACATGGCGGGAATCTTTGATGTGTTCTCGGAGATAAGCGTTCATTGCGGTATGCGGTTTCACGGACAGGTTTTGTCTGCGATTTTCGAAAAACCTTTCGTCGGTATCGCGGCCGATAACAAGATCGATGCGATCTGCCGATTATTCGGAATGCCTGTAGTTCAACTCGATCAACTCTCGGCAGAGAATGCCATGAATGCAATTGATCGGGCGATGGTCACCCGTATTGATCCTGCGTTGCTCGCAAAATGTGAAGAGGCCGCTGAAATAAACTTCTCGCAATTGGCTGCTCGTCTTGCTGTTTTGCGGCCGGCGCTGCCGTAGCCTCGCCGAAGAGTTTAAGAATGACTGACCGCGCCCCACTGATTGCCGTGCATGGTTACGGAACGTATGCGATTTCGTATCGGCACATGATCGAATTCGCGAAAGTTGAAGCCCCCCACGTTGAGTGGGCGATGCTTCTGCCGACCTCCCATCATCTGGACGTCGTTTCCGGAGTCCTGGGTGTGGATCGCATTCTTTGCCTTGAGCACGAGCAAGGCCGCGCCAGTTTGAGCATGCCGAGTGAGGCTGAGCTCGCGGACTATTACGGGAATATCTTTACTGATATCGAAGCTGAAAAGAAGGTGTTCAAGCATCGGCCGGCAGCAGAGCAGCTGATGCTCGCTGTGCAGATCTACCGAATTTACAAGGCCTTTCTGCTTCGTCTGAAGCCAACGCACCTTCTGATGGCTCATATCGAGACATTCGACGGCAAGGTGCTGGTTTCGCTTGCGCGGGAACTGAACATCCCGGTGTTGATCCCGACCGATCTGCGGCATCTGGGCGGTATATATTTCAGCCGGGACGCGCAGGAGCAGATTCCCGACTATCGGCAGGTCACGCCGAATGGCAAAGAATGGGCTGCAAAGACGATCGCCGCGTTTCGGTCCAAGCCCGGTCCCGCGTTCGCGCCCGACATGTTCTCGGCATCTGGTGAAGAGTTGCTGCCGATCGGTCGCAAGTCGTTGCCGAAACGGGTGTGGGGATTTGTCTCGCGGACCTGGAGAAATCCGCGGATGTTTGAGCCGGAGTTATTTCTCCTGAACCTGAAGTACACATTTCCCTGGGTGCTTGAGCGCTTTCGGGCAATCCGTGCCTACCGAAACGAACGATGCTACGACAGCAAGGAGCTGGCGGAGCTGCCGTCCAAGTTCATCTATTACCCGTTACAGGTAACGCCAGAGTCCTCGATTAATACACCGGCTCCTTACTATGTCGATCAGATGCGGGCGATCGATGCAATCCGCTTTGCGATGCCAAGTGACTGGATGCTGGTTGTGAAAGAACACAGGGCGTCGCTCGGTATCCGGCCCACATCCTTCTATCGTGCCTTGCGTCAGAAAGCTGGCGTTCACATCGCTCACGCAGCCATGTCGTCGATTGAGTTGATCAAGGAAGCCCAAGTGACAATCTCCGTGACCGGGAGTGCGACGCTGGAAGCATTTCTTCTAGGGCGTCCGGCTCTCGTGCTTGGGGGATGTTTCATTGCTGATTATTTGGGTGGCGTCTGCCCGATCGATGCGCTCCCGTCTAGGATCGAAGCGAGCGTTTCGTCGCCGTTGAGCGACCAACAAATCTTATCGGCGCTCGCCGAGATTCATAGTGTTCGCTACGAATGCGTCTTCCGGCCCGCGGATGAACCAGGGCATTTCGGCAATCGTGCCCAAAACATGAAGCGTATGATCCACGCTGTCCTGGATCATATCGGAAGACTTGATGGCGCGGATAGAATCCCGCCGCTAGGTCCATTTGCCCGGGCTAAGAGTTAAGCGTTGGCTCCGCGGATCTCGATTGCTATGCCGCTTTTCAACAAGCGGGCGTATGTAGGTGATAGCCTTGCGAGTGTAGCTCGACAGTCATTCGCGGATTATGAGATTATCGTGGTTGACGATGGTTCGACCGATGACGGTGCATCGGTCGTCAAGGCGATGAACTTGCCGAACCTTAAATTGATCACGCAGGCGAATGCCGGAGTGTCGGCCGCGCGAAATCGATGCCTTGCTGAATCTTCAGCCGAGTTTGTCGCATTCCTCGACGCCGATGATGTCTGGCAGCAAGATCATCTGAAGCATCTTTGGGAACTACACACCGTTTTTCCTGAGGCCTGTCTGCTGGCAAATTCCTTTCTGGAGGTCAGTAACATAACCAGCCGCGGCTCGGCATCGGCCGTCGGGTATCGAAAAGTCGCGGATTTTATCGCGGAGGCTGCGGCGGGACAGGCATGGGTGTTCACGTCCGCCGCGATGGTTCATCGTGACCGATGCATCTCGATTGGCGGATTTGAGACCGGAGAAAATCGAGGCGAGGACATCGATTTGTGGATCAGGATGGGATTGCAATTTCCCGTTGCTATGTCCGACTACGTTGGATGTCTCTATCGTCGCGTCGACAACAGCCTTACGACATCGCTCTCTGTTCTGGAGCCCGACATCGCGATGCGCAGGATTGACGTGACGTTGATGGGCGACAATGGCATGGGCGCGGACCGAAGGCGGAACTTAAAAGAACTCTACAATCGCATCGCTATTGCAAATGCCACGGACTGCCTTACCAGGGGGCACAGACGCGCCGCACGAAGGTTTCTCGCACTGGCGTCGGATACGGAAATCTCCAGATTTCGCTGGCGTCTGTTGCAACTCTTGTGTCTGATTCCGCCGTCCTTGGTCGTCGAGTTGGCCAAAATTCGTAGTCGAACCAGAAGCGTTTTGGAATCTTGATCATGGCACTAGGTGAGAAAGATGTGCTGTGTCCGATCTGTGCCGGAGCGACCAAATGGCCGTTCGAGCACAACCGGGATATCAAGATCGAGGCAGATATTTCCGCTTTCAGTCCCGGTATGAGCTATCGCTGGTGGCTTTGCCGGACATGCGGAAATGGGTATCCGGCATTCGTCCCAAGTCTGAATGCGCTTGCAAGGGTATGGCAGGGCAATCGCGATCTCTCGGAGACCGATCGCGCTCGCGAAGAAGAGATATGGCGCTATCGGAAAGCCATCAGCGAGAAGGGCGCGCGGCGGTCATATGATTTCTTTGCTCCCCTCTATCAGAAGCAGCCGGGACGGTTTCTCGATATCGGATGTGGCCTGGGCGAAACCGTGAAGTTATTCGCTGAACGAGGGTGGGACGCGCTCGGTGTCGATGCTGATCCCAATATGAGCCGCTTTCACGAGGCTATTGGCATCAAATCGATGATCGGGCAAATCGAAACCCTGAATCTGGAAAATCGCTTCGACATTATTCATAGCGCGCATGCTATCTATTTCGTCACGAACGTCCGTGCATTTATTGCTTCGTTGCGTGACCGTCTTTCGCAGGACGGGCTCCTCTGTATAGTCCTCGCGGATTTTCTGTCGTCTGACGATCCCGGGCTTCCCGGTTATTCCCATAGCTTTTATCCAACAGCTAGTTCCATGGGCTATCTATTGGCGCTTGAGGGCTTCCAGGTTGTCTTCTGTAAGAAAAAATCCGGAAGTATATTCATGGCGGCCCGGCGTGCGAACGGGCCGCTACCTCCGGTATATCCGTGGCTGATCCGTATCGCTCACCAAAGTAAGCCGTTACGGTATGCCATATTTGGGCGACCGGTCACGGTACTCAAGTCCATGGTGAAGCGGGTGTTATCTATCGCTCGGCCAGCGGCATGACTCACAGGATGTGCCGCTTCGGTGCCGTTGGCCAGCGTGGGCTGATTTAGAACCATGTGCGGTATCGCCGGGTTCATAGATCGTAGTCTTGTATCCAATGATGCTGGACTAGCGCGCCGCGCGCGTGTGATGGCTGATGCGATTGCCAATCGCGGCCCCGACGCTGGTGGAATCTGGACGGATGATGCCGTCGGATTGGCGTTGTCGCATCGCCGCCTTTCCATCGTCGATTTGTCGGAGGCTGGCGCACAGCCCATGGTGTCTGCGGACGGGCGTTGGGTGATCTGCTACAATGGTGAAATCTATAACAGCGAGGACATCCGCCGTGATCCCGCACTGAGAGCTGTCGCTTGGCGCGGTCATTCCGACACGGAAACGATTGTGGAGTCGGTTGCGCGACGCGGATTGAACGTTACGCTAGATGATCTCAATGGCATGTTCGCGATTGCGCTGTGGGATCGCGAGCAACGGGTACTCCACCTTGTGCGCGATCGGCTTGGCATCAAGCCGTTGTTTGTAGCTCATCGTGGCGAACAGATTTTCTTCGCATCCGAACTGAAGAGTTTCCACGCTGCTCAGGCATTCGCCCTGGAAATCGATCCGTCGTCGGTAGCGAGTTTCCTTCGTTTCGGTTACGTGCCGGCGCCTCATAGCATTTACCGCGGTATCAAGAAGGTGATGCCGGGCGAACATGCCACGTTTTCGGTCAGTGGCTCCTGCGCCAGCCGCCGCTACTGGTCTGCGGCGGATGTCGCGTTGCAGGGGATCGCTTCCCCGCTGAAGCTTTCCGACAAAGAAGCAGTTGTACAGCTCTCGGAATTGCTCGGGGATGCGGTTTCGCGGCAGATGCTCGCCGACGTTCCGCTTGGGGCATTCCTGTCCGGTGGTATCGATTCGTCAGCGGTAGCGGGTTTGATGGTTGCTGCGGGGCGGGGGCCGGTTCGCACCTTCTCGATCGGGTTTCCCGAGTTTGGCTTCGACGAGTCGAAAGACGCTGCCGCGGTCGCACGGCATCTTGGCACGGAGCACACTGAATTGGTTGTTACCGCGTCCGATGCGCTCGGTGTAGTTCCGCAGCTTGCGCAGATGTATGATGAGCCATTCGCGGACTCGTCGCAAATTCCGACCCATCTGGTGTCGAAGCTCACCCGCCAGCATGTAACCGTTGCATTATCCGGCGACGGCGGCGACGAATTGTTTGGCGGGTACAATCGCTATCGGCTGGCTGAGGGCATGTCCCAGAAGCTCACACGGCTCCCGCTCGGTGCGCGGCGTCTCGCGGCGGGCGCGTTGCAGGCGCTGCCTATGGCGTGGGTCGATGGTCTCGCATCGCTCGCGCCGCGCGGAATGTTGCCGTCGCAGGTCGCCGACAAGCTGCACAAATTTGCCAGCGTGATGACGCTCGATTCTGAGGGCATCTACCGCAGGCTGGTAAGCCAATGCGAGGATCCTGCATCGCTTGCTCCGTTGGCGGATGAGCATCCTTTGACGTCGTGGTCGACAGGGGCAATCGGGGCATTGCCGACATTTCTCGATCGGATGCAACTGCTCGACACCGTCACTTACCTGCCAGACGACATTCTTCAGAAAGTCGATAGAGCCTCAATGGCAGTCGCGCTCGAAGCGCGCCCGCCGTTGCTGGATCATCGCGTGGTTGAATTCGCGTGGCGTCTGCCGCGACGTTTCAAGATCCGCGACGGTGAAACGAAATGGGTCTTGCGGAAGGTGACAGAGCAGATGGTGCCGCGGCAACTGCTGGATCGGCCCAAGATGGGATTTGGCATTCCGCTTGCCGAATGGCTGCGTGGTCCTTTGAGGGACTGGGCAGAGGATTTACTCGACCCAAAGCGGCTGGGCGCGGGCTTTATCGACGTAAGTGCTGCACGTTGTTTGTGGGCGGATCATCTGACGGGCCGCAGGAACTGGGCTTACGCGCTTTGGACTATTCTTATGTTTGAGGCGTGGCGCAGGCGCTGGGCGGACGTCTAAGGCCATGGAAAACCAGCAATCGACACTGCCACGCATCCTTTTTGTCACCAAGAAATTGGTGATGGGCGGCGCCGAGCACCACCTGGCGCAGTTGCTGCCCGCGTTGATGTCGCGCGGTTTCGCAGTGGAACTGTTCGTGCTTGAGAGGGGCGGAGAACTTGAAGCGGAGCTGATGAAAACTGGCGTGACCATTTCCGGACCGTCACGCCGTTCCGGACGGGTAATGCACTTGCTGACGGTCGCCGTCGCGCTGTATCGCCGCATCCGTCAGACGCGGCCAGATATTTTGCATTTCTTTCTGCCCGAGCCTTATCTTGTCGGAGCGGCCGTTGCGTTTGCTGCTCGCCACCGCACCTGCATCATGAGCCGCCGCTCGTTGGCGCACTATCAGCGCAACCATCCTTGGTTTGGGCGCGTTGAACGTATGCTCCATCGTCGCATGACGGCTCTGTTGGGAAATTCGCAGGCCGTCGTCGAGGAGCTTGTCGCCGAGGGGGGAGACCGTCACAGGATCGGTCTGATTCATAACGGTGTCACCATCGCCCGGTTAACCGACGATCAGGCCCGCGCGGCACAGCGCGCAAGTATGGATATTCCCTCCGGCGCTTTTGTCATGGCGATCGTAGCCAACCTGTTTCACTATAAGGGGCACGCTGATCTCCTCGACGCACTCGGCAAGATTGCATCGCAGCTGCCCCAACCCTGGCGTCTGGTCGTCATCGGGCGCGACGAGGGCGAAGGTCCGCAGCTACGCTCGCAGGCTGAGCGTCTCGGCATCGCGGATCGAATTCTCTGGTTCGGAGAGCGGCGCGATGTTGAAACGATCCTGCCTGTGGCAGATGTGGCGCTGCTCGTTTCTCATCAGGAAGGTTTCTCAAACGCCTTGATCGAAGCGATGGGGCAGGGGTTGCCGATCATCGCAACTGCGGTAGGTGGTAATCTGGATGCAGTCGTCGACGGTGAATCCGGTCTGTTGACTCCGCCAGGAGAGCCTGTCGCCCTTGGCGCAGCCGTTCTTGCTCTTGCATCCGATCCATCGAAGCGTCAAGCACTGGGGTCTGCGGCGAGGGAACGGGTCCTGGCAATGTTTTCTCAAAATGCCTGCATTGCGCGCTATGACCGTCTTTATCGGGGGCTCAGGACATCGTCCGTGCGCTCGATCCAGACCGTCATTGACAGCGGGGATTTGCCGCTCGTTAGAACGAATTAAGCCGCCGCGACCCGGTTTCACCCTTGGTCGTGGGACGTTTGCGTGCCAGAAGGGCTCGCTAGAATACCACCACTAGAAACGAAACTATTACCATGTCCTCTTCGTCGTCTCCTTCCCGCAAAGCGCAGATACTGTCTCACTCGCAGGAATACGCAGCCTCGCGCCCTGAGTGGCGGAGCAAGGCTGCGTTCTTTCACCATGAGGATGAAGCCTATCTGCGGTTCCTGATTCCGAAGAATGCGCGTGTTCTTGAAATCGGATGTGGCATCGGCGACACGCTCGCGGCGCTCGAGCCCGCTCACGGCGTGGGCATTGATTTTAGTCCCGCGCTGGTTGACGTCGCCCGCAAGCTGCATCCGGATTTGGCATTTGTCGTTGGGGACGCTGAAGATCCCGCCACGATCGCGTCGGTAGAGGGTCCCTTCGACTATATCCTTGTTCTCGATGCGATCGGATCGCTGGACGATTGCCAGAAATTTCTTGAACAGCTTCATCCGCTATGCACGCGCGAGACACGCGTTGTGATCGGATATTTTTCGCATCTGTGGCAACCTGTGCTCAAGTTCGCGGAATGGATCGGCCAGCGGATGCCGCTGCCGCCGCAGAATGCTCTCGCGCCCGCGGATGTCGCCGCCATTGCCCAACTTGCAGATTATGAACCGGTGAAATCCGAACAGCGAATGCTGATGCCTGTCTCGTTGTTTGGCATCGGGCATCTGATCAATCGCTTCATCAGCGTCCTCCCCGTGTTCCGTTTCTTCGCCTTGCGCCATTACTCCGTCTGCCGGTCGTGGCCGGCGGCGAGGGAGGATTTGAAATCGGCGACGGTCGTCATTCCTGCGCGCAATGAGCGCGGCAACATCGAACCAGCGGTGCAGCGGCTGCCGCAGTTTTGCGATGACATCGAGATCATCTTCATCGAAGGTCACAGCAAGGACGGTACCTTCGAGGAAATGGAACGCGTCAAGGCGGCCTATCCGGACAAGGATATCAAGCTGATGCGCCAGCCAGGCAAGGGCAAGGCGGATGCGGTGTTCACGGCCTACGATGTGGCTCGCGGCGATGTTCTGATGATCCTCGACGCCGATCTCACCATGCCGCCCGAGCAATTGCCGAAGTTCTGGGAGGCGATCAAATCGGGGCGGGGTGAGTTCATCAATGGCTCGCGACTGGTTTACCCGCTTGAGGATGACGCCATGCGTTTTCTCAATCTGATCGCGAACAAGATATTCTCATATCTGTTCTCTTGGCTGCTGAATCAACGCTATACCGATACGCTCTGCGGGACCAAGGTGATGCGTCGATCGGATTATTACCGGCTTCGCGACGGCAAGGCCTATTTCGGAGATTTCGATCCGTTCGGGGACTTTGATCTCATCTTTGGCGCGTCGAAGCTCAATCTCAAGACGATCGATCTGCCGATCCGCTATGCCGCCCGCGCCTACGGCGAAACGCAGATTTCGCGTTTCCGGCACGGTGTGATGCTGCTGAGAATGGTGGTCTTCGCGTTCTTCAAGATCAAAGCGATTTGATGGCGATGTCGGGATTCGTCCGGCGTCCAAACGACTGACGTGCAATGCCCGATGTTCTTGACGATTATCGTTCGGTTTGGGAGCGGAAGCCGGTTCTGCGGACGGTCTATAATGATATTTTCGACCGGATCGCGAGTCGGACTGTTCCGGGAACGACCCTTGAGATCGGCGGCGGCATCGGCAATCTAAAAGAACGGATCGACGATCTTATTTCGTCGGACATCCAGTTCGCGCCATGGCTCGATCTTGTGGCCGATGCGCAAAAGCTTCCGTTAGCGGATGGAGCCTTGTCGAACATCGTGATGCTTGATGTGCTTCACCACATCGAATTTCCGGCATTGCTGTTTCGCGAAGCGTCGCGGGTGTTGCGTCCGGGCGGCCGGATCATCATGGCGGAGCCGGGCATTACGCTTGGAAGCGGGCTGTTTTATCGCTTGCTGCATCATGAGCCGGTGCAGATGGATGCCGACCCGCTGGTGGAGGGAGCGCCGGATCGGGGTCGCGATCCCTACGATTCCAATCAAGCGATCCCGACATTGCTGGTAACGAGCTATCGCGATCAGTTCCACGCGAAATTTCCGGATCTGACGATCAGTGAAACGCAATGGTTCTCGTTTGTCGCTTATCCGTTCAGCGGCGGTTTCAGGCCGTGGTCGCTGATGACCGAGCCGATGGCGCGGGCAATGCTCTGGTTCGAGAAACATGCCGAGGGCGCTCTTGGCCGCCATTTCGGCTTTCGTTTGTTGACCGTGGTCGAAAAGCGAGGCCGATAGTCTCACGCCGCTTGATGGACGTTCGCGGTATCAGGCTTCGTGCGCCGATCGCGAATGGCGATCAACCCCGCGCCGCTCAGCACATTGAAAAGCGGCTCCAGCGGCAATCGGTACTTGGGCGATGCGACTGGCCCGTTGACGAGCAGGATGTAGCCGCACCACGACGCCGCCAGTAAAATCGCAGGCCAATTCGCCGCCCGCCGCGCCAAAGTCACGAACCCGATGAGTTGCAGCAGGCGCATCGCCGCCAGCCCTGCGCTGCCGGTCAGCAGAAACCATGTGTAGGCCGGTTGGCCCGAGTGAAACGCGTAGTTGAAGGCCTTGTCGAAAAACGAGTTGCCGGGCGTGTTGTAGAAGCCCGGTCGCGGAAGTTGCGAGACCGGTGGCGACAACAGAACCGCTGGCGAAACGAGATTGATCGTGATGCCGGACAGCCACGATTTCGCGATCGCGCTGACGGGAATATCTTTCAGCGCTTCCTTCGCGATGATGGTGTATTGCCGCGATTGCTCGAATGGATTGGAAGAATGCGGCCCGAACCTCTCGATGGTTCGCTTCTCCAGGTCGTTGTAGCTCGTCATATAGGGCGTTCTGTCCTGCATTTCCCTGGCAAGGGGGACAACCCATAACGCAAGATGAATGCCGCCCTGCGGCGTCAGCCCGGCGGTTCCAAACACAGCGACATTCTTTGCGACGATGATGCCAATGCAGGCGGTCAGGACAACAAAGGCGGCGGCGACCGTGGCCATTTTCTGTAACGCGATTTTCCGGAACAGAACGTAGACGGCGAGCAGGGCCAGCGCGAAGAAAGCCCACGGCACGATGATCGCCCGTATGAGCGCCGCGCATCCGAGGAAGAGACCCAGCAGGAACGCGTTTCGCCACGAAGGGGTCCCGGCCCAGCGGAACGCTGCCCAGAATGACAGGGTAACGAAAAAGATGAACGGAGTATCGGTGTAGAACAACCCGCTGAGGACGACCTGCGTGGGATTGATGACGGCGATAAGGGCTGCGGCGATCGCGACGCGGGCGGATATCCAGGAGGCCATGCCATATACGGCAACGCAGGTCCCCGCATCGAACACGCCCTGCATCATGATATAGGCAAGGGTGCCGTGCGTGTTGCCGAAAATCAGAAAGGGAACTGCCGCGAGCCAGTGATAGAGCGGCATCGTATAGGCATGTTGCCCGAACCACCGCGAACCATGAACCGCGCCGGTCTTGAGGGCGTTGGCGAAATCGCCCGCGACGCCTGCATAGGTCAGCGAGTCGATGCCTTTCAGCCCGTCATCCCCCATCAGGGCGTGCATCGCGAGCGCGTAAGCCCACCGAACGACGAGAGCGGCAAGGAAAATCTTCAGCAGGATCAATCGATCTGAACGCGCTGACGGCGTCTCTAACCCGGTCTGTGCGGACGGACTATTCGCCCTCGGGAACGGCATGGGATATCTCGGACGTTTTTTCCGCGCTGAGAATCCAGACCAGTCCGCCGATCGCGCCGACCACGAAGGACGACGCCCCGAACAGAAGCGAAACCACGGTGCCGTCGGTCGGTGCGAGGCCGGCATAGCCGAATGCGACCATCATCGTTGCTTCGCGGACGCCCCAGCCGGCGATGGAAATCGGCAACATCGTGATCAGCATGATCGGCGGCACGAGCAGGAACAATTGCTCGAAGGCCGCCGGAGCGGCGATGGAGCGAACCGCGCACCAGGCGATCACCACTGCCATCACATGAATGAGCAATGAGAGCGCGGCAACTTTCGGTCCGCTGTCGCGGTTGAAAATCACCTGATTGGCGATCACCGCGCAGGCATGGATATGGCGCAGGGGCCAGAGCATCTTCAGCCATTGCCAGCTGAGCGCGCCGTAAACGAGAAAGCCGAGACCGGCCGAGATCGCGGCAACATCGACCAGCAGCAATGCGAGGCGCCCGCGAGGGCTGCCAATCAGATCGTAACTCCACGGAAGACTCGCGACCACGATGAGCGCAAGCGCGATCAGGCCGATGGCGCGGTCGACGAGAACCGAGTAGGTAGCGGCGCGCCAGCCTGCGCCCGTGTGCCGCACGAGCCAGAGCCGCATGGCGTCGCCGCCGATCGTGGACGGCAGTGTCTGATTGAAGAACGCGCCGATCATGTTGTAACGGAAGGCTTGTCCGGTCTCGAGCGGCGCGGCGCATCGCGCGCTGATCGCTCGCCAGCGCAGGGCACCGAGAAATATCTGGAAGATCGTCGCCAGCACCGCAAGCAGGAACCACCCGGGGCTGATCTGGCTCAGGCGGGACTGGATCGCTGCGAAATTGATGCCGCGAAACGCGATATAGAGCAGCGCCGCCGACACCAGTATTCGAGCGGCAAGAAGGAGAAATCCGCGCATTCCGGACCGCGATGGTTAACGTGGCTGAATCTGAAAAGGGCGTGAATAGCAGCGCTTGACAGTCGTTTTCAGGGTCTTGGTATGGCTTTAGAGGTGCTCTGGCAATAGGTAAGCTCCACCTATTGCCGCCCCCACCACACGGCGGCTAAAGAGGGCGGCCTGATCGGGGTATCTGGCGCAGGTGACGCCCATTGAGGCTTGGGGACGGAAACTCGTGACACACGGGCGCAAAATTGCGGTCATTGGACTGGGTTACGTCGGATTGCCGGTCGCGGCGGCGTTCGCCCGTGCCGGGGTTCCGGTGACCGGTTTCGATATCGATCAGAGGCGCATCACCGAACTGTGCGATTTTCACGATCGCACCAACGAGGTCGAGGCGGCTGATTTGCGCCATGCTTCGCTCTCGTTCACGCACGACGTGAGCGCGCTGGCGTCGTCGGATTTCTTTATTGTCACGGTTCCGACGCCAATCGATGACGCGCGCCAGCCTGACCTCGGCGCCATGTTCGCCGCCTCCCGCACGGTAGGTGCGGTGCTCAAGAAGGGTGACATCGTCGTCTATGAATCAACGGTTTATCCGGGGGCCGTCGAAGACGAATGCGTGCCGCTTCTGGAGAAAGCATCCGGTCTCAAGGCGGGATCTGATTTCAAGGTCGGCTACTCGCCCGAGCGCATCAACCCCGGAGACAAGCAACACCGTTTCGAGACCATCATGAAGGTGGTTTCGGCGCAGGACGCGGCAACGCTCGACATCGTCGCCGGCGTTTATGGTTCGGTCGTGACCGCGGGCATCCATCGCGCTCCGTCCATCAAGGTCGCCGAAGCGGCCAAGGTGATCGAGAACACGCAGCGCGATCTGAACATCGCTTTCATGAACGAGCTGTCGTTGATCTTCCAGGCCCTGAATATCGATACCGGCGACGTGCTGGCCGCGGCGCGCACCAAATGGAATTTCATGCCGTTTCAGCCGGGCCTCGTCGGCGGACATTGCATCGGCGTCGATCCCTACTACCTGACCTATCGTGCGGAGAAGGCGGGATATCATCCCGAAGTCATTCTCTCGGGGCGCCGTATCAACGACGGCATGGGCCAGCGCATTGCCCGTGAGTGCATCAGAGGTCTGCTGCGGCGAAAGAGCAGCGGCGGTGTTGTCACAATTCTCGGTCTTACCTTCAAGGAAGATGTGCCGGATACACGCAACTCGCGCGTGATCGATATTATCCGCGAACTGGAGTCGTTCGGCCTCAAGGTGCAGATCAGCGATCCGATGGCGGACCCCACGGACGCCATGCACGAGTATGGTGTGAAGCTGATTGATTCTGATTCGTTACAGCCCGCCGATGCGGTCATCGTGGCGGTCGCCCACAAGGCTTATGTCGATGCGGGATGGCCCATGATCCAGAAGTTGCTGAATGGCGGAAGCGGTCTCGTTCTCGACGTAAAGATGAGGCTTGATCGCGACAGGCTGCCTGCCGGTATCGAGTTGTGGCGCCCTTGATCGCTGGATGGTGAAAAGAATGTCTGATGAGACAATACTTGTTACGGGAGCCGCGGGTTTCATCGGCTTCCACGTCGCGCAGAAGCTCCTGCAAGCCGGCCGCCGTGTCATCGGACTGGACAACGTCAACAGCTACTATGATCCGAAACTGAAGGAAGCGCGCCTCGACGTGCTGAAAAACGATCCGGCTTTCAGTTTCGTCAAGCTCGATCTCGCCGACAGGACCGGCGTGGCGGATTTGTTCAGCACGCACCGCTTTCCGGTCGTTATCCATCTCGCCGCGCAGGCAGGTGTGCGCTATTCGCTCGAAAATCCGCACGCCTATGTGGACGCGAATCTTCAGGGCTTCACGAACATCCTTGAGGGCTGCCGGCACAATGCGTGCCGCCATCTGCTGTACGCATCGTCCTCATCGGTGTATGGCGCCAATACCAAGCTGCCGTTCTCGGTGCATGACAGTGTCGATCACCCCATCAGCCTCTATGCGGCCTCGAAAAAGGCCAACGAACTGATGGCGCATGCGTACAGCCACCTTTACCGCATTCCGTCGACCGGCCTGCGCTTCTTTACCGTATATGGTCCCTGGGGCCGGCCGGACATGGCGATGTTTCTGTTCGCCAAGGCGATCCTTGAGGGGCAACCAATCAAGCTGTTCAATCACGGAAACATGCAGCGCGATTTCACCTACGTCGACGACGTGACGGAAGCCATCGTGCGGCTGATCGATCACGCGCCCAAGGG
Organism: Afipia sp. MLSD5-FHT05B12; assembly: GCF_058793355.1. Classification (NCBI taxonomy): domain Bacteria; kingdom Pseudomonadati; phylum Pseudomonadota; class Alphaproteobacteria; order Hyphomicrobiales; family Nitrobacteraceae; genus Afipia; species Afipia sp. MLSD5-FHT05B12. The sequence continues at coordinate 290,836 of NZ_JBXAFS010000002.1, forward strand.
GGTGGCCAAGGCGCCGGACGCCGCGCCCGACCCTGGGACAAGCGCCGCTCCCTGGCGGGTTTTTAATGTCGGAAACAACCATCCTGAGGAATTGCTCAAGGTTGTGGAGCTTCTCGAAAAGGAGTTCGGACGCACCGCGGTCAAGGACATGCTGCCGATGCAGCCGGGGGATGTGCCTGCCACTTACGCGGACGTCGATGACTTGATGCGCGAGGTTGGTTTCCGCCCTTCCACGACAATCGAAGACGGTATCGCGCGGTTCTCGGCGTGGTATCGCGACTATCATCGGCTGTAAGCCTCTGAAACATTTTGAGGACGCATGAGCGAGCGAATTATTCCACTGATTATGTGCGGCGGCGCAGGCACGCGGCTGTGGCCGGCATCGCGCGAAGGACGTCCAAAGCAATTTCTTCGGCTCTTCGGTGCGAACTCGACCTTTCAGGATACGATGCTGCGCGTGAGCGATCCGAAGCTGTTCGTGCGGCCTGTCGTCATCACCAATGCAGCCTATCGCTTCATGGTGCTCGAACAGCTGAGTGAAATCGGACTCGAAGCGGATATCCTTCTCGAGCCTGCGCGGCGTGATTCCGGCCCCGCGATTGCCGCCGGTGCGGCTTTCGCGCTGACCCGCGACCCGAACGCTGTTGTACTGGCATTGGCCGCGGATCACGTGGTGCGCGACGCCGCCGCTTTCGTCGAGGCATGCCGCAAAGCGCTGAGCGTGGCGAATGCCGGCAGCATCGTCACGTTCGGTGTTCTGCCGGAGCGGCCCGCGACTGAATACGGCTATATCCGGCCCGGGGAGGTTGTTTCCGGCGACGTTCGGAAGGTCGCGAAATTCGTCGAGAAGCCGGACCCCGCGACCGCGGCGGGCTATGTTGCCGACGGCTATCTGTGGAACTGCGGTAACTTCATGTTTCGCGCGCAGATGCTGCTCGATGAATATCGCGGCGTCGATTCCGACAGTGTGAACACGCTCGTCGACGCGGTGACCAATGCCGGCCGCGATCTCGATTTTGTCACGCTTCCGCTCGAGTCGTTCGGGAAGGCGACCCCGATCTCGATCGACTATGCGGTCATGGAAAAAACCACGCAGGCCGCGGTGGTCCCGGTTGATTGCGGCTGGTCCGATGTCGGCTCCTGGCACGCGGTGTGGGAGCTCTCGGACAAGGACGAACACGGCAACGTGGCGCAGGGGCTGACGGTGTTCGAAGACTCGCGCAACTGCAATGTCTCCACCGACAAGGCTCTGGTGGCTCTGGAAGGCGTCGACGATCTTGTTGTGGTGGCGACGCAGGACGCCATTCTGGTGTCCCGCCAGAACGATCCGAATGGCCTGAAGCGGCTGGTCGGCAAGCTGCGAACCGTGGCTCCGCAGGTGACCGAAGACCACATCAAGGTGCATCGGCCGTGGGGGTCATATCAGTCGCTGGATATCGGCGAGCGTCATCAGGTGAAGCGAATTGTCGTGAAGGCGGGCGGCCGCCTGTCACTGCAAAAGCATCATCATCGGTCCGAACACTGGATCGTTGTGCGCGGCACGGCGCTGGTGACGGTCAATGAGCTGCAAAAGATGGTTCACGAGAACGAGTCCATCTACATCCCGATCGGCGCGGTCCATCGCATGGAAAATCCCGGCAAGATTCCGCTGGAACTGATCGAGGTCCAGACCGGCAGTTATCTGGGCGAGGATGACATCATCCGCATCGAGGATGACTACCGGCGCTCGTAGTGCTGGGCGTGTCTGGAAAGATTCCAGCTTTTCAATGAGTTATATCGATGGCCGATGTAATTCTTTGAATCAAAACGTGTAGGGAATCCAGGCTGCTCCGTTCGCCACACATGTGACGGCATGCTAGGACAGCTGCGGGCGAGCGGGCAGCGACTCGTGCCCAGGTTTCAAGGAATCAGATGATGAGTTCGACGGTGTCGACAAAGAATACAGCTGGCAGCGAACGGGTGCTGCGCATCGGCGTCGTTGGCGCAGGCGTTATGGGCACCAATCATGCCCGTGTGCTGGCCGGTCTGCCCGGCGTCGAACTGGTCGGTATTGTCGATCCGCTTCAAGCGCATCGCACGCGCGCATCGCAGATGCTGAGCTGCCCGACATTTGCGACCCTGGAAGAGATGCTGGAAGCCGGGCCCGATGCGGTGACCATCGCCGCGCCGACGCACCTTCACCGCGAAGTCGCGCTCGCCAGCATTGCCCGGAAAATTCACATCCTCGTCGAGAAGCCGATCGCGTCCTCGGTTGAGGAGGGGGACGAGATCGTGACTGCCGCGCGCAATGCCGGTGTGACGCTGATGGTGGGTCATGTCGAGCGGTTCAATCCGGCCGTCGCCGCGATCAAGCAGGCCATCAAGGACGAAGAGATCCTTTCGATAGCCATCACCCGCGTTGGCCCGTTTCCGCCGCGCATGTCGAATGTCGGCGTGGTGATCGATCTTGCCGTTCACGATATCGATCTTATCCGCTGGTTCACTGAATCGGACATCGTCGATGTGCAGCCGCAGCTTGCCAGCGCCGTCGCCGAGCGCGAGGACATCGCGCTGCTTCAGTTCCGCACGGCCTCCGGCGTGCTTGCGCATATCAACACCAACTGGCTGACGCCGTTCAAGGCGCGCAGTGTCACCGTGGCGACGCGCGGCAAGTATGTTCAGGGCGATCTGCTGACGCGGCAGGTGACCGAGTGCTTCGGTTTCCAGCGCGACGGCAGCTACTCGATGCGGCATCTGTCGGTCGGGCATGACGAGCCGCTCCGCGCCGAACTGGTTGCGTTCCTTGACGCGGTTCGGACCGGCAATGCGCCCGCCGTGACGGGTGATGAGGGCGTTGCGAGCCTCGAGATTGCCATCAAGTGTCTCGATGTTCCGGCAGGCTCTATTGCTGCGCCGCTGCGCAAAGGACCTCGCGCCGTCGCAAGCTGACGGCACTCATCTTTTCGAACGGATACGGCACGCATGAACCAGCATTTGCGATCAGAACCCGTGGCTTTTATCGATATCGGCGCACAGCGCCGGCGCCTCGGAACGAAGATCGATGACGCCGTTGCACGTGTGCTGACGCACTGCCAGTTCATCAACGGCCCAGAAGTCACTCAGCTTGAAGCCGATCTGGCGGCGTTCTGCGGCGCCAGGCATGTGGTCGCCTGCGCCAGCGGCACGGATGCGTTGCTGATGGTGCTGATGGCGCAGGGAATCGGCCCCGGCGACGCTGTGATCTGCCCTTCGTTTACATTCTGCGCCACCGGCGAAGTGGTCGCGCTGACCGGCGCGACACCCGTGTTCGTCGATGTCGATGAAGCGACATTCAACATGAATATCGCGTCGCTGAAAAAGGGGATCGCGACGGCTCGCAAGCTTGGCCTCAAGGTGAAAGCCGTGATCCCGGTCGATCTGTTTGGCCAGAGCGCTGACCACGACGCGATTGCCGATGTCGCGAAGGATGAAGGGCTGTTTGTACTCGACGACGCCGCGCAGTCTTTCGGCGCGACGTACAAAGGCCGCCGGCTTGGTACCTTCGGGCTTGCGACAGCGACCAGCTTCTTTCCCGCCAAGCCGCTCGGCTGCTTCGGCGACGGTGGCGCGATTTTCACGGATGATGCCGATCTTGCCGAACGACTCCGCAGCGTGCGCGTGCATGGACAGGGCTCGGAGAAATACGACAATGTCCGTCTCGGCCTCACGGGCCGCCTGGACACCATGCAGGCTGCGATCCTGATCGAGAAGCTGAAGATTTTTCAGGACGAGATCGAAGCGCGCAACAAGGTGGCGACCCGTTATTTCGATGCGCTGCATAACATCGTGACGGCTCCGCGCGTTGCCGACGGCAATACCTCGGTCTGGGCGCAGTACACCATCCGGCTGCCGCGCGGCGGGCGAGATGCCTTCGCCGAGGCGCTCAAGGCCCAGGGCATTCCGACTGCGATCTACTATCCGAAGTCCATGCACCAGCAGACAGCCTACAAGCATTATCCGACCGTGGAGGGCGGGCTGCCGGTCAGCGAGAAGCTGTCCGCCGACGTCATCAGCCTGCCGATGCATGCCTATCTGGATCAGGCCGCGCAGGATCGCGTCATCAAGGCCGTGCGCGACGCGCTGGCGTAAGGCGGCACGCTCGTTCTCTCAGTCGTCATGGCCGGATTTATTCCGGCCATCCACGCCTTTCTTTTTTCTGTCTTTGAAAAAGACGTGGATGCCCGGGACAAGCCCGGGCATGACGAACTCTGGAGACATGCCTGCGTCCTTGCGACGACTACAAAAAGAGGTGGATGGCCGGAATAAATCTGGCCATGACGGGGCAGGTTAGGGCTTCGCCGGTTCGCGATCTGCGATCCATGTTGTAGAAACAGCGGATGCTCGGGCGAATCTTCACCGTCGGCGGCTACACGCTTCTCTCGCGGGTCACGGGCTTCGCGCGCGACATCATGCTCGCCGCGATCCTCGGCGCGGGCCCTCTGGCCGACGCCTTCTTCGTGGCGCTGCGGCTTCCCAATCACTTCCGGGCGATCTTCGCGGAGGGGGCATTCAATGCGGCCTTCGTGCCGGCCTATGCGCATGTCCATGGTGAGCGCGGCGAGGCCTCCGCCCGGCTGTTCGGCGATCGTATCTTTACGCTGCTGTTTGTGTCGCAGCTTGTCTTGCTGGTCGTGGCACTGCTGTTCATGCCGCAGGCGATCTCGATTCTGGCGCCGGGGTTCAGCGATGATCCGGCGCAGCGCCAGCTCGCCATCGAACTCACCCGCATTACGTTTCCCTACCTGCTGCTGATTACGCTGGTGACGCTTTACGGCGGCATGCTCAACGTCATGCATCGTTTTGCCAGCGCCGCGGCGGCGCCGATATTCCTCAACCTGTCAATGATGGCGACGCTGGCGCTCGCCGCGTTCTTTCCCAGCGCCGGACACGCGGCCGCATGGGGCGTGCTGATTTCAGGTTTTCTGCAATACATTCTCCTGGCTGGCGACGCCAGGGTTCATGGCATCCTCCCCAAGTTCACCTCACTGAAATTCGACGAGGATGTGCGTGGATTCTTCCGCGCGCTCGGACCGGCAACGCTCGGTTCGATGGGGACGCAGGTCGCGCTGTTCGCGGATACCATCATCGCGACGTTCCTCGCCGCCGGCGCGTTGTCGGCGCTGTACTATGCGGACCGGCTCAACCAGTTGCCGATCGGGGTCATCGGCATTGCCATCGGCACCGTGTTGCTGCCGGAAATGTCCCGGCGGATCACGGCTGGCGACGACGAAGGTGCGATCGCCTCGCAGCGGCGCGCATTCGATTTCACGCTGCTGTTCTCGGTCCCCTTCGTTGCCGCATTTCTCGTCGTACCTGACGTCATCATGCGCGCCATGTTTGCGCGGGGTGCATTTTCGAAAGCCGATGCGGTTGCCGCCGGTGCGACGCTCGCGGCTTATGCGGTCGGACTCATTCCGTTCGTTTTGATCCGGAGCGCGGTTGCCACCTTCTATGCCCGCAAGGATACGGCGACGCCGGTCAAGGCCGCGCTCACCGGCGTGGCTGTCAATGTGGCCTTGAAAATCGCACTGGTCGGATCGCTGGCGCAGATCGGGCTGGCGCTGGCCACCGCCGCCGGTGCGTGGGTCAATCTGCTGCTCGTTGTCCTGTTCGCGGTGCGCCGCAAGTTTCTCGCATTCGATCGAGCATTCCTGATGTCGCTGGCGAAATTCGCTGTAGCAGGGGTGCTGTTGGCCGCGGCACTGTGGCTCACGTCGCGCTGGTCCGCTTCCCTGCTGGCGAGCCAGACGTCGCTGCGCGATGAAATCGCTCTCGGAATTTTGATCGTGACGGGCGCGATTGTTTACGGCGGCAGTGTGTTGCTGCTGTTCGGAAAGCAATGGCTGGCGCAGCTTATTCGTCGCTGAGGCTGAATGAGTATCGGGGCCGTCACCCTGAGGCGCTCCATGCGCAGCATGGAGCCTCGAAGGGCGACGGCGATCCTTCGAGGCTCGGACTGCGTCCTCGCACCTCAGGATGACGCCGTCGAACGAATCCTCATCAATCTTTCGCCATTTGCGCTTCCTCCCGTTCCGCTGCATGATGGATGTCAGTAACATTCCAGATTGCAGCCGGAGATATCATGGCTCCTGTGAAATTCGGTGTCGGGCAGAGCGTCCTGCGCAAGGAAGACGACGCTCTCATTCGCGGCAAGGGCCGTTATACGGACGACTATACTCCGGCGGCGGCGATGCACGCCCTTGTGCTGCGTTCTCCGCACGCCCACGCGAAATTCAGGATCGATGTATCGCGCGCCCGGGGATTGCCCGGCGTCGCGGCGATTCTCACCGCGGACGACATCAAGGATCTCGGCGGTCTTCCCTGTCTGTTCAACCTGCCCGACGAACCCTTCACCGGCCCTCCGTATCCGATCCTCGCGCGCGACGTCGTGCGGCACGTCGGCGATGCCGTCGCTTTCGTGGTTGCGGAGACCGTCGAGCAGGCACGCGACGCCATTGAGGCCATCGAGGTCGAGTGGACGGCGCTTCCGGCCGCCATCGGTCTGGTCAATGCGGTGAAGAAGGGCGCGCCGCAGGTCTGGCCGGAACATGCGGGTAATGTCCTGTTCGATACGTCCATTGGCGACAAGAAGGCAACGGAAGCGGCTTTCGCGAACGCGCATGCCGTGGCGGAAATCACCATCGTCAATCCGCGCATCATCACCAACTACATGGAAACCCGCGCGGTGGTTTGCGAGTACGACGCGAGGCGCGATCATCTGACGCTGACGGTGGGCAGCCAGGGCAGCCATCGGCTGCGCGACATTCTCTGTCAGAATGTCCTCAAGATTCCTGTCGAGAAGATGCGGGTGATCTGCCCGGATGTCGGCGGCGGATTCGGCACCAAGCTGTTTCCCTACCGCGAATACGCGCTGGCAGCGGTTGCCGCGCGCCAGCTGAAAAAGACGGTGAAATGGACGGCGGAGCGCGCCGACCACTTTGTCGGCGACGCGCAGGGGCGCGATAACGTCACCACCGCGCGCATGGCGTTGGCTGAGGACGGTAAATTCCTCGGCATGGATGTCGACCTGATGGGCGACATGGGTGCCTATCTCTCGACCTTTGGGCCGTACATTCCCCATGGCGGCGCGGGGATGCTGCCGGGTCTGTACGATATTCAGGCATTTTATTGCCGCGTGCGCACGGTATTTACCAACACGGTGCCGGTGGATGCGTATCGCGGCGCCGGACGTCCCGAAGCCGCTTACGTGGTCGAACGACTCGTGGACGCCGCGGCGCGCAAGCTGGGCATGACGCCTGATGCGATCCGCCGCAAGAATTTCATTCCGCCGCGCGCGATGCCGTACAAGACTGCCACCGGCAAGGTCTATGACTCCGGCGACTTCGCCGCGCACATGAAGCGTGCGATGGACGTTGCCGAGTGGAAGGAATTTCCCAGGCGCGCCAAGGCCGCGAAAAAGCAGGGCCTCGTGCGCGGCATCGGTATGGGCACCTATGTCGAAGTGTGCGGCACGATGGGCGAAGAGACGGCGCAGGTGCGGCTCGATCCCGATGGCGATGTCACGATTTTGATCGGCACCCAGTCCAGCGGGCAGGGGCATCAGACCGCGTATGCGCAACTCGTCGCTGAGCAGTTCGGGATCGCCCCCGAGCGCGTCCATATTCATCAGGGCGATACGGACGAGATTCCAACCGGGTTGGGCACCGGCGGCTCAAGTTCGATTCCCTCCGGCGGCGTCAGCGTGGAGCGGGCGACGCGCAAGCTCGGTGCGAATTTGAAAGAGATCGCCGCGGACGCGCTGGAAACAGGCGCAGGTGATCTCGAATTCCGCGATGGGGCGATTCGGATTGTCGGTACCGACCGCACGATCTCGTTCGCCGATCTTGCAAAGCGCGCCGGGTCCGATCCGTCGAAGCTGAGTGCGAGCAGCACGTTCAGCAGCGCCGACGGCACCTATCCGAACGGCACGCATATCGCCGAGGTCGAGATTGATCCATCAACCGGTGTGATCCATGTCGTGAACTACGTCATCGTCGATGATTTCGGCGTGACGCTGAATCCGCTGCTGCTGGCCGGGCAGGTTCACGGCGGCACCATGCAGGGAATCGGACAGGCGCTGATGGAAGCGGCGGTTTACGATGCCGCCGACGGTCAGCTCGTGACCGGCACGTTCATGGATTACGCGCTGCCGCGCGCCGCCGATGGCCCGTCGATCAAGTTCGAAACCCGCAACGTGCCTTGCAAGACCAATCCGCTCGGCGTCAAGGGCGCGGGCGAGGCTGGTGCGATCGGCTCGTGCCCCGCGGTGGTGAACGCGATCATCGACGGGCTCTGGCGCGAATACGGCATCGGTCACATCGACATGCCGGCGACAGCGGAGCGGGTCTGGATGTCGATCGCAAAAAACCGGCGCGAGCACCGGCTGTAAGAAAAATTCCCAGTATCGGAAAAAATGTTGATCTTGCCACACGGCATGCCGAGTGCTGGATATGGACGAGCGTTCTGGAAGTTGTTCGGAAATTCAGGGAAGGAAATCGAATGAAGCGTTTAGTCCTCGCCGGGATTGCGTTGCTGATCGGTGTCAGTGCTGTTGTTGCCCAGCAGGATGTCGCTGAACGGCAGGACAATCTGATGAAAACGATGGCGAGGAGTCTTTACGGAGTACTCGGGCGCACGGTGCGCGGCCAGTCCGCCTACGATCAGGCGGCAATCGATGCGGCTCTCGTCCAGCTCGAACAGAATGTTGGAAAGATTGCGGACGTCTTTGCGATAAACCCGAAGGAAGACGTTTTTGGCGCGGATTATGGATCGTCCCCGAAAATCTGGCAGAACAAGGCCGATTTTGACTCGAAGGTTGCTCCCGTCGCCAAGGTAATCGCGGATGCCAGGAGCAAGGTCAAGGATGCGGATAGTCTGAAGGCCGCTTACGCGGCCATCGACGATCGATGCGGCGGTTGCCATGAAACCTACCGGCTCAAGCTCAAGTAGGGGCAGCCGTTCTCAACGACAAAAACCAGAACGGGGTGATCGCAGCCAGGCGATGCACCCCGTTTCCCAAGTCCTCGTTTGAATGCTCGGATCCGAACCGGACTCTGAAAGCTATTTCGTGACTTGCCCGCGGATCTCGCCACCCTTGTTCGCATCGGTATGAATGTTGATGTACAGTTTTCCAGCCATCAGGTCGGCGGCCTGCGCGTCGGTGAGGGTCGCGCTGCCCTCGGCCCCGCTGGCGGCGTTCTTGAATGGAATCACCACGGGAGCGTTCTTGCCGGCTTCGGCGGGGCCATGAAAATGCGCCATGGTGGCAGGTCCGCTGAGGCCGGAATAGGTGGCCTTCCAGGTCAGCATCTTGCTTGCGGTATCGTATGTCACGTCGGCCGTGCCTTTGCCTGGACTGGTGTTGGGAGGCACCTCGGCGGCACTGGTCAGATTGATCTTCATGCTGATTTTCTCGGCGAAAGCGGGCCCGCTGAGTGCGATGCAGGCGCTCACGGCCAGAGCTCCGAGTGCAAATGCTTTGCTGTTCATCGTTTTCTCCCCTAGTTTTTGGCTTTCCAATACTGATTGAACACTGGCCGAGGCCGTTTAGTTCCTGTCGTTTCCCCAGGGGGCACATATGTTTCGGAAGCTTTTCCTGCTGGCGATCGTTGCGCTTGCCGCTGGCCTGGGAGTGTTGTGGTTCGTCACCGTTCCAGCGGTCGTCTCCGCCGAGGCGCTGCCGGCTTATTCGCCCAACGTCGCCAATGGACAGACCGTCTTCAACGCCGGCGGCTGCGCCTCGTGCCATGCGGTGGCGGGTGAACCGTCCACCATGCTCGGCGGCGGGCTGGCCATTCCATCTCCGTTCGGCACTTTCTATGCGCCGAACATTTCGCCGCACAAGCAGAACGGCATCGGTGACTGGAGCGAAGCGAATTTCGTCACCGCGGTGAAACACGGGACGTCGCCGGCCGGGGCGCATTATTTCCCGTCGTTTCCTTATGGTTCCTACGGGATCGCGATGGATAACGACATTCGCGATCTGTTTGCCTATATCAAAACTTTGCCGCCGCTCTCCGGTCGTCCGCGTCCGCACGACGTGAACTTTCCGTTCAATATCCGCCGCCTCGTGGGCGGATGGAAATTCTTGTTCGTCAATGACAAGCCGTTCACGCCGGATCCGAAACAGTCGGCGGCATGGAATCGCGGCGCTTATCTGGTCAACGGGCTGGGCCACTGCGCGGAATGCCACAGCCCCCGCAATTTCCTCGGCGGCATCGTATCCTCGCAGCGCTTTGCGGGCGGCCCGAATCCGGAGGGCGAGGGATGGGTTCCGAACATCACCCAGAAGGGGCTCAAGAGCTGGACCGAGGAGGACATCGCTTATTTCCTCAAGACAGGTGAACTGCCGCAGGGGGATTCCGCCGGCGGGTCAATGAAGCGTGTCATCAGGAACACGTCGCAGCTAAGCGACGCGGATCGCGCGGCAATGGCGGCTTACCTCAAGTCCCTGCCGGCGGTGGATGGACCGGTGCGGCCCAGGAAGAAAACCTGAGGCGAGCCGGTTCCGGGGCGGTTGGCCGCCTGCATACCCCGGCAAAAAGCCATGTTGGGAGCGGGGTTTCCCGGATCGCCACCCCGTGCTTTGTCGGGCCGAAATTGCCGCAGGATTCCCGTCTTTCTCCATGAATATCGTCAAAGCCGTTTCGTTCAAGATCGCCAGCACCTTGATGTTCGCGGTGATGGGCGCCCAGGTCCGTTATCTTGGCGGAGCCTATCCCGAAGGTCAGGTCGCGTTCTTCCGCTCACTGTTCGCGCTGATCCCGATCCTGGTGGTGTTCGGCTGGCGCGGGCAGCTCAAGGGGGCGCTGCGGACCAACCGGCCATCCGATCATCTTCTGCGCGGCGTCTTCAGCGTCGTCGGGACGTTCTGCACATTTGCGGCGCTGGCCCGGATTCCGATCGCCGACTTCACCGCCATCGCGTTTGCGTCGCCGCTCATTACCGTGGTCTTCGCGGCGCTATTCCTGAAGGAAAAAGTTCACGCCTATCGCTGGTCCGCGGTCGCCTTCGGTTTTTGCGGTGTGATCCTCATGCTGACACCGTATGCCCGCGACCATGCCGCGCTGACGGCATCGATGGCGATTGGCCTGTTGTTCGCGCTGACCAACGCATTCACCGCGGGCGGCGCATCGATCCAGATCCGTCGCTTGACGGCGACCGAGACGACATCGTCCATCGTCATTTTCATGACGCTGCTGGTCTTGCTGGTCTCTCTGCTGACCGCGCCGTTCGGCTGGCGCATGCCGGCCACCTGGCAGGATGTTGCGATCCTCGCCGGGATCGGCATCGCGGGTGGGCTCGGGCAGATTTTCTTCACCGACAGTTACCGGTTCGCACCGGCATCGTTTCTGGCGCCGTTCGATTACACCGCCATGCTGTGGGCGTTTCTGCTCGGCTACTGGTTCTTCGGCGAGGTGCCCACGCTCTACGTGGTGATCGGCGCGGTCGTTGTCGCCAGCGCCGGAATTTTCGTCATCCTGCGCGAACGCTATCTCGGCCTGAAGCGGCTGCGCGACACGCCGGTCGCGGCCATCGCCACCATTGCCGATGACGAGGAAGACCCGGATGCTCCGGTGACGTCAGCGGTGAAGGCGGCCTGACGTCAGACGCCGAACGCCTTGAACGTGATGATGGTGTAGGTGTCCTGGATGCCGGGAATGACCTGGAGCTTCTCGTTGACGAAATGGCCGATGTCGGTCCCGCTGTCGACGTAGAACTTGACCAGCAGATCGTAGTCGCCGGCGGTCGAGTAGATCTCCGAGGCGATCTCGGCCTCGGCGATCGCATTGGCGACTGAATAGGACTGGCCCAGCTTGCATTTGATCTGGACAAAGAAGGGCACCATCGCTGTCTCTCCGGCAGGGCAATATGATCTGTCTTGAAGCGCAATAGAGCCAAATCCGGCCACGGTGGCAAGGCGGCTTGCTGGGCGGTATGCTAAGGGACCAAGGTCTGGTCGGCCGCATTAAATTGTGTCTCGAATGTTGCGGCGAGCGGGGCCTTGCTCCTTCTCCCCGTTGGCGAGAGGTGAGGCGAGGCGGCTTGGTACAAGGGTATAAATAGTTCATGAGCATACCGATTGCGCTCACCATCGCCGGTTCGGATTCGAGCGGCGGCGCCGGGATTCAGGCCGACCTCAAGACGTTCGCAGCGTGCGGTGTTTATGGCGCGTCCGCGATCACCGCACTGACGGCGCAGAACACGAAAGGCGTCACCGGCATCCATGACGTGCCGGCGGATTTCATCACCGCGCAGATCGATGCGGTGTTCAGCGATCTCGACGTCAAGGCCGTCAAGATCGGCATGGTCGCGCAGCGGGGAGCGATCGAGGCCATCGTGGCTGGTCTGGAGCGCTGGGCGCCGAAGCACGTCGTCGTCGATCCGGTTATGGTCGCGACATCCGGCGACCGGCTGCTGTCGCCTGATGCGGTCGATGCCCTGCGGACAAAGCTGTTTCCGCGCGCGAGCCTGATGACCCCGAACCTGCCGGAAGCCGCCGCGCTTCTTGATGAAACCATCGCAGGGAATGAAACCGATATCGAACGTCAGGGCAGGCGGCTCCTGGCGATGGGATGTCCCGCGATCCTGATCAAGGGCGGTCATGGACAAGGCCCGGAGAGCGTCGATTATCTGTTCGGCAAGGACTCGGTCGTTCGGCTCGCTGCCCCCCGCATCGCGACGGCCAATACCCACGGCACCGGCTGCTCGCTGTCGTCGGCGATCGCGGCGGGATTGGCGAAGGGCCATGATCTCGAAACCGCCGTTCGCGAGGCCAAGGCTTACGTCCGCGACGCCATCGCCGCGGCGGACCGGCTTGACGTCGGGCATGGCCACGGGCCGATCCACCATTTCCACGCCCTCGACCGATCTTGATACCCGCAACACACGCGTCACCGTCCCCGCCTGTGCGGGGACGATGATCCGTCATTCCGGGATGCGCCGAAGACGCAGGCCCGGAATCCATGATGCAAGAATCTGGCTGGTGGCCGTGGATTCCGGGCTCGCGCGAAGACGCGCGCCCCGGAATGACGGTGGAAAATATCGAGCGCGCGTAGTCAAGCGTAGCCCGGATGGAGCGCAGCGCAATCCGGGGCCGGGCGCGTTGTTCATCCCGGATTCCGCTTCGCTCCATCCGGGCTACGAAACTTGCGGAGCGCCGTCATCCTAAGGTGCGAGCGCTTGCGCGCCTCGAAGGATGACAGCGCAATTCGCGTGCTTCGCCGTGCATCCTTCGAGGCTCGCCGCAAACGCGGCTCGCACCTCAGGATGACGCGATACTTGACATTCTTTTACATAGGAATATATTCTTTTCGTCCTGGTCGTGAGGGGCGCTTCTCGAGGGCGCTTGTGAAGCGGAGCAGGATGCGGCGCCTGCGCGCGTGGCTCGCACACACGTCGTCCGGGAGGCTGGGGTCAGCGTCCGGGCCAACTACGTGGCTCTGCCTTCAGTGGCTGGACGCGGACAGGCACGAACGCGGCGAAAGCCGCCGGATCGGGGCGTGAAAGCGTCCGTCCTGTCCCGGAAGAACGCTCCCCTCGCCAAAAACCGCCGCCAAATAGCAGTCAAGCTTGCGCAGACTGCGCAAACCTGACTGTGGAGCGCCGTGAGGCGACGCGCTTCCTCATCGCAAGAGGAAGCGAGACAATACATTTGCGCCTCGCGGCGCTCCATGCCCCTCGTTTCAGGGGCGCGAACGAGGCAGGCCTCGCGCGCGCTGTGAGGGGCGAGACCAAAAGCTCACCTCGCGCGTGGCGCGAGAACGATCGCGCGTGTCTTTGGTTGGCGCGAATGGGGCAAACCCCATGCGCGCATGCTGTTTGACAATTGAATCGGAAACCTGCGGCGCTTGTCGCCTGTTTGTCGTACTCCGCTGCTAATCGCCAATAAGTGAAACAAAATCTGATTCTTCAGACCCGCTTACTGGAACCGATATGAGTTCGACCGACCTCGACAAATCCATTGTTGAAACCGCCTATGCCCGCTGGGCGCCGATCTACGATGCGGTCTGCGGTCCGGTCATGGTGAAGGGGCGGCGCGCCGCTGCGGCCGCTGCGCGATCAATCGGCGGGAAAATTCTGGAAGTCGGCGTCGGCACCGGCCTGTCGTTCGACGATTACGACCGTAGCACCGAGATCACCGGCATCGATATGAGCGCGCCCATGCTCGAGAAAGCGCGGGCGAAGATGGCGAGCGGCAAGTATCCGTTCGTCAAGGCGGTCCATCAGATGGACGCTCATCACATGACGTTCGATGATGCGACGTTCGACTGCGTGGTGGCACAGTTCGTGATTACGCTGGTCGCCAATCCCGAACAGGTGCTGTCAGAGTGCCACCGCGTGGTGAAGCCGGGTGGCCGCATCATCCTCGTTAACCATCTCTATTCGGAAGTCGGCGTCGCGGCGGCTGTCGAGCGCTGGGCGGCGCAGAAAACCCGTGCGCTCGGCCTGCGGCCTGAATTTCCGTTCGCGCGCCTTCAGGCGTGGGCGCAATCAAACGCAAGCACGGCCCTCGTTGAGCGGCGCAAGGTTGCGCCTTTCGGCATCTACACACTGGTTTGTTTCGAGCGAACTGTCAGCTCGCAGGCTGCGTAGTCCGTCATCGGACTGTCATGCGATTCTGATAAGCGCTCGCCTATGGAAAGACAGGCTATGAGCGACGGTAGTCCAGAACGACGCTTTCGCACTTTGTTTATCTCCGATGTCCATCTCGGAGCCCGCGGCTCGCAAGCCGACCGCCTTCTCGACTTTCTTCGCTGTCACGACGCCGACACCATCTATCTGGTCGGCGACATCATCGACGGCTGGGCGCTGAAGTCGAACTGGCACTGGCCGCAATCCCATAACGACTTTGTGCAGAAGATGCTGCGCCGGGTCCGCAAGGGCGCCAAGGTGATTTACATCCCCGGCAATCACGACGAATTCCTGCGCTCGTATTACGGCACGCATTTCGGCGGCGTCGAGGTTGTCGAGACTGCGATTCATGAAGGCGCAGACGGCAGGAAATATCTCGTCATTCACGGTGATATCTTTGATCTCGTCGTACAGAACGCGCGCTGGCTCGCGCATCTCGGTGATCGTGCCTACGATTTTGCGATTCAGATGAATCGTCTGGTCAATGCGTTCCGCAAGCTGTTCGGCCGTCCTTATTGGTCGCTGTCGCAGTGGGCCAAGCTGAAAGTGAAGAACGCCGTCAATTACATCGGCGCGTTCGAGCAGACGCTGGCAGGTGAAGCCAAGCGTCATGGCGCTGACGGTGTGATCTGCGGTCATATTCATTACGCGACGATCCGGGAAGAGAACGGCATTCGCTACATGAACTGCGGCGACTGGGTCGAGAGCTGCACGGCGCTGGTCGAGCACGAGGACGGCCGCTTTGAAATCCTGACCTGGACCGATCCGGTGCGCCGGCCGCAGACTGCGCCGCGCGTCACGGCGCAGGCCGCCTGATGCGTATCCTGGTCGCGACCGACGCGTGGCACCCGCAGGTTAACGGCGTGGTGCGGACGCTGACCAAAATGGCGGAAGCAGCTGCGTCGATGGGCGTCGAGGTCGAATTCCTGACGCCTGAATCGTTTCGGACAATCTCGCTGCCGAGCTACGCCGATCTGCACGTCGCGTTGCCGCGGCCCGGCAAGATTGCGCGCATGATCGAAGAGGCGCAGCCCGACTACATCCATATCGCGACCGAAGGTCCGATCGGGATTCTGGTGCGGCGCTATTGTCAGAAGAACAAGGTGCCGTTCACCACCAGCTTCCACACCCGGTTTCCCGAATACGTTTCCGCGCGCTTCCCGATCCCTGAATCCTGGGTCTGGGCGGCGCTGCGTTACTTCCACGGAACCAGCGATGCGGTGATGGCGGCGACACCGGCGCTCGCGGAAGAATTGCGCGGGCGCGGCTTCCGCAATGTGGTGCTGTGGTCGCGCGGCGTCGATGCCGAGCTGTTCCGGCCCCGCGATTTCGATCTCGCCCTGCCGCGCCCGATCTTCCTCTCGGTCGGCCGCGTCGCGGTCGAGAAGAACCTCGAGGCGTTTCTGGATCTCGATCTGCCCGGTACCAAGGTTGTGGTCGGTGACGGCCCGGCCAGGGCTGAACTTGAGCGCAAATACCCGGACGCGGTGTTCCTCGGCACCATGCAGGGCGAGGCCCTCGCCGAGACGTATTCCGCCGCGGACGTGTTCGTGTTTCCGAGCAAGACCGACACCTTCGGTCTGGTGTTGCTTGAAGCGCTCGCCAGCGGCGTCCCCGTCGCGGCGCTGCCTGTGTCAGGTCCGCTCGATGTAATCGGCGACGCGCCGGTTGGCGCATTGAACAACGATCTGCGCGCGGCGTGCCTGGCCGCGCTGGAAATCCCGCGCGAAGCCTGCCGGGAGTTCGCCGCGTCCCGGAGCTGGGGCGCATGTGCCCAGGCCTTCATCGACAACGTGACGCGTGAGCGCCCGCCTCAGGTCAAGCGCCGCTGGCGCCGTCGTCTCGCCCGCCGGCTCCGTCTGACATCGGAATCCGTGCCCACCACATAGTTTCCGTCATCCTGAGGTGCGAGCCGTCTTCGGCGAGCCTCGAAGGATGACGGGCCATGAAATGCCGTCGCCCTTCGAGGCCTCCGCTTCGCTTCGGCACCTCAGGGTGACGGCGCATTGTCAATGATTTGAAGGTGCGCGGCTCAGTCGATCTTGCCGGGACAAGCAGGCGCGCTATACATGCGCCATGACCCCTTATGTTCTCCCCACCAATGCCGATGTTGAAGCCGCCGCGCGCGTTCTGGCGCCTGTCGCTGTACGGACCCCTCTTGTGAGGTCGCCGTCGCTTGATGCACTCGTCGGCGCGCGCGTGTTCCTGAAACCCGAGGTGTTGCAGCGAACGGGCTCGTTCAAGTTCCGCGGCGCCTTCAACAAGCTGTCGTCGATTCCGCAAGCCGCACGAAAGGCCGGGGTCGTCGCGTTCTCGTCGGGCAACCACGCGCAGGGCGTCGCCGCTGCGGCGCAGATTCTCGGCATGCCCGCGGCGATCGTGATGCCGTCCGACGCGCCGGTCTCCAAGATCGAGCGGACCAAGAGTTACGGCGCCGAGGTCATTCCCTACGATCGCGACAAGGAAGACCGCGATGCTATCGCGCGCGATCTTGCGAGCAAGCGCGGCGCGACGGTCGTTCCTCCTTACGATGATCCATGGGTAATCGCGGGGCAGGGCACCGTCGGCCGCGAGATTGCCGAGGATCTGGCGGCGCTTGATGTCGCACCGGACATCGTGTCTGCGCCGGCGTCGGGCGGCGGGCTGATGGCGGGCATCGCGCTCGCAACGAAAGCGAAGTTTCCCAGTGCGGGGCTGGTCACTGTCGAGCCTTACGGTTTCGACGATCACGCCCGCTCGTTCAGCGCGGGCAAGCGCGAACCGCATCGCGCCGTGGGCCGCACCATCTGCGACGCGTTGATGGCCTCCATTCCCGGCGAGATCACGTTCGCGGTCAATCAGAGGCTCGGTGCGCAGGGCGTCACGGTGACGGACGATGAAGTGGCGAAAGCAGTCGGGTTCGCGTTTCGCGAACTGAAACTCGTTGTCGAGCCGGGCGGAGCGGTTGCGTTGGCGGCGCTTCTCGCAGGGCATCTCGACGCCAAAGGCAAGACCGTTGCGGTTGTGCTGTCCGGCGGCAATGTCGATGCGGATCTCTACGCGAAGCTCATTCAGTCTTAAGGCGGGATCGGCCTTAGCTGAAGAACGCGATCCTTTCGGCCTGACTCATCCGCCGGATCGGCGCCAGCGGATCGCTGCGCGGCGTCGCGGGCCTTGCGATAATTCCACTGGCGATCAGGCTCTCACCGAGCGATGCCGGCGCGGCCATCGCGATCTCGGGCACGATCTCCAGAACCGGTTGGGGCTCTTCCGGCATGATTTCCAGATGCGCGGCCACGATCGGCCCGGAATCTGCGATCTCCTCGGCTGGAGCAGACAGTTTGATCGACGGACCTTCTTCCGCCTGCAGCGTCGTTTCGACCGCCATCTCAGGTGATGCGGCCTCAGGTGCAACCGCTACGTCGAACAATTCCTCATCGGCAGCGGCAATCTGCACGTCATCGGAGGCCTCGATAGGAGCCGGGTCGACGATATGGAGTGCCGCAACGGGTTCGTCCTCGGCCTGGAACTCCATCGCGGACGGAGCAATGGCCGCGATCTCGCGCGCAGCCTGATCGAAGGCTTGCAACACGCCGTCCCGCATGCCGCCCGTCGCGACATGATCGCAGGCGGCGTTGATCGCATCGACCTGAGACTCGAGCAAAAAGCAGATCCGCCCGTCGGCGCCGGATTCGCGCAGCCCCCACGCGATCTCGCGGATCACCCGCGCGCATTTGCGCGATGGCGCCAGGGATTCCTCAAACGCCGCGCCCGAGAGGGCTGCGGACACGCTTTCGCGGGCGGCAGCCACGATGGCTTTGACCGCAGCCATTGCCTCAAGCAATTCGTCCGAAGGCGGTTCAACCGCCGGCGGTTCGCTCGCGGCTTGCTGTCGCTGCTCCTCTTTCTGGGCGGCGAGCGAGCTTTCGATGCGGGCGACGGCCTCAAGCACCATCGCGGTGTCGGCGTTGCGGTTGCGCCTTGTGTATTCGTCCAGAAACCAGCGGCCGCGCGCGGTCTCCAGAAACGCTTCGCGAATAGCCTCGAAGTCCGCGTCCGTCGGTGACGCGGCGCGGGCTGAGATTGGCGACAGGGCGAAGGCTTCGTTGGCCATGAAAACCTGTAGACGGAAACCTGTAGGACAGAAACGTGTTGACGTGATCCACACGCAAAAGCGATGTCCAGATACGCCGAACACGCGCTAGATAAGAGTCACCACGAACCGCAGCGAATCGCAATTCCCTTGCTCACCAGCGAATCACAAAAGCACCCGGCCGGGCAATCCATCGCTCGCCGATTTGCCATGCGGATCAGCCTGTTTTACGCCTCGACTTTCGGCATCATCGGCGTCCACCTGCCGTTCTTCCCGGTCTGGCTGAAGGCAATCGGCGTCGATGTGTCCTGGATCGGATTCATCACGGCTGCGCCGTCGCTCTCCCGTTTCACGGTCCTGCCGTTCGTCACGGCGACAGCCGAGCATCGTCAAATCCTGCGTGGGACCATGATCGCGCTCGCTTTCATCACGGCCGTCGGCTTCGCCGTGTTGGGGCTGCTTCGCGATCCGCTCACGATCCTGATCGTGTATATGGTGATCGCCTGCCTCTGGACGCCGCTCAGTCCGCTGACGGACGGTTACGCGCTGAAGGGTGTCACACGCTATGGGCTCGACTACGCGCAGATGCGGCTATGGGGGTCCGCGTCTTTCGTGGTGTTCGCGATGGCTGCGGGCCTTTTGTTCAAGGTCATCGATCCGCAGAGCCTGATCTGGATCATCGTGGCTGTCGCGCTTCTTAGCGCGTTCGTCGGTCTCGGCATCGTCCCGCTGGACGCGCCGGCGGCCGGTACGGTGCCGCAGGGGCGTGCGAGCGGGCTGCTTCGCAAGCCGCTGTTCCTCGCCATCATCGGCGCCTCGGCCCTGATCCAGGGCAGCCACGCCGCCTATTACGCGTTTTCCTCGATCACCTGGCAGAACGCCGGCTTCGGTGGATTCACCATCGCGGCTCTGTGGTCGCTCGGGGTGGTCGCTGAGATCGTGGTGTTCGCGATCTCGCCGCGCCTCACGCTGTCGCCGACGGCCATGGTCCTGATCGGTGCAGTGAGCGCGGTGGTGCGCTGGACTATCACAGCGCAGGAGCCGCGGATCGAGGTGCTCACGGCGGTGCAGGTGATGCACGGACTGACCTTCGGGATCACGCAGGTCGGCACCGTCGCTCTGATGGTCCGCAACGTGCCCCATCATATGCTCGCCAGCGCGCAGGGCTACATGGTGGCTTCGCAGGGGGCGGTGACCAGCCTGACCATGATGCTGTCCGGATTGATCTATGCGCGGGTCGGCGAGGGCGTCTACTACGCGATGGCCGTGATGGCGTTCGTGGGTGGCCTCGTCATGGTCGCCGCGCGCCAGCGCCTCGATGCGCACCAGGTGGTGACGGACTAACCCCAGAGCTCGACGCTCGGCGGATAGACCGTGCTGCCATCATAACGCAGCCCGTTGTCGCGGTCCTTCGCCAGCAGCAATGGTCCGTCGAGATCAATCACTCGCGCGCCCTGCGCGATCATCAGTGCGGGCCCCATCGCCAGCGATGTGGCGACCATGCAGCCGACCATGAGGTCAAATCCAAGCGCCTGCGCTGCCTCAGCCATCGCCAGCGCTTCGGTGAGACCGCCGGTCTTGTCGAGCTTAATGTTGATGGCGTCGTAGCGTTCGCACAGCCCTTCCAGCGAAGCGCGGTCATGCACGCTTTCGTCGGCGCATACCGAGACGGGCCGCTTGATGCGCGCCAGCGCCTGATCGTGTCCGGCGGGCAGGGGCTGCTCGATCATGGTCACCCCGGCGGCGGCGCAGGCCGCGAGATGCCGTTCCAGATTACCGTCGGTCCAGGCCTCGTTGGCATCCACGATCAGTTCGGCGTCCGGCGCAGCCTTCCGCACGGCCGCGATCCGGGCCTCGTCGCCGTCGCCTCCGAGCTTGATCTTGAGCAGCGGGCGACGGGCCGCCTTGGCGGTGGCTTCTGCCATGCTCTCAGGTGTCCCCAGCGAGATCGTATAGGCCGTGGTCAGCGGGCGGGGTTCGGGACGTCCGAGCAGCTCCCAGATGCGCTTTTTCGTCACCTTGGCCTCAAGGTCCCACAGGGCGCAATCGAGCGCGTTGCGGGCGGCACCAGGCTTCATCCGCAGTTGCAGCGCCTGCCGGTCCAGCCCGCTGCCAAGCTCATCCTGCATGGCCCGAATGGCCTCCAGTGTTCCCTCCGGCGTTTCGCCATAACGGGCATAGGGAACGCACTCGCCTCGCCCGACAAAGGCCTTACCATCACGGCTTTGGCGACTTACCTCGGCCACAATCACCACGGCTTCTGTCTTGGCGCCCCGGCTGATGGTGAAGCCGCCGGCAATGGGCCAGCGCTCGATCCGGGCGGCGAGTTTCAGCGATGGCATCATTTGTGAAATCGTTTTTCGTGGTGGCGGGCTTGCCCAGATACCGCAATTGTGGCTCTTAGTCATATCCCCGTACAGTTTGTTGGCATCGTGATAGGTTGCTTAGTCGACCGGACGCGGAATCGGCGCAGGAGTTGGGCTTGAACGGCAATCCGACATTAGAGCAGGTGCCTGTCGGCGCAGGTCTCGCGCTGCGCGCGGCTGGCCAATGGACGGTCCATCACGCGCCCGACCTGGAAAAGATCGTCGAGGATACCGAACGGCTGACCGGTCGCCCCGGCAACATTGTGATCGACGTGTCGCAGGTCTCCAATCTCGACACGTTCGGGGCCTGGCTGATCGAACGGCTGCGCCGCAGCCTGACCCAGGGCGGCGTCGAGCCCAATGTCGCCGGCCTGTCCGCCAACTACGCGAGCCTCGTGAACGAGGTCCGCCAGGTGAAGCCCGGGATTGTCCATCGCCGCAGCCGGCAGACCCTGACCGGGATGCTGGAAGGCGTCGGCCGCAGCGTGGTCGAGGTCGGCGGTACGCTGGTCGGCCTGATCGGTATGCTGGGCGCGATCCTCAACGCCCTGTTCCGGGTCATCCGTCATCCGACCAGTTTCCGCTTCACGTCGATGATTCATCACCTCGAACAGGTGTGCTGGCGCGCGGTGCCGATCGTGGTGCTGATTACGTTCCTGATCGGCTGCATCATCGCCCAGCAGGGCATCTTCCATTTCCGCAAGTTCGGCGCCGACGTGTTCGTGGTCGATATGCTCGGCGTGCTGGTGCTCCGCGAACTCGGCGTGCTGCTGGTGGCGATCATGGTCGCCGGCCGCTCGGGCAGCGCCTATACGGCGGAGCTCGGCTCGATGCGGATGCGCGAGGAAGTCGATGCGCTACGCACCATGGGTTTCGACCCCACGGAAGTGCTGATCCTGCCGCGGATCGTCGCGTTGATCGTCGCCATGCCCATTCTGGCTTTCCTTGGCGCGATGGCCGCGCTGTATGGCGGCGGACTTGTCGCCTGGGGTTACGGCGGCGTGCAGCCCGACGCGTTTCTGTCGCGCCTGAAGGAAGCCATTTCCATCAATCATTTCACGGTGGGCATGGTGAAGGCGCCGTTCATGGCGCTGGTGATCGGCATCGTCGCGTGTGTGGAAGGTGCCGCGGTCAAGGGCAGCGCCGAGTCGCTCGGCCAGCACACCACGGCATCAGTGGTGAAATCGATTTTCTTCGTCATCGTCATGGATGGCCTGTTCGCGATCTTCTTCGCGACGATCAATATCTGAGGTGGCCTAGTGATCCAGTTCTGACATTCGTACAATATCCTTCGCGATCACTATTACGAATGTCAGAACTAAAGGATCACTAGAATTATAAAGTGCTAGTGTCCTTGCGAATTCGACGTTCGCGAAGGGGCGCGCGGCAAAATGAAGCGAACGTCGAATTCGGGACACTAGATGGCGGCTTATTCCGACGATGCGATCATCCGGGTGCGCGATCTCTCGGTGAAGCTGAACGAAAACCTCATTCTCGATCACCTCGACCTCGATGTCCGGCGCGGCGAGATCCTCGGCTTTGTCGGCGCATCGGGCGCGGGCAAGTCCGTTTTGACCCGCACCATCATCGGTCTGTTGCCCAAGCTCGCCGGCACCATCGAAGTGTTCGGCGTGGACATGGGCAAGGCCAATGAGGATCAGCGCCGCGCGGTCGAGCGCCGCTGGGGCGTGCTGTTCCAGCACGGCGCGCTGTTCTCGTCGCTGAATGTGCGGCAGAATATCCAGTTTCCGGTTCGCGAATTCATGAACGTGTCCGAGCGGCTGCTCGATGAAATCGCCATCGCCAAGCTCGCCATGGTCGGCCTCAAGCCTGAAGTCGCCGACCGGTTTCCGTCGGAACTGTCGGGCGGCATGATCAAGCGCGTGGCGCTGGCCCGCGCGCTGGCGCTCGACCCGGAGATCGTGTTCCTCGACGAGCCGACATCCGGTCTCGATCCGATCAGCGCCGGCGAATTCGATCAGCTTGTGATGACGTTGCAGCGTACTTTGGGGCTGACCGTTTTTATGGTAACCCATGACCTCGACAGCCTTAAAACCGCCTGTAACCGGATTGCAGTGTTAGGGGATCGCAAGGTTCTCTTGGTAGGCACGATGGACGACATGCTGGCCTCGCAGCATTCTTGGCTGCGGGCCTATTTTCATGGCAATCGCGCCCGGGCCGTGATCGCGTAATTAATTTGCGTATTTGGAGTTAAGTCGATGGAAACAAAGGCAAATTTCGTCCTGATCGGGGCGTTTACGCTGGCGGTGGTCGCCGCGGCGTTTGGCTTTGTGTTCTGGTTCCAGAACCTCGGCGCGGCCGCCCAGCGCGTTCCGCTGCGCATCGTGTTCGAGGGCGCGGCCTCCGGCCTGCGCACCGGCGGCAATGTCAACTTCAACGGCATCAAGATCGGTGAAGTCACCTCCATCAAACTCGACGATCCCAAGCGCGTGGTCGTGATCGCCAACGTCGACAAGAACGCTCCGATCCGCAAGGACTCGCTGGTCGGTCTTGAGTTCGCCGGCCTCACCGGCGTCTCGTCGGTCTCGCTCAAGGGCGGCTCGGTCGAGGCGGGCGGCGTGCCGGTCGCCGAAGACGGCGTGCCGACGCTGACCGCCGATCCCAATGCGATCCAGGATATCGGCGAAGCGGTGCGCGGCGTGCTCCAGAACGTCAACAGGCTGGTCCTTGAAAACCAGGAGACCCTGCACAACAGCATGACCAACATCGAGGCGTTCTCGAAGAGTCTTGCTGCCAACTCCGCGCGCATCGACAGCATCATGGCCGGCGTCGATGGCCTGATGGGCGAGAAGGGCGAGTTGCAGGCCGCCGCGAAATCGTTCCGCGAACTGGCCGACAATCTCGACAAGCGCTCCGCCGGCTTGATTATCGACGGCCGCCGCACGCTGGCCGACATCAGCCGCGCGGTGAACAACTTCGACCGCAACCCGACCCGCGTGCTGTTCGGCGCCAGCGGCCGCGACGCGGCTCCAGCCCAGTCTGCTCCGGCTGCAACTCCGGCCCGAAACCCCGTGGATGCCCGCGCGCGGCAGCGGTAAGGGGCTGCGCGCTTCGCCCTGTTCTTATAGGTCGCGAGCGGGCGAGGGTACTTGCGTCCATGTGCAATCTCTCTCCATGTCGTCCCCGCGCAGGCGGGGACCCATAACCACCGAACGTCGTGATGGTGGCGAGAAGATCGCTCCGGCATCTCCCCTCAAATCGAGGACTCAGGGAGTATGGGTCCCCGCCTGCGCGGGGACGACGATTGGAAGTGATGCAACGGCGTGCGCTTCATCGAATTCCTGATTCAATTGTCAAACAGCCACGCGTCGTCGCTCTCGCGCATGATTGCGCGAGTTGATCCCTTGGTCTCGCCCCTCACAGCGCGCGCGAGGCCTGCCTCGTTCGCGCCCCTGACGAGGGGCATGGAGCGCCGCGAGGCGCAAATGTGTTGTCTCGCTTCCTCTTGCGGTGAGGAAGCGCATCGCCTCACGGCGCTCCACAGTCAGGTTTGCGCAGTCTGCGCAAGCTTGACTGCTATTTGGCGGCGATTTTTGGCGAGGGGAGCGTGCTTCCGGGACAGGACGGACGCTTTCACGCCCCGATCCGGCGGCTTTCGCCGCGTTCGTACCTGTCCGCGTCCAGCCACTGAAGGCAGAGCCACGTAGTTGGCCCGGACGCTGACCCCAGCCTCCCGGACGACGTGTGTGCGAGACACGCGCGCAGGCGCCGCATCCTGCTCCGCTTCACAAGCGCCCTCGAGAAGCGCCCCTCGCGACCAGGACGACAAGAATATATTCCTATGTAAAAGAATGTCAAGTATCGCGTCATCCTGAGGTGCGAGCCGCGTTTGCGGCGAGCCTCGAAGGATGCACGGCAGAGCGCGCGGACGTCCCCGTCCTCCTTCGAGGCGCGCAAGAGCGCGCACCTCAGGATGACGATCACGCGTGTTGAGACATTACGCACAATCTCACCCACGTCGTCCCCGCGAAAGCGGGGACCCATACTCCCTGAGCACTCGATGCTGTCGCGATAGCGGGTCAACTCTTTCCCTGATTCTCAGCGAGGAAGGTGGTTATGGGTCCCCGCTTTCGCGGGGACGACATCGCGTGTGTGGCGCTGTCCCGCTTCATCCGGGCTACGCTTGATTACGCATGCTCAATATTACCCTCCGTCATTCCGGGATGCGCGCACACTTGCGAGCGAACCCGGAATCCACAATCACTCACGAGATGTCCGCGTCATGGATTCCGGGTTCGCGCTTCGCGCGCCCCGGAATGACGAAGGGAGGAAATCGCGCTGCCGGTCAGGCTTCGGCGCGCCCCGGAACGACGGAGGGAGGAAATCGCGCTGCCGGTCAGGCTTCGGCGCATCCCGGATTGACGGGCAGGGAAATTGCCGCACGCCGGGCTACGGGTTCTCACGGTGGGTAAACCGGACCGGCTCTTGACATCTCGCCACCCTAAAGAACAAATAGGGAACATGAAGATCAGACCGCGACTCGCCGGGCGATGTGTCCGGTGTGCCGAAATCTCTGCCAGCATCGGAGAGCCAATCATGTTCACACCGGCCACCCAGCAGGACATCGACCGTTACGACCGCGCTGTAGACAGCGCGATCGCGACCTGCGGCGGCGATCTGCGCGGCGCGCTCAAGGCGCTGATCATCGCCAATGAATTTCTCGAGGAGGAGTTGCGGCAGATGCTGGATGCGGTGTCCGCGCACGCCGTGAGCATCACGCCGCGCCGGGATGTGGCCTAGCGCAGTCGCGAGTCGAAATGGTGGGTTCGATGCTCTGTCTTCCCTCTCCCCTTGTGGGAGAGGGTGCTGAGCGGCGCAGCCGCGAAGCGGGTGAGGGGTATCGATGTTGACGACAGGTCTAACCCCTCACCCGGCTCGATTTCGTTTCACTCAATCTCGCCACCCTCTCCCACAAGGGGAGAGGGGAAAAAGGAAGTGCCGCGCCGTTTCCTGGATTCGCTGTGCCAGGGCGCATTAGACTGCGCCTACTTCATCAGCTCCTTCGCCAGCGCCATGTACATCGGCAGCGAGACCGGATCGTTGGCGGCGTTGGCCGCCATCGGATGCGAGGCGTAGCGGGCGACCACCATCTCGGCGGTCGGATCGACATAGATGCTCTGGCCGTAAATGCCGCGCGCCGTATAGGCGTTATGCTCGTTGTGGGTGATCCACCACATGTCCCGATAGGACCAGCCTTTCAGCAGTGTGTAACCGGCCTTGGCGAAGTCGTCCTTCTTGCCGCCCTGTGTCACGTCGGCGACGGCGGCTTCGGGAATGACCTGCTGGCCGTTGAACTTGCCCTTGTTGCGCATCATCTCGCCGACGCGTGCGAGGTCGCGCAGCGCGGTGTTGAACCCGCCGCCGCCGGATTCGGTGCCGACGCTGTCGACCATGAAGTAACCGTCCTGTTCGGCGCCGAGCTTCGACCAGATTTCCGACGACAGCAGCGCGGCCAGAGACTGGCCGGAGGCACGCTTGACGATCCAGGCCAGCACTTCGGCGTTCGCGGTTTTGTAGGCGAAGGCCTGGCCGTGTTCGCCTTCCTTGTTCAGCTTGACGAGGAAGTCGTAGAAGCTGCGCGGTCCCTGATAGCCGGGAGCGATGGGCATCATGCCGCCGGCGCGGGCATAATCGAACACCTCGGCGTTGGGATCGGAATAGTTCTCCGAGAACTTCACGCCGATGGTCATGTCCATCACCTGGCGCACCGTGGCGTCGCCATAGGCGGTGTCCTTCAGTTCGGGCACATACCTGGTGACGGGGGCCGCGGGATCGAGCTTGCCGTTTGCCGCGAGCACCGCCGCCAGCGTGCCGACAAAGGACTTCGTCACCGAGAACGCGATGTGCGGCAGCTGCGGGCTGCCTTCGCCGAAATACTTTTCATAGACGATCCTGCCCTTGTGCAGCACCACGATGCCGTCGGTATAGGTCAGCTGCATCGCGTCGTTGAAGGTGATCGCCTTGCCGTCCATCGTCGTCATGGCGACGCCGCCGAGATCGCGTTCGGCGCGCGGCAGCGGCACGACGGGTCCTTCGCCACGCGAGACGGTCGCGGTCGGCACCAGTTCGCGGAAGTGGCTGAACGACCAGCGCGTGTTCGGGAAGCGCGACGACGAGCCATCGATAAAGCGGATGGTCTTGTCCGGCGGCGGCGGAAAACCCTGCATCATGCCGAGCGTCTTCGGATCGGTCTGCGCCGCGGTCGGAAGCGGCTGGGCGGTTTGCGCATCCAGTCCAGTGGAAGGCAGCATGTTCACTCCCGTAAGCGTAAGCAGGACAACGGCATATCGTGCGGCGTGGGTGCGGATGATCATGGCATTTCCCCGGCAATTATTCTTGTTGGCGGCGAAGCCTAGCCGAGCGATGCGCGGCTCGCCAGCCATTGCGGCATCAGGCCAACAAAAAACCGCGAGATGGATGTCTCGCGGTTCTGATGGTGATCGCCCAGGGGCGAGAACCTACGGGCAAGGATAACGGTTGCCGTCGTTGTTGAGATAGGTGCCCGACGCGGGATCGTAGGAGCGATAGCGCTGCGAACAGTAAGCGTGGTTCTGCTGGGCCTGCGCCTGCGACGACGCAATGGCGCCGCCGATGATCGCGCCGGCGGCGAGACCGATGCCGACACCCGCTGCCGTGCTGCCGTAGCCGCGGCGATAGTACCCGCCGCGATAGCCATAACGGGGGCCGTAGCCGTAGCGGCGAACGGGATAGTACTGCACGTTCTCAACATTGCCTGAGGTCGCGCCGGACAGCATTGTGCTGTTCATCAGCGGCGCCGCGGCTGCGGGCTGCGAGACGGCGAGGGCTGCCGAACCGGCAAGCAGAACGGCCGCGAGAAGTTTTGCTGTTCGCATATCTTTTCCTTTTCTTGGCATTTCAGGTGGGGATGCGTCGAAGACGCGGCGTTGCGCGGGTGAATGATCGCGGAGGCGGATAAACGGTAACCCTTCGCGGCGCGAAGCGTTCCCGACTATCGCGCCTATTTCACGAAACACCGGTTAATAATCAACATCGAATGCCGCATATCGCGCGCGCAGCCGTTCAAGCGGTACTTTATTCCTCGCGCTCTCGCACGGCGCGGCGATCCTTGATGACGCCGATGGTCACGCCCAGGCGCTCGATTCTGCCGATGACCTTGCCGGCGAGGACGCGGTCGCAGTTCATGTGCGTCGGCGCGATGTAGAAATCGGCGAAGCGCCAGTCATACATCTTGAGCCATTGCAGGTTTGGCCGCGCATACTCTTCATAAGAGACGCGCTCGCCGCACACCGCGACGCGATAGATGCTGGTCTTCGCGGTGGCGGGTTCGGTGCGGTCGAGGAAGTCGTGCAATTCCTCGACGGCCTCCGGCATGATGTTGACCCAGTAGTCGGTGACGAAACGCCGCGACGCGCCTTCCAGCCCGCCGACGAGCTGATTGTAATAGAGGTACTCGTAAGGGTGCAGGTTATACAGCTTGCCCGCCGTCCAGGTGTAGCAGGTGGTGACGACGGCGAGCCAGACCACCACGGTGCCGCGGTGAAATCCCGCCAGCGCGCCGACCGATGCGCTGAGGCCGATGCCGGCAAGCACTGCGATGGCGGGAAACACGAACAGGAAATGGCGGCAGCCGTCGAGCGCCGGTCCTTCCGCGGCGACCTGGCACGCGACCGGAAAGATCGCGGCGAAGGCGACGATGCCAACTTCGCGGCGGCGCCCGCCGCTGAAACCGCCGGCGCGCTCTGGAAGCAGAAGCAGCGCCAGCGCAAGCAGCACTCCGCCGAGCGTCAGCAGCGGCAGGCGGATGGCGATGTAAGTCGGCACGTAATAGCGCGGCACCTCCGCCATCTCGTAGGTCTGGCCGAACAGAATGGTGCGGATGTGATAGTGGAATTCGCCGAACGACATCAGCCCGCGGATCGGATTGAGCGGCGACAGAGCGGCCCATGGCCACGTCACGGCCATGATGAGATAGGCGATTACCAGCGCGGGCACGAACCACAGCGCCGATCGCATCACGAACCGGGTGCGCTCCTGCC
Source organism: Afipia sp. MLSD5-FHT05B12 (assembly GCF_058793355.1). NCBI lineage: Bacteria > Pseudomonadati > Pseudomonadota > Alphaproteobacteria > Hyphomicrobiales > Nitrobacteraceae > Afipia > Afipia sp. MLSD5-FHT05B12. The sequence goes on from NZ_JBXAFS010000002.1 coordinate 319,965, forward strand.
AGTGGCCCATCACCGGCCGGGGCACGTTCATCAGGATCACGAGGCCGAAATATCCGACCAGAAGCAGGCTCAGCGATTTGGTGCCCAGCGCCGCGCCGGTCATGATTCCGAAGCCGATCACATCGCGCATGCGCGGCGTCGGCAGGTCGCGGCTGGCGCGGATCAGGAAGTACATGGCGCCGGCCATGAAGGCGGCGAGCGGAATGCCCTTGGTGTGATTGAACATCGCGCCGTACCACGAGCCGCACAGCGTCAGCGCCACGATGGTGAAGAAGGCGGCGCGCGGCGTCGCGATCAGCCGCGTGGTGGCGGCCGCGGCGCCGATGCCGCCGATGCCGATCAGCGCGCACAGCAGATGGCGCAGTTCATACGGGTCGACGGGGACGATGTAGCTCATCCCGAGCCCAAGGAGGTCGAACAGCCCGCCGTAGAGATAGAGGTTGTCGAGCTTGAACAGCGACTGGTCGGTGAAGCCGCTTTTGTAATAGGCGACGATCAGTTCGCCGTAGCGGTGCTGCACGCCTTCGTCATTGGAGATCGCGTAGTCCTGGAAGGTCCAGATCGCAAGAATGACAAGTGCCGCCAGCGCGGCGCAGGAGGCGATGTCGTATGGGCTGTATTGGCCGAGCCAGCGGGCGCACCGCTTCAGCAGGCTGCCAGCGAGATCGCGGCCGGAAATATCCAGCCCGCCACTTACTGAATCGGTCATCCCCCGGCGTTCCTCAGCCCGCGTGCGCCATGCCCCCACGGCGAAGCCGGCATCTGCGGCCGGCTTGGGTTGACCATAGGTGCTAATGCGAGGATTGCTCAAGAAAATTGCATTTTGCGATGCGAAATGGGCATCGGCAAAAAGTATCAGACAACCACCGTTAACCGTTTCGCGGCGCGGGTGATGCCGGTGTAGAGCCAGCGGGCGCGGCTGTCCTGGAAGGCGAAGCTTTCGTCGAACAGCACGACGTCGTTCCACTGCGAGCCCTGGGACTTGTGGACGGTCAGCACGTAGCCGTAGTCGAACTCGTCATAGGGGCGGCGCTGTTCCCACGGAATGTCCTCGATGCCGCCGCCGAAGCAGTCCTGACGCACCGAGACCTTGGTGACTTTCGCGCCGAATTCCTCGTCCGGCGACAGCCGCATGGTGAGGATCTTCGACTTCGACGGCGTGCGCGACTTCACCCGCCACAGCCCGCCGTTGAACAGCGCCTTCTTGCGATTGTTGCGCAGGCAGACCAGCTTGTCGCCGGCCACCGGCAACGGATCTTCGATGTTCTGCTTCTGCCGAACCCGCATGTTGTAGGCGCGCCGGGTGTTGTTGCGGCCGACAAGCACCTGATCCGCCGCCATCACGCGATCCGGATCGAGCGCGTCGCGCCGCACGACTTCGCTTTCGCCGAAGGTGCCGAGATCAAGCGCGCGCCCTTCGCGCACGGCCATCGACATCCGCACGATCGGATCGTCCTGCGCCTGACGGTGAACCTCGGTCAGCATCGCGTCGGGTTCTGCATCGGTGAAAAATCCGCCGCCCTGGATCGGCGGCAACTGCGCCGGATCGCCCAGCACCAGCAAAGGGCAATCGAACGACATCAGGTCGCGGCCCAACTCGGCGTCCACCATCGAACATTCGTCGATCACGATCAGCTTGGCCTTGGAGGCGGGCGCGTCGTCCCACAATTCGAAGCTCGGCTGCTCCTCGCCGGATTCGCGGGTGCGATAGATCAGCGAATGGATCGTGGAGGCGTTGTCGCAGCCCTTGTTGCGCATCACCAGCGCGGCCTTGCCGGTGAACGCGGCGAATTTCACGTTGCCGTTGACGCCGTCCGCGATATGCCGCGCCAGGGTGGTCTTGCCGGTGCCGGCAAAGCCGAACAGCCGGAACACCGGCGGCGTGCCGTTCTTGCCCGGCTTGGCCTTGAGCCAGTCGGCGACGGCGCGAAGCGCCTGATCCTGATGGGGCGTGAAGGTGGTCATCGTGATGTGCTGGATACTTTAAATGAAGCCCTGCGCAAGCGGATAAGGTGCCGCAAGCGGAGCGCATATGCATAGCTGACTCGCGGCCTTTATGACGACAAATAATGCGGCGTTTCGCGGCGAACGTCTGTCGCCATCGCCGCTGCTTCTCATATATGGTTCGGCTGAAGATCCCAAATCAACCGGTGCGCCATGGAACGGCTTTTTCTCCAGCTTGCCACTGCTTTCAGCGCGCTGGTGCTGCTCGGTCTCGGGCTGTGCGGCGTGATCCTTGGCGTGCAGTTCCTGCACGGTATCGGCACCATCACCGTCGATAACTATTTCCGGCTTGTTTCGGGAATGCTGATCGGAATGGGGTTCGTGCTCCTGATCTCCATTCCCCATGCCGAACGCCACAGCGAACGGTTTTCGATACTGACGCTCATGATTGTTCTGGGCGGGTTGGCGGAACTCTATTCCGTGATACTCCACGGCATTCCGAGTATCGGCACGTTTTTCGGCCTGTTCATGACGTTGATCTACGCGCCGCTGCTGTGGCTGCTGCAACGGCATGTCGCCAAACGCGCCGCACTGGATGCGCGCTGATGATTTTATTTAGGTCTGGAGCGGATCGGACTTTTTCACCTCTCCCCGTTTACGGGGAGAGGTGAAGTGGGCGCAGAGTCCATGCCATGATCATTCTCAAGCGCATTGTTGTTACGGTGATCATCGCATTCGTCGCCGTGGTGTTCGGCCTGTTCGCCTACAACTTCTATCTTCGCTCCACGGCGGGTGACGATCCCGCGCCGCCGGTGATCTATGAGCGCTCCAACCGGCCGTCACGCGCCTGACTAGAGCGGTTTTATCATCTCCAAGACGTTCAAACCACCGGAGTGGATAACCGGACTTCCGTTAGGTGCATTTCCGGTATCAAAAATATGCTCCCGAAAGCCCGCGCTGGCCTTTCCACCGAAGGTGGTGAGTGACTGTTGGTAGTCTACCCAAAGAGGAAGCCGTCCAAGATGAGATAGAAAACTTCCTACATTCACCCACAACTGCTCCGGAAATTGATACTGAAATAATTTTTCAGCTCGAACATTCTTGCCATTGTTCTGAAAATAGTTCTCCACCACTTTGCTTATGAAGGGTAGCCACGCGCCAGTCCATCGGTGCAGGACATCCGCAACGGCGTTGCCGCGCTGGCCGAGGTCTGCCGCAAGGAATTCGGTGTGCCCAGCCGCAGCGCGAATGTGGAGCGCAAGGCGAGGGGATAGCGTCGGTCGTAGTCTCTCCACGTCGTCCCCGCGAAAGCGGGGACCCATAACCACTAGATTTGGTTACGTGACGCGATCGTCCCGCGGTCTTTCTGAAAACTCAGGGAGTATGGGTCCCCGCTTTCGCGGGGACGACAACTGTCGTGTTGCTGGCCATCGCCCGACTACGCCGCGGCGACGCCGCGCAGTTCGCCGGAGCCCGGCGGCGGGATCGGCTGGCCGTCGTCGGCATACTCATTGAGCTTGTTACGCAGGGTGCGGATCGAGATACCGAGGATGTTCGCCGCATGGGTGCGGTTGCCGAGGCAATGCTTCAGCGTCTCGAGGATCAGGTCGCGCTCGACATCTGCCACGGTGCGTCCGACCAGCGCGCGGGTCACCTGCTCGGCGGCGAAGGTCGCATGCGCTACCGCCGGCGGCGTCTTCGTCGTGTCGAGACGGTCGCCATCCGGCGAGAGAATGGCATCGGGGCCGATCTCGTCGCCGCTCGCCATCAGCACCGCGCGGTGCATGGTGTTTTCCAGCTCGCGGACGTTGCCCTGCCAGCGGTTGGTGGTGAGTACGCGGCGCGCTTCGGCGGAAATCGGACGCAGCGGAACACCATTGGCGTCGGCATATTTCCTGGCGAAATGCTGTGCCAGTTCGAGAATGTCGGCGGGGCGGTCGCGCAGCGCCGGGATTTTCAGGTTCACGACGTTGAGACGAAACAGCAGGTCTTCGCGGAATTTGCCTTCCTTGACGGCGTCGGCGAGGTTGCGGTTCGAGGTCGCGATGATGCGGATGTCCACCGGCACGGGGCGGGTGCCGCCGACGCGGTCGATGACGCGTTCCTGAATCGCGCGCAGCAGTTTGGACTGCAGCCGCACATCCATTTCCGAGACTTCGTCCAGCAGCAGCGTGCCACCGGTGGCTTCCTCGAACTTGCCGATGCGGCGGGCGATGGCGCCGGTGAACGAGCCTTTCTCGTGGCCGAACAGTTCGGATTCCAGAAGATGCTCGGGGATCGCCGCGCAGTTGATCGAGATGAACGGCTTGCGCGCGCGATTGGAGCGGGTGTGGACATAGCGCGCCAGCACTTCCTTGCCGGTGCCGGATTCGCCGGTGATCATCACCGAGGCGTCGGAGCCCGCGATCTGCTGCGCCAGCTTCACCACACGGGCCATGGCGTCGTCGCGGTAAATCAGATCGCGCGAATCGTTGGCGACGGCGGCGAGGACCGCGGCGATCAGCTCCGGATCGGGCGGCAGCGGGATGTATTCCTTCGCGCCGGCATGGATGGCGGCGACCGCTGCGCGCGCATCGGTGGTGATGCCGCAGGCGACGATCGGAACATGGATGTGTTCGGCCTCGAGCCGGATCACCAGATCGCGGATGTCGAGGGCGACATCGACCAGCAGCAGGTCGGCGCCCTTGCCGCCGCGCACCACACGCATCGCCTGTTCACTGTCCTCGGCGTGGGTCACCGTCGCGCCATTGTCCATGGCGATCTTGGTGGCGGTGGTGAGCTGGCCCTTCAGTGTGCCAACGATGAGAAGCCGCATGGTGGTCTCCTGTTATTAAACCTTGCAAGTGGTCCGGGCCATTTTCGACCTCGGTTTTGTCAAACGGGTCAGGCGCGTTCCGCCTTGATGATTTCAGTCATGGTGACGCCGAGCTTGTCCTCGACGAGAACGACCTCGCCGCGCGCGACCAGCCGGTTGTTGACGTAGATGTCGATGGATTCACCGACGCGGCGGTCCAGTTCGAGCACGGTGCCGGGGCCGAGCCGCAGCAGGTCGGCGACGTCCATCTTGGAGCGGCCGAGGACGGCGGAGACCTGAACCGGAACGTCGAACACTGCCTCAAGATCGGCGGCGATGCGTCCGACATGATCGTCATCGTCGTAATAATTCTGATCGCCGGCGACCGGCGTATCGGCGGCGTTGAGATCGGGAAGCGGGACGGGGCTGTCTGTGTCGCTCATGGCAGATCCTTTGGTCGCTCCTCATGGCCAGGAAGGCCGGCCTGATTGCGGGACGCCAGATAGCGCCCGACAAGTTCGCTGATTTTCGCTTCGATGGTGGCGCGATCCAGCGTCATGCCGCCGTCGGCCCATTCGATCTTGCAGTCGCCGGTGGCGATGTCCGGCTCGGCCAGGATCACGAGCTTTCCCTCGAAGCCGTTACGCTTCGCCAGTTGCTCGACCTGCGCACGCGCGGCGTCGTACAGTGCATCGTTGATCCGCACCACGATGTGCGGGGTCGAGGTCAGGTGGCGGAAGCAGTCGCTGACCAGCGCCATGACTTCGGTGAGCGGCTCGGCGGCGATCATCTCGGTGCAGAGCTTGCGGGCGACCGAAAGCGCGACATCGATGGCTTCGGTCTCCATCCGCTCCTCGATGGTCGAGAAACGGCTGGCGATGGCCCTGATCGAAATTCCGATTTCCTCGAGCGCCAGCGCCGCGCGCCGGTCGCTTTCCGCCTTGGCTTCGTGGCGGGCGGCCTCGTAACCGGCGCGGTAGGCACGCGCTTCCGCGTCCGCGATCTGCTGGGCGACCTCGGTGGCGCTCGCGGCGCGTTCCTTGGCGACGTCCGGCGCTGCGAAGTCGAGATCGAACAGGAATTTCGCGGGTGCGCCCATCAGTACACCAGCTCGTCGTCAGCACGGTTTTTCTGCAACATGATTTCGCCCTTGGCCGCGAGATCCTTGGCAAGGTTGACCAGCAGCGCCTGCGCCTCGTCGACATCGCGCAGCCGCACCGGGCCCGCCGCGGCCATGTCGTCCAGCAGCATCTTGGCGGCGCGGCTCGACATGTTGCCCATGAAGAAGTCGCGCACGGTTTCATTGGCGCCCTTCAGCGCGATACCCAGCTTGTCCTTGTCGACATGGCGCATCAGCGTCTGGGCCGATCCGGCGTCGAGCTTGACGAGGTCGTCGAAGGTGAACATCAGCGCCTTGATGCGCTCCGCGGCCTCGCGGTTGTCCTCTTCCAGCGAGGTGATGAAGCGGGTTTCGGTCTGGCGGTCGAAATTGTTGAAGATTTCCGCCATCACCTCGTGGGCATCGCGGCGGCGGGTCTGCGACAGGTTCGACATGAATTCGACGCGCAGGGTCTGTTCGACCCGCTCGATGACTTCCTTCTGCACCGCTTCCATCTTCAGCATGCGGTTGACGACGTCGAGCGCCATGTCCTCCGGCAGGATCGCCAGGACGCGCGCGGCATGCTCGGGCTTCAGCTTCGACAGCACCACCGCGATGGTCTGCGGGTATTCGTTCTTGAGGTAGTTGGCGAGAACTTCCTCCTGTACGTTGGAGAGCTTCTCCCACATGTTGCGGCCGGCAGGACCGCGGATTTCGTCCATGATGCCGTTGACGCGGTCGGAAGGCAGATATTGCTGCAACAGCCGCTCGGTGGCATCGAAAGTGCCCATCAGCGCGCCGGACGCCGACATCCGCGACACGAATTCGAGCATCAGGTCTTCGACCACGTCGGCTTCGACGGTGCCCAGCGACGACATCACCAGCGACAGTTCGCGCACCTCGTCGTCATCCAGCATCGACCAGACCTTGCCGCCGTACTGTTCGCCGAGCGCCAGCATCATGATGGCGGCGCGCTTCGGGCCGGACATCGGCTTGCTCTTGGCGCGGCCGCTCTGGCGGCTGGCCAGCGTGGCGACGACACCGGCGATGTCGTTGGTGTTCTGGCTGTTGCTGGTGAGTGCGGGTGCGTTTGCCATGTCGGATCAGGCCGGTTCTGAGAGCCACTGACGGATGATGGAGGCGGTCTCGTTCGGGTTGCGGTCGGCGAGCTCGCCGACGCGATGCACGGACTGGGCATGGACCTGGCCCTGGACCTGGGCGACATCGATCATCTGCGCGGTTGCGTTGTTGGCGATCTGCGGCTGAGGATTGGCCGGAACCGGCGCGGTTTCGGGCAGGGCCGGGAGCGGAGCGTGGCTGGCCGCGGCGGCATCCGCCGCGAGTACGCGCTTGAGCAGCGGGCGCACCACCATGAAGACCACGATAATGCCGAGCACGAACATCACACCCAGTTCGACGAAATACATGATGTCGTCCTTGGTGAACTGGAACATGCCGAGCAGGCCCTTCGGCGTCTCGGCCGGGATCACCGACGGCGATTCCGCGAATTTCAGGTTCACGATCTCAACCTGGTCGCCGCGCTTCTGGTCGAAGCCGATCGCGGAGCGGACCAGCGCGGCGATGCGGTCGAGGTCTTCCTTCGCGCGCGCGGTGTAGACGACCTCGCCCTTGTCGTTCTTGCTGTAGCTGCCGTCGACCAGAACCGCGACCGAGATGCGGTTGACGCGGCCGGCTTCGGTCACTTCGGTCTTGGTGACGCGGGAAATCTCGTAGTTGTTGATTTCCTCGCTCTTCTTGCTCTGGTCCTTCGCGGTGGGCGCGCCGCCCTGTCCCTGCGCGCCGGGCAGTTCGTTGTTGACGGTGACCTGGCCGTCATTGGCATTCGCGGTGGCTGCGGATTCTTCACGGGACTGGCTGGAGCGCAGCACGCGGCCCTCGGGGTCGAATTTGTCCGAGGTCTGGGTGATCTTGTTGTAGTCGAAGTCGGCGGTGAGCTGGACGCGGGCCCGGCCGGAGCCGACCACCGAGGAGACGATGGCCTCGACCTGATCGCGCATGCGCTTTTCGAACGAGGCGCGGCGTTCGTCACCGCCGCTGCCGCCGTCGCCCGCGCCGTCGCCGCCGCTGGCCAGCAACTGACCGGATTCGTCGACGATGGAGACGCGCTGGGCCTTCATGCCGTTGACGGCGGAGGCGACGATATGACGGATGGCGCGGACCTGCTGCGGCTCGAGCGCGCCGCGCACGCGCAGCACGATCGAGGCTGAAGGCTCCGGCGTTTCGCGGGAGAACAGCGGGCGTTCCGGCAGCACCAGATGCACGCGGGCGGCCTGGATGCGGTCGATGGCCTTGATGGTGCGGGCCAGTTCGCCTTCGAGGGCGCGCAGGTGGTTGATGTTCTGGACGAAACTGGTGGAGCCGAGCGCGTCGGACTTGTCGAAAATCTCGTATCCGATGCCGCCGCCCTTGGGCAGGCCGCCTTCGGCGAGCTTCATCCGCAGCCGGGTGATCTTGTCCTTCGGCACCTGGATCACGGCGCCGTCGTTCTTCATCTCATAGGGAATGCCCTGGCGTTCCAGATCCTTGATGATCGCCGAGGAGTCCTCATAGGTGAGGTCGGTGAACAGGGTGGCCATCGGCGGCGTGGTGACCCGCATGATGACAAAGCCGAAGAAACCGACGAGAGCCAGCGTTACGGCGGCCATTGCCGCCATCCGCGCCGCGCCCAGACCTTTCAGAAACGACAGCAAACCTTGCACGAACCAGCCCCAGAGATTCGGCTCACACGCCGACTGGGCAGAATTTGCCTATCTATGGTTTCCATATGGTTAACGAGGGTTAACGGGTGAGGAGAAAAAGCGGAAATGCCGAAAGCCGGCTTCCTGTTTGGCGCGTTTTCAAGCGAAGTGGATACCGGTTCGCGTGAAGAAAACGCGCCAATTGAAGTAATTGGAGCGAATTCGCACGGAAAACCGGGTTCCACTTTTCCTGAATTCGCTCCGAGGGAGCCGGTTTCCGGAAAATTGCGTTGAAATCGGGAAGAAAGACTTACTGGCGGTACTGCTGGATGCGGGTGGTGCGCAATCCGGCCAAACCGTGCTGATCGATGGAGAATTGCCAGGACAGGAATTCGTCAACTGTCAGGGTATAACGGCTGCAGGCTTCCTCAAGGGAGAGGAGACCCCCGCGAACCGCGGCCACAACCTCGGCCTTACGGCGGATAACCCACCGTTTGGTACCGGGCGCGGGAAGATCCGCGATCGTCAGCGGACTGCCATCGGGCCCGATGACGTACTTCACCCTCGGGCGGTGGGGTTCTGTCATGGTGTACTCACAAACTCGAAACAACTGAACTCGTGGGAACAAGCTACCCCCGCCGGCTTAAAATTTACCTAAACCCAAGCCTCCAATACGATTCTCCTTGGAAACGCTCAAAACGGGACAGGCCGGTTCCGTTAAGAACCAGCCTGCGGGATGCGTGATGTGTGAGCCGGAATCGCGCCGTGTCAGCGGACTGTCACATCGTCAGGTTGACGCGGCGCCCTTCACGACGCGCTTGATCTGATCCAGCGTGTAGTTCTTGCCGCCGATCGACAGCAGCGCCGGGCTTGCGGTCAGGTCGACGGAATCGACGGTGCCCTGAACTTCCGTGGAGATCGCGACGTCCTTGCCATTGCTGTCCTTCGCCGTGACCGTCATCTTGTAGTCACCAACCGGCCATGACGTGCCGTCGTTGCCCTTGCCGTCCCAGACAAAGCTGGAATTGCCGGAGCCGATCGCGAAGCTGCCCGAGTAAGCGGTCTGGCCCGCGGAATTGGTGATGGTGATGGTCGCGCTCGAGTTCTGCGGCGCGCTGAAATTCCAGGTCGCGTTGCCGTCGAAATGCGCGGTGCTGCCGTCGACGGCCACGGTCTGGCCGACGAACACCAGCGCCTGGGTCGATTGCGCGGTCTTTTCGATGTTGACCAGCGCCTCGAGTTGGCTGTTCGATTTCAGTTGCTGCTCGACCTGCGCGAACTGAACGAGCTGTTGCGTGAACTGGTTGGTATCGAGCGGATCGAGCGGATTCTGGTTCTGCAACTGCGTGGTCAGCAGTGTCAGAAAGGATTGAAAATTATCCGCGATGCCGGTCGCGCTGCTGGAGCTGCTCGAACTGGAACTGCTGGACGAGTTGTTTGTTGCGGGCGCCGATGTCGGCACCGTCCCGATGGTTGCTGCATCGACCGCCATGATCGTCTCCTCAAATCCTGATATCGACGCCGCTGCTCGCCCCGAGCATGCGGCCGTAGGTTCGTCCCGCGACCTGCGCAGGAACGGTGTCTTCTTCGGTGATGACGACGCGCTGCGAATTAAGGCCGGAGCCGTTATCGCCATCGCGGCCTGAGGATGACTGGTCGCGCAGGCTGAACTGCAATCCGGAATCGCCGGTTTTCAGGCCGGCGTCTTCCAGCGCCTGCTGAAGCCTCGGCGCGTCGTTACGCAGCATGTCGAGTGTCGCCGGCCGCTCCACCGTCAGATGCGAGGTGACATTGCCGTGCTTGTCGACGTCGAGGCGCACATCGATGCGGCCCAACTCGGCTGGGTCCAGGCGAATCTCGAAACGGCTGTTGCCGCCTGCCGCGCGCAGCGCGATGTCCGCCGCGAGGCCGTTCAGCGGCACCGGCGTGCTGTCGGCGAGCGCAGCATTTGCCGCCGGAACCGGGATCGCGGTTAAATTCGCGGCGTGAGTCTGGATCGGTTGTGGCTGAACGCTGGTGGGAGGCAGCAGACCTGGATCGTTCGGCAACGCCGGCTGCGGTGTAGACGCCGCGGCGCGGTGTTCGGCTTGAGGTGTTGCCTTGGCAGTATCCTTGGCAGGATGTTTCGACGGCTCGGTGTCGACCGTGCCGGACTCCGCAGCCGCCTTGTCATGCTGTGCCGGCTTGTCGCCGGTGTCCGATGCAGCGGTCTCCGGCTTGATGGTCTGCTCGGAAGCGGGCTTCGCCGCGGGCGTATCGGTGGCCTGCTTGCTGTCCTTGCCATCCTTGGCCGGCGCGGCCTCCGCAGTCTTTGCCGAGATGTCTGTCTTGCCGCCGTCGGATTTAATGACAGCCGCCACGGCGGAGACCGTCGCAGCGGATGTTTCGGGCGCGTCGCCGCCGGCGAGAGGCGTGGCAAGGCCAGCCTTTGCCGCACCGGCGTCCTTGACGTCAGCATCGGCGGAGTTTTGCGCAACGGTCACATCAGCCGGCGCGGCGAGGGCTGAGGCGCTGGTGATGACAGCGGCGGGCGTCACGGTCGCCGTGGGTGCCGCATCATTCGGCGTTACCGCCGGATCGGCCGCGGCGGCGATCACGACGGCGACAGGATCGGTCACGATGGCTGGAATCGCGGCGCTCGCGGTTGCGTCATTGCCGGCAGACTCTTCGGTTTTCGTGGCGTCAGATGCGGTTTTGTCTTTGCCGCCGGTCTTGCCGCCGGTGGCCTTCGCGTCGGCCGGTGCGGCGGAATCGGCATCCTGCTGTGCGGTGCCGGACTCGTTGTTCGAGGCGGCGGCGTGGCCATCAGCCTGCGGCCGCTCCTTGCCCGGAGGGGGCGCATCGGCTTGTCGCGCATCGCGGGAATCGCGGCGGGGCGCGGCCGGCGTATCCGGGGCAGGACGGGGATCGGAGCTTGCGCTGGCATTGCTGTCCACCAGTGCTGCGAAGCCTGACGGCTGTTCGGCGCGTACCTGCTTTGCTTGCGGATCGTAGGCGGGCTTGGAGACGAGGGGTTCCGGGGTGACGCTGAACACGGGCGGCCTTTCAGATTGCTACGCGGTCTTTGTTGAGCAAGGACCGGGCCACCGGCTGGAGATTATAAAAATGATATATTTCAATGGCTTGCCGATGAACGCGGCTGCCGGAAGCGGGTATGGAACCGGGGGCTTTCTGCCCGGCGGCAAGATTTTCCTCCCAAAAGGGCATGGTGTGGTGGTTCGCAAGTCCGCATCGTCCCTACCGCGGCTGCTTTTGCGGACTTGCGGAGAAAAACAACAATAGAATCAATAATTTCTGGTGTCCTTTCGAATCCGAAGTGCGCTCGGGCGCGCTTCGAATTGAAGCGAACTTCGGATTCGGGACACCATTTTAATTGGAATAGATCAAGGCCAACCGCGATTGCCTCGGGTAGGGTCGGACTATAAGTAAAGTGGAAACACGGAAATGACGGGTTGCGGGCGGCAAGGCCGCTTCCGCAACAGCAAGATCGGCCCCTGCCATGCTCAACAGCCTCGACCTCGAAGGTCGCCCGGAAGACACCCGGGTCGTCGTTGCCATGTCCGGCGGCGTCGATTCGTCGGCGACCGCTGCGCTGCTGAAGGCCGAAGGTTACGATGTGGTCGGCATCACGTTGCAGCTTTACGATCATGGCGCCGCGACCCATCGCAAGGGCGCCTGCTGCGCGGGCCAGGACATTCACGACGCGCGCGATGTCGCCGCGCGTCTCGGCATTCCGCATTATGTGCTCGACTACGAAAGCCGCTTCCGCGAATCCGTGATCGAGAGCTTCGCCGAGAGCTATGTGCATGGCGAGACGCCGGTGCCCTGCATCGAGTGCAACCGCTCGATCAAGTTTCGCGATCTGCTGAGTACCGCGCGCGACCTCGGCGCCAGGGCGCTCGCCACCGGACACTATGTCGCTTCGCGCCGTCTGGCGGACGGATCGCGCGCGCTGATGTGCGCCGCCGACGCCGACCGCGACCAGAGCTACTTCCTGTTCGCGACCACGCAGGATCAATTGGCCGACCTGCGCTTTCCGCTCGGCGACATGACCAAGGCGCAGACCCGTGAACTCGCGCGCCGCTTCGGACTGTCGGTCGCCGACAAGCACGATAGCCAGGACATCTGTTTTGTGCCGACTGGCCGCTACACCGATGTGATCGAACGGCTGAAGCCGAAGGCGATGGAGCCGGGCGACATCGTCGATCTCAACGGCCATGTGCTCGGCCGCCATCAGGGCATCGTCGGCTTCACCATCGGCCAGCGCCGCGGCCTCGGCATCGCGGCGCACGCGCCGCTGTATGTGGTGCATCTGGATGCGGACACGCGCCGCGTCGTGGTCGGCCCGCGCGAGGCGCTGAATGTCCGCCGCATCCTGTTGCGCGATGTCAACTGGATCGGCGACGGCGACCTCGATCGTGCGGTCGGCGACGGCCTCGAAATGTTCGTCAAGGTGCGGTCTACCCGTCCGGCGCAGCCGGCCTGGCTGCGCCGTGTCAACGGGACCTATGAAGTCGAACTCCTCGACGGTGAGGAAGGCGTGTCGCCGGGACAGGCCTGCGTGTTCTACGATGCCCCTGCGGGACAGGCGCGCGTACTCGGCGGCGGTTTTATCAGCGCAGCACCGCGCATGGCGCACGCGATCAGCAGCCTGCGGGAAGCAGTCGCCGGATAACATCATTGGGCGTGGGGCAATGAGCAGCAACGACATCGATCGCGCCGGAGTGGCGAAGGCTTACGCCGCGTGGGCGCCGGTTTACGACATGGTGTTCGGCAAGGTGTTCGACGAGGGCCGCAAGTCGACCATCGCCGTCGCCGATGCGATCGGCGGCCGTGTGCTCGATGTCGGCGTCGGCACCGGATTGTCGCTGTCGGATTATTCGCGCACCACCAAGCTTCATGGCGTGGATATTTCCGAACCGATGCTGCGCAAGGCGCAGGAGCGGGTGCGCGCGTTCAATCTCACCAACGTCGAAACCCTGTCGGTGATGGATGCGAAGAATCTCGCATTCCCCGACAGCACGTTCGATGCCGTGGTCGCGCAATACGTCATCACGGCGGTGCCGGACCCTGAAGCGACGCTGGACGATTTCATGCGCGTGCTGAAGCCCGGCGGTGAACTCATCCTGGTCAATCACATCGGCGCGGAAAGCGGCCCGCGCAGGATCTTCGAGCTTGCGTTCGCGCCGCTGGCGCGGCGGCTCGGCTGGCGGCCGGAATTTCCGTGGGCGCGGCTGGTGGACTGGGCTTTGAGACATGGCGGCGTGACATTGGTCGAACGCCGCCCGATGCCGCCGATGGGACATTTCTCGCTGATCCGCTATCGCAAGGGCTGATCGTCACCCGACCGGATGGATCGGTCGTTTTCTATTTTTCGGGCATGATCTGATCCGAAAACCGGTTCCCACTTTTCGGGGTCATGCCCGGAACATCCCTGCCGCGCCGCCGTTTCCGTTCCATGACAATGAAACTCCCGATTGTTGAAAGCGCTGTTATGAGCGTCGCGTTGGCGTTGCTGCCTGCTGTCGCCCTTGCGCAGGCGCCGCCCGCGCCCGCGACACCCCCGGCGCAGACCGCGCCGCCCAACCCCGACCGTGCAGCCTCGAACTGCACGCCGACCGAGGCTGTTCCGCACGAAGGCACCGTCGCGCCGCGCGGGACCACGCTTGGCGACCGGCTGGCGAAATCCGACGGCGTGCTGTGTCCACCGCCCGGCATCGACCCCGAGATGCATGCGCCGACCCCTCAGGGCGGGACCATGCCGGTGATTCCGCCGCCCGGCAGCCCCGGCGGCGATCCCTCGGTGCGGCCAAAGTAAGGTTTTCCGCCGTCGCGGCAGGTCGTTCCGGGAGAATGCGCGTGTAAAGCCAATCAGATGGCGCTTTCGGCCATCGTTGCTTGACAGGCATTTGGGTGACTTCTTATATGCCGCCGTTCGCGACCGCGAAGGCGGCTTGAACGTGTGGCGAGGTAGCTCAGCTGGTTAGAGCACGGGAATCATAATCCTGGGGTCGGGGGTTCGAGTCCCTCTCTCGCTACCACTGCTCCTGATGTCCTCTGGTTTTCTCAATCCATCCGGCGATCGACGCAGCGTTCCGTGAAACCGGGACATTGCTGACGCGTATCCTGTTCACGGCGTGCGATCCCTGCGAGGATCGCCGAGTGGCAGGATCGCTCCCATGCGCGCGTTGATTTTTGCGATCGCACTTTTGATCAGTTTCGTGCCCGGTTTGCGGGCGGCGGATGATGACGGGTCCGCACAAGCCGTCATCAGCTCCCAGCTCGAAGCGATCGGGCGCGGCGATGCCGCCGCGGCCTATTCTCATGCGGCACCGGCCATTCAGGGACTTTTCACCCGGCCCGATATTTTCATGAGCATGGTCCGGCAAAGTTACGCGCCGCTCGTTCGTCCGAAACGCTTCGAGTTCGGCAAATCGGCGGTGTCCGGAGAAACGATCGTGCAACACGTTCACATTGTCGATGGTGACGGCGTGGCGTGGGAAGCGCTCTATACCCTGGAACGGCAGCCGGACGGGACCGTCAAGATCACCGGATGCTCGCTTCTGAAGGCCGATCAGGAGGCGTGACGAGAAAGGTTACGCAGGCTTTCTGCCGGTCCCGCCCGTCTTTCCGACCCGCTCATAGGCTTCGACCAGATGGCGGCGCATCAGTTCGGCGGCCGCGTCGCCGTTGCCGCGGACCATCTCTTCGAGGATGCTGCCGTGCTCCTTCCAGACACTGATCGACATGCCCGGATGGCGCAGCACCTCGCCCATGGCGCGGCGCAGGTGCCGCCAATGCAGCCGCATCGTCTCGGCGATCAGGGGATTGCCGGAGAGATCGTAGATGAAGGAGTGGAAATCCATGTCGGCCTGAAGACTGGCGCGGCTGTCGCCGGCGGCCACCAGCTTGCGGCCGTGGTCGATCAAGGCGCGCCCGCGCGCGATCGCTTCCCTGGTGAGACGCGGCGTCGCCAGCTTCACCGCCAACGGCTCGACCGCCGAGCGGATCTGGTAGATCGCCTCGAAGAAATCCGGATCGACCGCGGTGACCGTCAGTCCCTGACGTCCCTGCGCGAGAAATCCCTGCGCCTTCAACACCGCCAGCGCGTGGGTCACCGGCTGCCGCGACACATTCAGGCGCGCGGCGATGCTCTCCTGGGTGAGGCGCTCACCGGGCTTGAACGTGCCGTCGCACAGGGCATCGAGGATCACCTCGTAGACCTGATCGACCAGACTTTTCGGCGGGGCCAGAGATTCCAGCACGTCTCCTCCAACGGAATCATCGCTGCGCGGCAGCATGGTTGCTGCTTGACAGGGGTAGGTGCAAGCCGCATCCTGAGTTTAGAATACTGAATTCAGAATGCAATATCGGTGTGCCACGAGAACCGGGGCCGCCGAACTGACCTGAGGGCGCAAAAGCGCCCCTGAAAACAAGACAACCGGGAAACAAACCTAGGAGGACCATCATGCGATTGACCCCCGAGCAGCTCGAACAATTCCGCACCGAAGGCTGGCTGTTCCTGCCTGAGCTTTTCAACGCCGAGGAAGTCGACGTCCTGCGGCGCGAGGCCGTGTCGATCTATGACGAGCAGCGGCCCGAGGTCTGGCGCGAGAAGAGCGGCGCGCCGCGCACCGCCTTTGCCGCGCACCTTTATAATGAGGCGTTTCGCCTGCTCGGTGCGCATCCGCGCATGATCGAGCCGGTCGAGCAGATCTTCGGCGAGAAGGTCTACATGCATCAGTACAAGATCAACGCCAAATCCGCCTTCACCGGCGACGTCTGGCAGTGGCATCAGGATTACGGCACCTGGAAGCGCGACGACGGCATGCCGTTGCCGCTGGCGATGAACATCGCGGTGTTCCTCGATGAGGTGATGCCGATCAACGGTCCGCTGATGCTGGTGCCGAGAAGCCAGAATGCCGGCGACCTCAAGGCGTCGCATGATCTTGCGACCACGTCCTATCCGCTGTGGACGCTGGACGAGGACACCGTGACGCGCCTCGTCAAGGAGGGCGGCATTGTCGCGCCGACCGGCAAGCCGGGCGGCATGCTGATGTTCCACGGCAATCTGGTGCATGGTTCGTCCGGCAACATCACGCCGTACCCGCGCAAGATCGTTTATCTCACGCTGAACGCTGTCTCGAACTACATCCGCACGCCGACGCGGCCGGAGTTCATCGCGCATCGCGACTTCACGCCGATCCAGACCGTGGATGACGACGCCCTGGTTCGCTACGCGCGCAGTCATCGTCAGGCGGCGGAGTAGCGGCACCGCGAACATTTCAACTTGTCATTCCGGGGCGCGAGCTCTTGCGAGCGAGCCCGGAATCCATCAACCCTGCCGGGAGTATGGATTCCGGGTCCACGCGAAGACGCGTGTCCCGGAATGACGGCATGTATCAATCCAACCGGATCACCTTAGATGAACCTCCATCACCTTCTTGAAAAGCGCCGCGCGGCGGGAAAGCCGGTGCGCGTCGCGCTGATCGGCGCCGGAAAATTCGGCTCGATGTTTCTCTCTCAGGTGCCGCATACGCCGGGCCTCGAAGTGCCGGTGATCGTCGATCTCGATCCGGAGCGCGCGCGGGACGCCTGCCGCACGGTGGGCTGGGACGATGCGCGGATCGCCGCCACCACCTTCACCAGGGATGGAGCGGCTGCGACCGGCGGCAATGTCGAGGTGATCGTCGAGGCCACCGGCAATCCGTCCGTCGGCATCCGTCATGCGCGCGCGGCGATTGCCGCGGGCAAGCACATCGTGATGGTCAATGTCGAAGCCGACGTGCTGGCCGGGCCGTTGCTCGCGGAGGAGGCGCGCAAGGCGGGCGTGGTCTATTCGCTCGCTTATGGCGATCAGCCTGCGCTCACCGCCGAAATGGTGGACTGGGCGCGCGCCACCGGCTTCAAGGTGGTCGCTGCTGGCAAGGGCACCAAGTATCTGCCGATCTATCATGACGTGACGCCCGCCGGGGTCTGGGGTCACTATGGTTTGACCGCCGCCGAGGCGCAGTCCGCAGGCATGAATCCGCAGATGTTCAACTCGTTTCTGGACGGCACCAAGTCCGCCATCGAGATGGCCGCCATCGCCAATGCCACCGGCCTCGATGTGCCCTCGACCGGACTGTTGTTTCCGCCCTGCGGCGTCGACGATCTGCCGCATATCATGCGTCCGCGCGACAAGGGCGGCGTGCTGGAGAAGTCCGGCGTGGTCGAAGTTGTCTCGTCGCTGGAGCGCGATGGCCGTCCGGTGTTCCGCGATCTGCGCTGGGGCGTTTATGTCGTGCTGGAAGCGCCGAACGATTACGCGGCGGACTGCTTCCGGCAGTATGGATTGAAGACCGATTCCTCGGGGCGCTATGCGGCAATGTACAAGCCGTATCACCTGATCGGGTTGGAGCTGAACATCTCGGTGCTCTCGGCCGCGCTGCGCGGTGAGCCGACCGGACAGCCGCAGGGTTTCCGCGGTGACGTCGCGGCTGTCGCGAAGAAGGATCTGCGTGCGGGCGAGATGCTCGACGGTGAAGGCGGCTACACGGTGTGGGGCAAGCTGATGCCAGCGGCTGAGAGCCTCAAGACCGGCGCGCTGCCGATCGGCCTGGCGCATCGCGTCAAGCTCACGAATGACGTGGCGCATGGCGCGGTGGTCCGATGGTCGGATGTGGAGATCGACGCGAAGGACGAGGCCGTCGCCTTCCGCCGCGCGATGGAAGCGAAGTTCTCTCGGTAGTGATCCACTTGAATTGAAGCGCATACTTTGACGCAGATGCGATCTGACTCCCTCTTCCGTGGGGAGAGGTAAAGAATTCGCGAGGCGCTAGCGCGTCACATGCGCAGAGACGGCCAGCCACTGGCCGTTGAGTTTGGCCCAGACGTCGGTGTAACGCCCGCCGCCCGCGCTGCCATCCGGCATCAGGTAACTGGTGCGCGCATGAATGATCGCGGTGTCGCCGATGATGCGGATCAGCACGTCTTCGGCCGTGAGATTCCTGATCGCGATCGGCTTGGCGGTCTGCTTCAGGAACCCCGCGCGATCGACCAGCGAGCGATCGGGATTCGAACAGTAGAAATCCGGCGCAAGGATTTCATCGAAGCGTTGGACGTCGCAGTTCTGCACCGAACTGATGTAATCGCGATTGAGGGCAGTGAGGATGTCGTGATCCGGACTCATGGCAGAACCTCCTTCTCCGCTTTCGCCGCCGGGGCGATCAATGTGAGAATGTAACGCCATCCAATCAGCAGGCTGCGAATGGCAAGCCATCCAATAATCAGATTGGAGGCGATGAAGATCGGCAGCGCCAGTTTCGAGATGATGCCGGTATCGCCGCGCTCGACGAAACGCAGTGCCGCCAGCGGCAAGGCCGAGACGCCGAAGCTGTACGCCCATGCCGCGAGCGAGAACGGCTGTTCGCGCAGCCAGGGGATCAGCCGCAGCATCACCAGGGCCTGAAACAGCGCATAGCCGAACAGCATGTGGGCGAGGTGATCTGGCGGTCCGTTGGTGACGGCGAGATACGCGACGGCGCCGACCGCGGGCGGGGCGAGGTGAATTCCCATGGTGGCGCGCAGTGCAACCGGAATGCCATGCGCAAGAAGGCGGGTGAGGATGACCGATTCCATCACGATGATGGAGAAGAAGCCGACGCCGAAGAACAGAAGTCCCGCATCGGGATACTTGAAAAGACCGCAGGCGATGGCGCTGACAAAACTGCCGCCGACGGTCGGCATGTAAAGCACTGGCGTTGTGGTTTCGGCCGTCCGGCCGCCAACCCACAAACCGCCGACGCCCCAGACAGTAAACGCAAGCTGTCCGGCCACGCCGCAGACAAACAAGCCGAATGCAATGCGTGGCAGATATGGCGCGATCGACCAGGCGGCGATCATTGTCGTCATGGGAATGAGCACGACAAAGAAGGACTGGATGGGATGAACGATCTCGGCCATCGCGGCCTCGGGCGCCTGAATCCATTTCAGGACGTATACCGAAAACCAGATGAGCCAGATGGCGGACGCTGTCAGGGCAAGCGTTTCGCCGATGACGCCCGGCGCGCCCCAGATATGGGAGGCGGCACGCCAGCCGCTGCCCAGGCCGCCGATGCCAAGAACCATGCCGAACATGGTCGCGGAGAATTTCGAGATGTCGATACGCACGGCTTGCCTGTTCTTTTTGGGATTGTCCGACGGGCTGCTTAGGCCGTAAGAATTTCTAGCAATCCAGAGGATCGATCACAATGGACTTCGCACTGAACCCGCAACAGGAATCCATTCGCGATGCGATTCTGAAAATCTGCGCCCGCTTCGACGATGCGTACTGGCTTGAGAAGGATCGCGCCGGCGGCTTTCCGCACGAGTTCTATGACGCGATGGCGCAGGCGGGCTGGCTCGGCATTTGCATTCCCGAGGAGTTCGGCGGCTCCGGTCTCGGCATCACGGAAGCGGCGATCATGATGCGCGCGATTTCGGAATCGGGCGCGGGCATGTCGGGCGCTTCCGCGATCCATATGAATGTGTTCGGGCTCAATCCGGTGGTGGTGTTCGGCGACGACGCGCAGCGCGCGCGCATGCTGCCCGGCATCGTCGAGGGCCGCGAGAAAGCCTGTTTCGGCGTGACCGAGCCGAACACCGGCCTCAACACCACGCAACTCAAAACCCGCGCGGTGCGCAAGGGCGACAGGTACATCGTCAACGGCCAGAAAGTGTGGATTTCCACCGCGCAGGTCGCGCACAAAATTCTGTTGCTCGCGCGCACCACGCCGCTGGAAGAGGTCAGGAACCCGACCCATGGGCTCAGCCTGTTTTATGCGGATTTCGATCGCGAGCGGGTGAAGGTGCATGAGATCGAGAAGATGGGCCGCAAGGCCATCGACTCCAACGAGCTCTTCTTCGCGGACTTCGAGATTCCGGTCGAGGATCGCATCGGCGAGGAAGGCCGCGGGTTTGAATACATCCTGCACGGCATGAATCCGGAGCGCGTGCTGATCGCGGCGGAAGCGGTCGGCCTCGGCAAGCTCGCGCTCGATCGCGCGGCGGCTTACGCCAGGCAGCGCATCGTGTTCAACCGGCCGATCGGGCAGAACCAGGCGATCCAGCATCCGCTGGCGAAGAACTGGATCGATCTCGAGGCCGCATGGCTGATGACGATGTCGGCGGCGTGGCAATACGATCAGGGATTGCCGTGCGGTCCCGCCGCGAATGCGGCGAAGTATCTCGCGGGCGAGGCGGGTTTCGATGCCTGCCAGCAGGCGGTGATGACCCACGGCGGTTTCGGCTATGCAAAGGAGTATCATGTCGAGCGTTATCTGCGCGAGGTGATGATCCCGCGCATCGCGCCGATCAGCCCGCAGCTCATTCTCAGCTTCATCGGCGAGAAGGTGCTGGGACTGCCGAAATCGTATTGAGGCATCCCGCGCCATGCGTGGCGCGCGCCGCGGCATGACGCGCCGATATATTGACGACAACTGACATATCTGGTGACGTTGCCCGCAACATTTGCGCGTCAGCGCTCACAAAGACTTAGAGGAAGGCCATGTCCGGATCGCACGATCATCATCATCCGCACGATCATTCTCATGATCATTCCCATGCGCACGACGACGAGCGCTGGAAACATGACGGCGTGCGCGTCATTCCCGGCAATCAGCTCGATCCCAATGTGCCGTCCACCGCCGGCATGGACCGCAAGGCCGCGATCAATTTCGCCCGCGTCGGCGCGCAGAAACTCTGGGCCGGAACGGTCTCGATCAAGCCGGATGCCAAAACCGGCGCGCATCATCACGGCCATCTGGAAAGCATCATCTACGTCGTGCGCGGCAAGGCGCGCATGCGCTGGGGCGAACATCTCCAGTTCACCGCCGAGGCGGGCCCGGGGGATTTCATCTTCGTGCCGCCGTATGTGCCGCATCAGGAGATCAATGCGAGCCCCGACGAAGTGCTCGAATGCGTGCTGGTGCGCAGCGACGGCGAAGCTGTCGCCATCAATCTCGATATCGAGCCGGTGGAAAAGCCGGAGACCGTGCTGTGGGTCGATCCGATCCATCGCGACCCTGCGGAGAAGGCTTGAAGCCGCAGGTATCGGAGGATGGACAAAAAAGGCGATGCCGTGGCGGTTTCGAAAACGCTTTTGAGGCCAAGTGGTTGCAGTGCGACATTCTGACTACTGACGAATATTGACAATCGTCAGTCGTTATTAGAAGCTCCCGGCATAATCCGAGGGAGCTTCCGATGCGCCGAATCTCTAAATTTGCAAGTCAACGCAATGGCTTGTCCGTTCTTGCCCTGATGATTCCTGCCCTGGCGCTCGGCGCTTGCAGCAAGGAGCAGGCCCAGGAAGGCGAAAAGGGCCGCCCGGTTCTGGTGGCGACGGTCCATTATCAGTCCCAGTCGCCGGAGCGCAGCTTCGTCGGCACCATCCGCCCGCGCATCGAAACCGACATGGGGTTCCGCGTTCCCGGCAAGGTCGCCAAGCGCCTCGTCGAAGTCGGGCAGATTGTCGATGTCGGCCAGCCGCTGGCGACGCTCGACGAAGTCGATCTCAAATTGCAGGCCGAGCAGGCCGAGGCTGAATTCCGCGCCGCGACCGGCGTGCTGGCGCAGGCAAGCGCCGCCGAAGGCCGCGCCAAGGAACTGCGCGCCAAGGGCTGGTCCACCGAAGCGCAGCTCGATCAGGTGAAGGCGGCGGGCGACGAGGCCCGGGCGCGCCTCAACCGCGCCGAGCGTTCGGTCGAGCTCACCAAGAACAGCCTGTCCTACGCCCATCTTGTCGCCGATACGCGCGGTGTCGTCACCGCGACGCTGATCGAGCCGGGCCAGGTGGTGGCTTCGGGGCAGACCGCGATCCGCGTGGCGCGTTCCGCAGAGAAGGAAGCCGTCGTCGCAATCCCTGAAACCATGGTCAGCTTTGCCAAGACCGGCGAAGCCAGCGTGACGCTGTGGTCGGAGCCGAACAAGAAATATGTTGCCAAGCTGCGTGAGATCGCGCCGGCTGCCGATCCTGCGACGCGCACCTATCTGGCGAAGTTTTCACTGCCCGGCGCGGATGATGCGGTTTCACTCGGCATGACGGCGACCCTGACGCTGGCCGATCCTGCGACCGAGCGCGTGGCACGGCTGCCGCTGACGTCGCTGTTCAGCCAGGGCGATGGACCCTCACTCTATGTCGCTGACGCCAAGACCGGCGCGGTCTCGCTGAAGCCGGTGGCGGTGAAGGCTTACGAGACCCGGGACGTCATCATCACCAGCGGCGTCGAGGAAGGCGCCAAGGTCGTGGTGCTCGGCGTGCAAAAGCTCGATCCGGCCCAGAAGGTCCGTGTCGTTTCGTCGCTGTCGTTCTGATTTAACGCGCAGACATACCGAGGATCCGATGAAGCGATTCAATCTTTCCGCCTGGGCCGTGGCGCACCCGACGCTGATCCTGTTCTTCATCGTGATGCTCGGCATCGCGGGGTTCTTCTCGTATGAGCGGCTCGGCCGCGCGGAAGATCCGTCGTTCACCATCAAGGTGGTCATCATCAACGCGATGTGGCCCGGTGCGACGGCCAAGGAAATGCAGGAGCAGGTCGCCGATCCGATCGAAAAGAAGCTTCAGGAACTGCCCTATTTCGAAAAGGTGCAGACCTATACCAAGCCTTCGTTCACCGCGATGACGCTGACCTTCAAGGACAACACGCCCGCGAAGGATGTGCCGCAGCTGTTCTATCAGCTGCGCAAGAAGCTCGGCGACATCAAGAACGATCTTCCGCCGAGCCTGATCGGTCCGAACATCAATGACGAATACGGCGACGTCGATTCCATTCTCTATATGCTGACGGGCGAGGGCGCGGACTATGCCCAGCTCAAGAAGGTGGCCGAAGGCCTGCGGCAGCGGCTTCTGAAGACGCCGGATGTCACCAAGGTCAATCTGTACGGCACGCAGGACGAGCGCGTGTTCGTCGAATTCTCCCACGCCAAGCTGGCGACACTGGGCATCACGACGCAGGCGCTGTTCGATTCGCTCGCCAAGCAGAATGCGGTGGTTCCCGCGGGTACGGTGGAAACGTCGTCGCAGCGCGTGCCGCTGCGCGTCACCGGCGCCTATGACAGCGTCAAGGCCGTGGCCGAAACTCCGGTCGAGGGCAATGGCCGCGTGTTCCGCCTCGGCGACATCGCCATGGTCACTCACGGTTTCGTCGATCCGCCGAGCTATCAGGTGCGCCAGGAAGGCAAGCCCGCGATCGGCATCGGCGTGGTGATGGCGAAGGGCGCCAACATTCTGGATCTCGGCGAGACGATCAAGAAGGCGACCGCGGAATTCATGGCCGCTGTGCCGCAGGGCATCGAAATCGAGCAGATCGCCGACCAGCCGAAGGTGGTCGAACACGCGGTCAGCGAATTCGTTCATTCGTTCGTCGAGGCGCTTGCGATCGTGCTGTTCGTCAGCTTCCTCGCGCTCGGCTGGCGCACCGGCATCGTGGTGGCCTTGTCGGTGCCGCTGGTGCTGGCGATCGTCTTCATCGTGATGAACGCGATGGGGATGGATCTGCATCGTATTACCCTCGGCGCGCTGATTATCGCGCTCGGCCTTCTGGTCGACGACGCGATCATCGCGGTCGAGATGATGGTGGTAAAAATGGAGCAGGGATGGGACCGCGTGAAGGCGGCATCCTTTGCCTGGGAATCCACCGCGTTTCCGATGCTCACGGGAACGCTGGTCACGGCCGTTGGCTTCCTCCCCATCGGCTTTGCCAATTCGTCCGTCGGTGAATATGCCGGCGGCATTTTCTGGGTGGTGGCGATTGCGCTGATCGCGTCATGGTTCGTGGCGGTGATCTTCACGCCCTATATCGGCGTTAAGCTGCTGCCGAACTTCGCCAAGGGAAAGCATAGCCACGATCCGCATGCGATCTACGAGACGCGGATGTATCGCGGCCTGCGCCGCGTGATCGAATGGTGCGTGCGCCGTCGCGGCACCGTGGTGCTGGCGACCATCGGGGTGTTCGTGGTCTCGATCGTCGGCTTCGGTCACGTCCAGCAGCAGTTCTTCCCGCTGTCGGAACGGCCGGAACTGTTCCTCCAGTTGCGGCTGCCGGAAGGCACCGCGTTCAACGTCACCAAGGAGAGCGTGAAGAAGGCGGAAGCGCTGCTCAAGGACGACAAGGACATCGCCACCTACACGACCTATGTCGGGCAGGGTTCGCCGCGTTTCTGGCTCGGCCTCAATCCGCAGTTGCCGAACGAGGCGTTTTCGGAAACCGTGATCGTGTCGAAGGACGTCGCGGCGCGCGAGCGCATCAAGGCGCGGCTTGAGAAGGCCGTGGCCGACGGAGCGCTGTCTGAGGCACGCGTGCGCGTCGACCGCTTCAATTTCGGCCCGCCGGTCGGTTTCCCGGTTCAGTTCCGTGTCGTCGGCCCGGACACCACGACCGTTCGCGACATCGCCTACAAGGTGCGCGAGGTCATGCGCGGCAACGACAAGGTGGTCGATCCGCATCTCGACTGGAACGAACAGACGCCATATCTGAAGCTTGCCGTCGATCAGGACCGCGCCCGTGCGCTCGGCCTGACGCCGCAGGACATCTCGCAGTCGCTGGCGATGCTGATTTCCGGCGTGCAGGTGACGACGCTGCGCGACGGCATCGAGAAGGTCGGCGTGGTCGCCCGCGCCGTGCCGTCGGAGCGGCTCGACCTTGGCCGGGTCGGCGATCTCACGATCTATTCGCGGGGCGGCGTCGCCGTGCCGCTGTCGCAGATCGCCAAGATCGAATACGCCCACGAAGAGCCGATCCTGTGGCGGCGTAACCGCGACATGGCGATCACCGTGCGCGCCGACATCGTCGACGGCGTTCAGGCGCCGGACGTCACCAATGCGATCTGGCCGAAGCTTGAAGGCATCCGCAAGAGCCTGCAACCGGCCTATCGGATCGAGATCGGCGGCGCGATCGAGGAGTCCGAAAAGGGCAATGCGTCGATCAACAAGCTGTTCCCGCTGATGCTGATCGGCATGCTGGTGCTGCTGATGATCCAGTTGCAGAGCTTCTCGCGGCTGGTGCTGGTGTTCCTGACCGCGCCGCTCGGCATCGTCGGCGCCTCGCTGGGCCTCAACATCGCGGGCAGTCCGTTCGGCTTCGTGGCGCTGCTCGGCCTGATCGCGCTGGCCGGCATGATCATGCGCAACTCGGTGATTCTGGTCGATCAGATCGAGACCGACGTCGAGCATGGCCTGACCCGGCGCGAGGCCATTGTGGAGGCCACGGTGCGCCGCGCGCGGCCGGTGGTGCTGACGGCGCTGGCTGCGATTCTGGCGATGATTCCGCTGTCCCGGTCGGCCTTCTGGGGCCCGATGGCGATCACCATCATGGGGGGATTGTTTGTTGCAACATTCCTGACCCTGCTGTTCCTGCCCAGCCTCTATGCGCTATGGTTCAGGAAGAGTCTGGACGAACGGGGTGAGGGCGTGGTCCCGGCGCCCGTGCAGCCGGGCCAGGTCCGGCACGCGCCGCCGCTGGCGACCGCTGCCGAATAATCGAACCTTGGTATGATGCTGATATGACTCTGCTTCACGACAGCGACACCGAGTCCGAAAAGAGGGCGTGCATTCTCGCCACGGCGGAGCGCCTGTTTCGCGATGTCGGTTATCTCAAGACCACGGTCGCCGATATCGCCAAGACACTGAAGATGTCGCCGGCGAACATCTACCGCTTCTTCGATTCCAAGAAGTCGATCTATGAAGGCGTGGCGCGGCGGCTGATGGCCGAGGTCGAGGACGCGGCAGAGGCGATCGCTACGAAGTCAGGCTCGCCACGCGAGCGGATGCACGAACTTCTGGCCACGGTCAGCATCATGAATGCCGAGCGCTTCGTCGGCGACTCCAAGATCCACGAGATGGTCACCATCGCGATGGAAGAGAGCTGGGATGTCTGCGACGCGCATATCAAGTGCATCATGATGTCGATCGCCGCGGTGATCGCGGACGGCGCCAAAACCGGCGCGTTCAATGTCAAGGACGTTGAACTGGCCGCCAAGTGCGTCTGCGCCGGGATGCTGCGGTTCTTCCATCCGCAGATGATCGAGCAGAGCGAGAAGAAGCCGGGGCCGAGCCTCGATCAAATGATAGACTTTATCATCGCTGGCCTTACGCTGGGCACGCCCGAACTCTCGGGCGGCCAGCGCTAGTGGTCCGATTCTAACATTCGCATCCCGTTTCAGCAGGCATTTCTGCGAATGTTAGAATCAAAGGACCACTAGCCAAATATAAGTTTCTGGTGAAGTTTAGGATTTGACATTCGCTTTGAGGACCTGCTGCCAGCGGGGCGCGAATGTCAAATCCACTCCACCAGCAGGCAAAGCAGGTCATGGCTGATTTCCACTACTACGAACCTTCCCAGGGCCACGGCCTCCGGCACGATCCTTTCAATGCTATCGTCGGTCCCCGGCCGATCGGCTGGATTGCGTCAAAGGACGCCAGGGGACACGTCAATCTTGCACCCTACAGCTTCTTCAACGCTTTCTGCTATGTGCCGCCGATCATCGGCTTTTCCTCGACCGGCTGGAAGGACAGCGTCGCCAACATCCAGGAAACGAAAGAATTCACCTGGAATCTGGTGACCAAACATGTCGCCGAGCAGATGAACATGACGTCGGCGAGCGTGCCGCACGAGACCGACGAGTTCACGATTTCGGGGCTGACCAAGGCGCCATCGCGCAAGGTCGATGTGCCGCGGGTCGGTGAAAGTCTCGTTTCGTTCGAGTGCAAATTCACCCAGATGATTCAGCTTCAGGGCGCGGACGGCAGGAAGGCCGACGCCTGGGTGACCTTCGGCGAGGTCGTCGCGGTCCATATCGACAAGAGCCTGATCAGGGACGGCGTCTACCAGACCGCCGAGGCCTATCCGATCCTGCGCGCGGGGCGAATGGGCGACTATGTCCAGGTGCGGCCCGACATGATGTTCGAGATGATCCGGCCGCGGTAGCGGACGGCGCAGTTAGTGCGCGAACACATTGCGCAGGGCCTGCATGTCCGATGTCGCGGTCGGATCCCAGCCGGTGAACTCGAATTCGCCTGGCGAATCGATCGCGCCGTTGCCGTTGAGATCGAGCACCACCGGCAATGCGGCGGGCACGGGAACGCTGTCCCAACTGAAACCCGGATCAGGGCTGTGCGAGAACTGAAGGTATGAACCAGTCATTGTTGCCTCTCATTTCGGAACACCTCCCATTCGTTTGTCTGCGACCGCGCTAAACCAACTAGCCCGAGATGGAATAACTCACCAGGCTCGCGATGCGCACTAAAGACATAGACGTTCTTGGTCAGGCACTTGTTTGGATTCATCAAGCCATCGACGGTTCGCTCGCATATCCCGATAGATACGAGATATCTTGCGAGCTGATCTTGATACCGAACGGCAGTTATTATTCCCGGTACGACAGTGGCAAAGAAACCCCATCGGCACGTCCCGTAGTCGGCGTCAAGCAACACTGACTTGATGGAAAGAACGTGGACGATTTCCTCAATCAGCTTGGGGTCCCAGTAATCCTTCTGATCGAAAACCACTTTGTGCGGGCTGATTGACAGACAGCTAACGCTGTCAATGCGAAACTCCGATTGCAGTCGAGAAGCCGCAACTACATTTCGGTACGTATCAAAAGTAGCGCGATGCGCGACAAACGCGGCTCCTCCGCAAACTAGGAGCAGCAGGATGCTGGCGCTCCATAAAGTTCTGCGCTTATCCAGCGAAAGGAATCGGCGTGTTATCATGGCACTACGCGCACATCTGTTGCCAAGCAGTGAAACAGAGCAATATTATTCCGCCGCACCAAGCGATCAACTCGGTGAAGGTGCTACTCAGACCGATTATCTCCCCCGCTTCCCTCGCGACCGCGCCGCTCCTTTTTCGGCGGAGACGCCGCATGCGGGCGATCAAGCAAGTCGGCTGAGATCCTTGCCAAGGAAATTCAGCGACAGTTGCCGGATTTTGCGACAGCGGTCGAAATGAATATGGAATTGACCCCGCAGTAGGCTTGACAATCTGATTCATCTTGAACCGGAGTACCCAAACGCGAACGATGCGGCAGGGACAAAATCAGAGACAAAAGCTTCGTATCCGCCGGAAACAATCCCGTTGTAGCTCCGCTGCAAATCCAACGGCCCATTAGTGCGAAATTGATCGATGGTGTAAGATAGTAAAAACCGCGCAGCCTCGGTGGGCGAAGCTTGCATCGACGCGCCTCCCAAGAAGCGAGCGGAATAGGCATCAAAATCAGCCCGATATGAACCTACGAAGGATGCAGCGGCGATACTAGGAACGTAAGAGTCGGGAACGTAAGTCAGCTGCCCTTCATTTGTATAAATCACATTGCCGGCGCTATCGCGCAGTATATAGCCGCTTATCGACCCGATATTCTTTGATTGAAAGTACGGCATCGTTGATTAACCTTCTTGCGGGGCCGGAGTAACTAGGCAAGGGACGGCGGGTTCATCCATATCGTCAATGAAAAACCGCACGACGTAGACATTGCCACCCAGAAACTTCGCTTCATACTTTGCGTGGGGGCATTTCGGTGAGATCAGCCGATTGGTGTATCGATCAATCTCAAAATCACCATTCCTATCGAGAAGATAGAAATTCCGAGGAAAGAGCCCATTGTCTTTCATTTTGGTATAATCGAGTGGAAAATAAGTCAGCTTGGATACAGGATCAGTCAGCCAATGCGCGTGAATATACTCCCGCCGGATAAGTAAGTAGACTTGGGCAGGATCAGGTAGAAGCGCAACCGCCAACACCCAGATTGCGGCGATAACAAACAAGCTCGTTGCTGATCGCGCAACTCCTACAATTAAGCGCCCGCCAAACCTCCGACTCGTCGTCGGCCAAATGAGATCTATTAGAGCAATGGCAGCGAGCCAAACTATTGCGCACATCACTGCAACGACTGGCACGTTGCCGTTAACAATACCTCGGCTCGCCAGTTTGAAGAAGAGACCGATCACAAGGCCAAACGCCGAAGCAATTGCGACGCAGGACAGGGAACGATGATTATAAAATAGCTTTTTCACAAACTGCCTAGTCGGCCGAACTTGGTCTTCAGCTCGTCCTGTAGTGTCGCGCCGTCGAGGAAATAGGCACTGCAGAATTTATTGCATGATAAACTCGCTCGCGCTTCGCCACCCCGCAACTCCAAACACCGCTGTTTCCTGCCAATCCAATTAACCATCATAAGATCGGCCCCGCCGCCGCGACCTGCTCGCGCATCTCCCCTTCGCCGCCGAACGGCGCGACCAGTTCGATGATGCGCAGATGCGGACCGCTCTTCCATTCCACCGCGGTCAGCCGCCGATCGTTCGCGTCGATGCGCTTGGCCACGAAATCATCGACCAGCGCCCATATTGCGACACCGACCGGCTGTTCACCGTTGTAGAACATACGAAACTGCTTGAGCAGGATGGCGGGCATCACCAGCCACTCAAGATCGCCCAGCGGGATTGATTTGTGACGCGGACTCTGCGTCATCAGCCAGGTGATTTCGCCCAGCACCTGCGCAACGGTCTTCGGCGCGGGGATCGCCTGCCCCTGCGCTCCACCAGCGTCGAGATGCTTTGCTTGCGACGAACCACCATCCGCCGGAGAACCGAACGCTCCGGATGCATTTGCTGAACCCCGGAACTCGGCAAAGGCCGCTTGCAGCGCAGCTTCGCCAAACAACGGCGCGGCTTTCCCATGGCCTTCATGTGAGGGGTTCGAACTTTCCGGCGGCGGACTCTGCTGCCCGCTCACCTCATCCAAAGGCTCACCGGCGTGCCTGGCTGCGGCTCCACTTTTGGTCATTCGCTTTCCCCCCTGCGTTGTCTTCTTCCTGTCCGGCATGTGCTGCTCCTTTGGCGGAAACACCTGCCGGACGGTAGGACAAGCCCTTCCGCATGCACGCTACCACAACCTTGCGGTGAAGCGCATTGCCTTATGCCCGCACGCGCGGCGGAGCGAATACCGCGGCGGCCCTGAAGGCACTGGAAGCGAGTTCGGCGATCGCTTTAAACCGGACGCCGGGTGGGATACGTTCGCCTGAGTCGCTCGGCTTCATTTGACGGATTTCATCGATGGCAGACACGCCCGTTCACGCCGCGCCCGCCCCAGCCGCGCCAGAGGGCGAGTTGTCGATCCGCACCATGGCAATGCCGGCGGACACCAACCAGAATGGCGACATCTTCGGCGGCTGGCTGCTCAGCCAGATGGACATTGCGGGCGGCATTTTTGCGTCCAAGGTTTCGCAGAGCCGCGCGGTCACGGTCGCGATCGAGGCCATGACCTTCCGCAAGCCGGTCAATGTCGGCGATGTGGTTTCGGTTTTTTGCACCGCGGTCCGGCTCGGCCGCACCTCGATCACGGTCCACATCGAAGCATGGGTGCAGCGCCGGAATGAATCGCAACTGATTCTGGTGACCGACGGGAACTATACCTACGTTGCCATCGACGACGAAGGCCGTCCGCAACCCATCCGGCAGCATTCGCAATCCGTCAGCGCCTGACGAACGATTCGTCCTCGACGCGTCAGATGATTTTTCGCAACTGTGACGGTTGCACGAATTGGTTCGTCCCGTTTTGTGGCATTGCACGGAACCGGCATTGCTATTTTGTCGCGGCGCGGTCCGCGATCTTTCGGCCTGTGTATTCCAGTTATAAAACTGTCGCGCGAAGCGCCTACAGGTTCGGCGGTCTGCACACGCCGGAGTCACGCAACGTCTGCTTTTGAGTCATTCCAGACCCGATACCGGCTTCAGGTGTTGGCCCGGGATGTGCATAGCGATGAGGAAGACGAGTGATGTGTTGGACAATTCAGGGCTGAAACCTTTTCAGCTCTTCGGAGTTAGTGCGTGTGAAAACCTAGTGTCCTGAATCCGAAGTTCGCCTTGCTTTGCAGCGTGTCTTCAAGCGAACTTCGGATTCAAAAGGACACTAGCAATTATGGATTTCAGTGTGGTTCCGGCTCGCAAGTCCGCAGTCGAATTTGCGGTAACAAGATGCGGACTTGCGAGCCACCACACTGGCGACGGGGCACGGGATAGAAACATGTCGGACACCTACATCATCGAAGTCAGCTCGGAAGCCGCCGGTATCGTCGTTCGCGAGAAATCGGGTTTTCGTTTTTTCGCGGCGGTGCATAAATTCAATCCGCTCGACGGCCGCGTGTTCAAGAACGCGCGCGAGGCCGAGCGCGCCGCGACGCGGTTCCTCGCCGGGCGGCTGGACCCGCTTCCCGCGTAACACTCCCCAAACGAAAGAAGGCCGGGATCGCTCCCGGCCTCGTGTTGTCAGATACGCGCGAGAGCGTTATTCCGCCGCGGCCTGTTGCCGGAGCGCCGGATAATCGGTGTAACCTTTTGCGCCGCCGCCATAGAACGTCGCCTTGTCGAAGCCGTTCAGCGGTGCGCCGAGTTTCAGGCGCTCGACAAGGTCGGGATTGGAAATGAACAGTTTGCCGAACGCGATCAGGTCGGCCTTGTTCTTGTCCAGCACTTCGGTGGCCAGCTTGAAGTCATAGCCGTTGTTGGCGATGTAGGTGCCGCTGAAGCGCTTGCGCAGGCTGTCGTAGTCGAACGGTGCGATGTCGCGCGGGCCGCCGGTCGCGCCTTCGATGACGTGAATGTAGACGAGCTTCAGCGCGTTGAGCTGATCGACGATGTGATCGAACAGCGGCTGCGGGTTGCTGTCGGAGACATCGTTGGCAGGTGTCACCGGAGAGATGCGGATGCCGGTGCGCTCCGCGCCGGCCTCGGCCGCCACGGCCTTGGAGACCTCAAGCATCAGCCGCGCGCGGTTCTCGATCGAGCCGCCGTAGGCGTCGGTGCGCTTGTTGGCGCCGTCCTTGGCGAACTGATCCAGCAGATAGCCGTTCGCGCCATGAATTTCGACGCCGTCGAAGCCGGCTGCGAGCGCATTGGCGGAGGCGCGCTTGAAGCTGTCGATGATGCCGGGAATTTCACCGAGTTCCAGCGCGCGAGGTTCGGACACATCGGCGAAGGCGCCGCCGACAAAGGTCTTGCCGTTGGCGCGAACCGCGGATGGCGCCACCGGCGCGCCGCCGTTCTCCTGCAACGTGGTGTGGGAAATACGTCCGACATGCCAGAGCTGGATGTAGATGTGGCCGCCGCGCTCATGAACGCGGTCGGTGATCTTGCGCCAGCCTGCGACCTGTTCCTTGGTGTAGATGCCGGGCGTGTCCTGATAGCCCTGACCTTGCTGCGAGACCTGGCTCGCTTCGGTGATGAGCAGTCCGGCGGACGCGCGCTGCCCGTAATATTCGATGGCGAGCGGATTGGGCACGAAGCCCGCGACAGCGCGGTTGCGCGTCAGCGGAGCCATGACGGCGCGATTGGTGAGTGTGACAGCGCCGAGCTTGTAGGGATCGAAGAGTTTGGAAGCGGACATGTCTGCTTTTCCTGAGAGCGATTTCAATGCAGATGCATGTAAGTATCGCGCTTCTGAAAACGCAAGTCACAGCCGATCGAAAAATACCGATTTAGCCGCGGTGAATAGCAGTCATGCTCTCTCATGGAGGAACGGCGTTTGCGCGTTCATGCAGAAGGATTTACCCGAGATCGAAAGCAATGCAGCATGGTCAGTTCCTGGATGGGCGCCTGAAAGCAGAAAGACACTGTCAGCGCCAGTTGCGTGACGGCTGGCCGGCGACGAAACGGCAGCGTCAGACCGCGCCGAGGAAATCCCGTTTGCCAAGTTCGACGCCTCTGTGACGCAGGATGTCATAGGCGGTGGTGGCGTGAAAATAAAAACTCGGCAGCGCGAAATTGCTCAAATACTGCTGGCCGGTGAGGGTCCTGGGCTGCCCGCTCCCGACGTCGACGGTGATGTTCCGGGCTTCCGCGCCATCGAATTGTGAGCGCTCAAATGCCCCCACATATCCGATGGTTTTTCCGATGCGTTGCTTCAGCTCGGCGAAGGTTGTTTCGGTATCAGCGGTTATTGGGATTTCAATCTGTGCGAGGCGCGCGCAGGCTCTCCCCGCCAGATCGCAGGCGTGCTGGATCTGGAGAGTGAACGGAAACATGTCGGGAAACAGCCGCGCGCCGAGCAGGACGTCCGGCTGAATCCCTTTGGTCTTCGCGTGGGCTTCCGCCTTGTCGAGAATCGCCGAAAGGCTGGTCAACGTCTGGACAAACGCCGGCACTGACGAATCGAACAACGACATGAAGATGCCTTTCAATGCACCCTATGCCACGCCGAGGAAGTCGCGCTTGCCGAGCTCGACGCCCTTATGACGCAGGATGTCATAGGCGGTGGTGCAATGAAAAAAGAACTGCGGCATGGCCGAGTGGTTGAGAAACTGCTGGCCGGTCACCGTCATGGTCTGGCCGGGGCCGACCGGAAACGTGATCTCGCGCTTTTCCGCACCTTCATATTTGGCAGCAGGCAGCGCCTCGATATTCGACAGGACCCTTTTGATCCGCGCCTGCAATTCGGCGAACGTCGTCTCGGTATCGGCCATCACCGGCAATTCGGTTTGCGTGAAACGCGCGCAGGCCTTGCCGGAGAAATCGCAGGCGAGCTGAACCTGTTTGGTCAGCGGATACATCGTCGGATGCAGCCGCGCCTCAAGCAGGTCGCCTGGCGCGATCCTGTTCGCGGCGGCGTGGGCCTCGGCTTTGGTGAGAATGGCGGAAAGCGCGTTCAAGGTGCGGATGAAGACCGGGGCTGAACCATCGTAGAATGTCATGTGAGAACCCTTGGGCGACCTTTTCGGGGGAAAATCTTGCCGTGAAACAGGCTGACCCGATGTAGATGTTCTCTGTCGGCTTGCAAGTGCCGGCGGCTGATAATCAGCCGCCACGCATCCGCGCCAGCAATTCGGCGGTCGGCCATGAATCGGCAGGCAGGCCGTATTTGGTTTGCATGGTCTTGATCGCGATGCGGCTTTGCTGGCCGAGAATGCCGTCGATCTTGCCGACATTGTAGCCCTGCCGCGTCAGCAGCTGCTGCAATTCCTTGATCTCGTTGAACGGCAATTGCGCAACCGGCGTCGCGGGCTTTCGCATCGGACCAGCGCCCGCGATGCGGGTGGCGAGATAGCCCGCGGTGGTCGAATAGATCAGCGAGTTATTCCATTCGGTGTAGGCGGCGAAATTTGGATAGGCGAGAAATGCCGGCCCAAGGCGGCCCATCGGCAGCAGCACCGAGGCGGGCAGATCATCCTTCGGCAACGGACGCCCGTCGGCATAGGTCACGCCCCATGCGGCCCATTTCGCGCGCGGATGCTTGATGGTCAGATCCGCCTGATCCCAGGGGAGATTCGCCGGCACGCGGATTTCCTGCAGCCACGGCTCGCCGCGCCGCCATTTCAGTCCGTTGGCGATGTAGTTCGCGGTCGAGCCGATCACGTCGGGCGCGCTGCGCAGCATGTTGCGGTGGCCGTCGCCGTCGTAGTCCACCGCGTAATCGAAGTAGTGACGCGGCAGGAATTGCGTCTGGCCGAGTTCGCCGGCCCATGAGCCGATCATCTCACTGGGCGAAAGATCGCCGCGATCGACGATTTTCAGCGCGGCGATGGTCTCGTCGTGGAACATTTGCGAGCGGCGGCAGTCATAGGCCAGCGAGACCAGCGAGCGCAGCGTCGGCAGCTTGCCCTGTACCGCGCCGAAATCACTCTCCAGCGCCCAGAACGCGGTAATCACCGCGGGCGGCACGCCGTATTCCTTTTCCGCGCGGGCAAAGGCCTGCGCGTAGGTCTGGATCAGTTGCTGCCCTTTGACCCTGCGGCCCTCGGACGCCATGCGGCCGGAGAACTCCGTGAAGATCTGGCCGAAAACGCGCTGGCCGCGGTCGCGGTTCACGATGCCTTGATCGTAGACCATGTAGGGCGAGGCGGCGGCAATCGCGCGCTGCGACACACCGGCGGCGACCGCGTCCTGTTTCAGCTGCGCCAGAAACTGATCGAAACTCTGGCCGCCGTGACAGCGCGCGCCGCTTTGGGCGAGGGCAGGGGAGGAGAGGATAACAACGGCAAGGCCAGTTGCGAATTTCCCGACCAGATTCATGTGTATTGGTGCCCCAGCGTTTCTCGCAGTCGATAACCGGTCATATCGTCATGGCCGGATTTATTCCGGCCATCCACGTCTTTCTATCAAGCACACAAGAACAGACGTGGATGGCCGGGACAAGCCCGGCCATGACGGAATCCTTTCCGACACTCACCGGAATGTTCTTTCTGTGCGGTCTGCCCAAAGGTGTCGCGATCACCCAAATGAAAATACCCGGCTTGAGGCCGGGCATTTTGATTTTGCGATTGTGTCGTGCCAGATCGTTTAGCCGAACTGGTTCATCGTGTTGCGGGCGCCGCCCGCCTTCAGGGTCGCTTTGCCTCAAATTCTTGAAAGCGTTCGGCGCCGCTGCTCGTTTGCAAGCCAGAATTCCCTGCGCCACTATATGTGAAAGGGCCGAAGCGGCCAGAGTCGGATCCGACAGCTTGCAGGCGAACGTCCACGGAAACATGAGGGGCGGACGTTCCGGTTTGGCGATTGATTGAGGGACGGACGGTGTGACGGGTGCTGCAAGACGGTTTCGTGACGCTGCGATCGCGGGGTTATGCGGCTCGTCCCTGCAGTCCGGGTTAATGGCCGGCCGCAAGGCTCTCGGCATTCTCCCCGATTTTCAGCCTTATGCCGATATGCAGCACCTGTTGTCCGATTTGATTGGCGCGTCGGTCCCGTCAGCTTTGCAAATGCTGTTGCCGTTCGTGAGCGGCGCGCTGATATGGAGTTCGATTTTTGCCTGGGCTTATCCGCAGATTCCGGGAAAGTCACCGTTGACGAAGGGATTCGCTGTCACCCTGTTTGCCTGGTTACTGACAGGTTTCGCTCTTTTTCCGGTGATCGGAAAAGGATTGTTCGCGATAAATGCCGGCGCTGGCCTTTGGCCCGCCCTGCTGATGTTTGTAATGCTCTCCGCCTATTGTTTGACGCTGAGCCTCGTCTATGGCTGGCTCAAGCAGGATGGTCGTTCACGTTAGAGCTTCCGCTCGCGGAGACGGCAACTAACATCCACACACGAAAATGCCCGGCTTGAGACCGGGCATTTTGCTTTGTGATTGTGTCGAGCCGTTCGTTAGCCGAACTGGTTCATCGTGTTGTGGGCGCCGCCCGCCTTCAGGGCCGCTTCGCCCGCGAAGTATTCCTTGTGGTCGTCGCCGATGTCGGAGCCGGCCATGTTCTGGTGCTTCGCGCAGGCGATACCCTGGCGGATTTCCGCACGCTGAACATTCTTCACGTAGCCGAGCATGCCCTGGTCGCCGAAGTATTCCTTCGAGAGGTTGTCGGTCGACAGCGCGGCCGTGTGATAGGTCGGCAGCGTGATCAGGTGATGGAAGATGCCGGCGCGCTTCGCCGAATCCGCCTGGAAGGTGCGGATGAGCTGGTCGGCTTCGATCGCCAGCGGCGTCTCGTCGTACTCCACCTTCATCAGGTCGGCGCGGTTGTACTTGCTGACGTCCTTGCCGGCGGCCTTCCATTCGTCGAACACCTGCCAGCGGAAGTTCAGCGTCCAGTTGAACGACGGCGAGTTGTTGTAGGCCAGCTTGGCGTTCGGGATCACTTCGCGGACGCGATCGATCATTTCTGCGATCTGCGCGATGTTCGGCCGCTCGGTTTCGATCCAGAGCAGGTCGGCGCCGTTCTGCAGCGAGGTGATGCTGTCGAGAACGCAGCGGTCGACGCCGGTGCCGGAGCGGAACTGATACAGGTTGCTCGCCAGACGCTTCGGACGCAGCAGCTTGCCGTTACGGCTGATGATGACATCGCCGTTGCCGATCTTGGACGCGTCAACTTCGTCGCAATCGAGGAAGCTGTTGTACTGGTCGCCGAGGTCGCCCGGCTTGTGGCTGACAGCGATCTGCTGGGTGAGGCCTGCGCCGAGCGAGTCGGTGCGGGTCACGATGATGCCGTTGTCGACGCCGAGCTCGAGGAACGCGTGGCGGCAGGCGCGGATCTTCGCGATGAAGACCTCGTGCGGAACGGTCACCTTGCCGTCCTGATGGCCGCACTGCTTTTCGTCCGAGACCTGATTTTCGATTTGCAGGGCGCACGCGCCTGCTTCGATCATCTTCTTGGCGAGCAGATAGGTTGCCTCGGCATTGCCGAAGCCAGCGTCGATGTCGGCGATGACCGGCACGACGTGGGTCTGGAAATTGTCGATCTTCGCGATCAGCGCGGTTTCCTTGGCCTTGTCGCCAGCATTACGCGCGGCGTCGAGCTCGCGGAAGATGTCGTTGAGTTCGCGCGAGTCGGCCTGACGCAGGAAGGTGTAGAGCTCTTCGATCAGCGCCGGCACCGAGGTCTTCTCGTGCATCGACTGATCCGGAAGCGGTCCGAATTCGGAGCGCAGCGCGGCGATCATCCAGCCCGACAGATAGAGGTAGCGGCGGTCGGTCTTGCCGCCGAAGTGCTTCTTGATCGAGATCAGCTTCTGCTGGGCGATGAAACCGTGCCAGCAACCCAGCGACTGGGTGTACTTGGTGGGGTCCGCGTCATACGCAGCCATGTCCGCGCGCATCACGTCCGCGGTGTAGCGGGCGACGTCGAGGCCGGTCCTGAAGCGGTTCTGCAGGCGCATGCGGGCGACGGCTTCGGCGGTGACGCCGTTCCAGGCCGGCTGTTCCTTGAGGAGGGCCTCAGCCGCAGTGATCTCGGCCTTGTAAGAAGACGGGCCCTGAATTTGGCCGGTGATTCCGCGCGATTGGTAATTCATGGTTGTGATCCCTTGTGAAGTTGGCGTTGGTTTTACGCCAAGCCCCACAGGTCGCTAGGGGTTTCGAAGATAGCTTGTCAGACTTTACAAACATTAGTTGTAATGCTGTAATTACTTTACATTCGGCGGTTATGTGGTAGATTCTTACCCATGGCGACATCGACAATCCGCTCGGTTTTCATGGGCCCGCGGCTGCGGCGGCTGCGGCGCGACCTTGGCCTGACCCAGGCCGATATGGCGGCCGATCTGGACATATCCGCGCCTTACGTGGCGCTTCTGGAGCGCAATCAGCGGCCGGTGACGGCGGACATGCTGCTTCGCCTCGCGCGCACCTACAAGATCGATCTCGCGGATCTCGCGGGCGATGGCGGCGCCGATCATACCGCGCGCATGCAGGCGGTCCTCAAGGAGCCGATGTTTGCCGACATCGATATTCCCCCGCTTGAAATCAGCGATATTGCCATCGGCTATCCGGGACTGGCGGAGGCATTCCTGCGGCTCTACACCGCCTACCGCGAGGAGCAGCTCGCACTGGCGGATCGCAGAAGTCCCGGTTTGAAGGGGACTGCATCGCGCTCGGGCCGCGGCGGTCTGGACGTCAACGATCCGGTCGCGGAAGTGCGGCGGTTTCTGGCCGCGCGCCGGAATAACTTCGCGGATCTTGACGACGCGGCGGAGCGTATTCTGCACGGCCATGCGGATCAGGCCTGGTTTATCGAACGGCTGAGCAGTCATCATAATCTTCGTGTTCGCCATCTGCCGCCCGATGTCATGCTTGGCTCTGTCCGGCGGCTGGATCGTCACCGCAAGGAAATCCTGTTTGACGACTCGCTCGACACCGCGAGTTTCAATTTCCAGTTGGCCCAGCAACTCGCCTATCTCGAATTTCAGGATGAGATCGGGACGGCGCTGAAAGCCGGCCAGTTCACCAGCAAGAGCGCTGAATTGCTGGCGCATCGGTCGCTGGCGAGCTACGCCGCCGCGGCGCTCATCATGCCGTATTCCGCATTCGTGAAAGCGGCGGAGGCACGCCGTTACGACATGGAAGCGCTGGCGCGCCAGTTCGGAACCAGTTTCGAGCAGACGGCGCATCGCATCACGACATTGCAGCGGCCGGGTTCGGAAAAGGTCCCGTTCTTTTTGATCCGCGTCGATCCGGCCGGCAATATTTCCAAGCTGCTCGACGGCGCCGGATTTCCCTTTGCAAAGCACGGCGGGGCCTGTCCGCTGTGGTCGGTTCACGGGGTTTTCAAAACGCCGCGCCAGATCGTGACGCAGTGGCTGGAATTGCCCGACGGTCAGCGATTCTTTTCCATCGCCCGCACGGTGACCGCCGGTGGCGGCTCGTTCGGCGCCGTGCGCGTGGAGCGTGCCATTGCGATCGGCTGCGCGGCCGAGCATGCCGACAAGCTGATTTATACCAGCGATGAATCAGGGCCGCGCGCCGATGCGCCGACGCCGATCGGCGTCGCGTGCCGCGTCTGCCATCGTCCGACATGCGCCGCGCGATCCGAACTTCCGATCGGCCGCGAACTGCTTCCCGACGACTACCGGCGGCTGAGCGTTCCGTTCGGCTTCTCATCCGACTGAGGGTTTATGAGCTGCCGCACTGGATTATTGCAAAATTTTCATTACAAACGGCGGCAACGTGATTAGATACACGGCGAGAAGCGCTAACGGCTGAGATGCCGGGCATGATGGGAAGCCGATCGGTTTCCGAAAACATGCTCACGAAAACAGCCTGATGCGCTCAAGCTAACGAACGGAGACTTCAATGAGCGGCGGCAGCAATTTCTGGGTGATTGGCGGCGAGTTTGGCTCGATGAACTTCCACAAGCTGGTGGAAGGATCGGCACAGGTTCAGGGCCCCTTCAAGACCCGCAAGGAAGCCGAGGATGCATGGCGCACGGTTTCGGAAGAGAACCGTCATCGCGCAGGCGTTCGCTTTTCCATCGTTGAAGAGCCGAACCGCTCGGGCTCCTGACAACTCCCGGGCGGGGTTCGTCGCCCGCCACAATTTACGGCCCTGTTCCACTCCGGACAGGGCCGTTTTTCATTTTGGGACATGAACAACGCCGTGAAACCACGCACCAAAGGGCCTGAGGCCTTGGCGGGGGAACAGGGTTACTGATAGATTAAGGGTGTCGAAACAAACCTATCGAACCCCAAGGTTTCAGGTCATGGCGGAACAGAGCGTCCCGAGCGATTCGGCCGGTAAACCGAACCCGTTTCGGCTGCGCGATGCCTTGCGAAAAGCCCGGATCGAAGCCGCCGACCGCACCAGCGTGGTGGTCGATCTGCGCGACGCCGAAGTCGCCCGGCTCGAAATTCTCAACGATGCGCTCGATTCGCTGTTCTCGGAGATTCCCGCCGGGGTCGATCTGTTCGATCGCGGCATCAGCCAGGGCGACACGCCGAGGCTGTGGATCGACGCCGTCGCGCACATCGCGATGGGCCGCGACAAGCGCATCTATCGCTTCACGCAGGACACCCGTTTTGGCCGCATCGTGATCGCTGAATCGCACGACATTCCTGTGATGGTCGATGCGGTCACCGACTATATCGCGCGCCGCATGATCGAGCGTGAGCATGCAATGGTGGTGACGCCGGCAGCGGCACCTTCCACTGTCGTCGCTGTTGCACCGGCCAGGCAGCGCAGCGCTGTCTGGACCTTCGCGTTCGGATTCGCCGCAGGCCTCGCCGCGCTGTTCGGCTTCGCGCTGGTGATGGCGCTGCGCGGAATTTAAATCAGCTTCTCGTTCTTGATCTCGCCGAGCAACATGCCGTTGGCGAATCCGCGCACGCGATGGTCGCAGCGCCACGTATCGCCCGCCCGCTCAATTGAAAAAAGATTGTAGGCTGCGGGATGATTGTGCCCGTGCGCCATCGCGGAGGCTGACGGCACGCCGATTGCCGGAATGCGCCCATACGGTCCGTCGAGCCAGACGGTGGCATGGCGATGATCGTGGCCGTGCAGCACGAGTTCGACGCCATGGCGTGCGACCAGATCCAGCAATTCATCGGAATCGCGCAGCCGCGCCGCCCAGCGGCCCGGTGTTGTCACCGGCGGATGATGGATCAGCAACACGCGAAACAGCTTTTCGGCAGCAAGCTGCGGCAGCAGCTTCTCAAGATCGCCGCGCTGCTGCTGACCGAGCCGCCCGGTCGCCATGAAGGGCGCTGTGGGAACAGCGGTGGACACGCCGATCAGCGCAAGCGGCCCGCGCCGCCGCAGATAGGGAAATGTCGCGTCACTGTTCGTTGCCGCGCCGTCGCCGCGAAAATAGTCCGCCCACACCTGCGGGAAATGATCGCGGATACCGCGCACATAGGCGTCGTGATTGCCTGGCACCAGCGACACATCCTCCGGCGTGCCGACGTTCTCCAGCCATCTGCGGGCCTCGGCGAATTCCAGCGGCAGCGCGATGTTGACGAGATCGCCGGTGACGGCGATGTGATCGGGCTGCTGCGCATGCATGTCGGCGACGAGTTCGCCCAGCACCTCACGGCGATGGACCATGTGCCGCTTGCGCTGCCAGTTGAGATAGCCGATCGCGCGCTTGCCCGCGAGTTCGCGCAGGCGCGGCCGCGGCATCGGGCCGAGATGCGGATCGGACAGATGCGCGAGCACGAACGGCGTCATGAACTTCTGTTACATGCGTTAGCTCGAAATGTCATGATATTCAAAATCCCGCACATCGTCATGTCCGGGCATAGCCCGTCGAAGACGGGCGTGAACGCCCTCTTGACCCGGGCGCCCACGCCTTCCTTGATGGTTCGCAGGACGTGGATGACCGGAATAAATCCGGCCGTGACGGCATCCTGGATTTCGGAACTGATTTTGACGAATGACCCCCCAAACTTTCGCCTGAAGTTCGAGCCTTTGCTCCGGCGCGTCTTTCATTTCTATTCGCGGTTTGCGCGGGGCATGACGCTCGGCGTGCGCGCGGTGGTCCTCGACGGCGAGAACCGCGTGTTTCTGGTCAAGCATAGCTACGTCTCGGGTTGGCATCTGCCCGGCGGCGGCGTCGAGACCGGCGAGACCTTTTTGAGTTCGCTGAAGCGCGAACTGATCGAGGAGGGGCGGATCGAGATGACCGGCGAGCCGCTCCTGCATGGCCTGTTTTTCAACCGCCGGGTGTCGCCGCGCGACCATGTCGCGGTCTATGTCGTGCGCCTGTACCGTCAGGACCGGATGCCGGAGCCCAACCACGAAATCGTGGCCTGCGGCTTCTTCGGCGTTGCGGAGCTGCCGCCGGACACCACCCGCGGCACGCGGGCGCGGATCGCCGAAGTGCTGGATAACCGGCCTTTGACCGAGGACTGGATTTAACCAACCGGGGCATTCCGGGGCGCGAGCACTCCGCGAGCGAACCCGGAATCCATGTTCTGGATTCCGGGCCTGCGCGTGAAGAACGCGCATCCCGGAATGACAGCGGACGAACTCGTATGAAGGACGGAGATTTCAGCCCGGATGACCCGTTGAGCCGTAGACCATCCTTGCCCCAAATGCTAATTCGCGGTCCATCATGTCCGATCTTTCCCTGACCATTCTGGCCGAGACCCCCGGCGACGAGCAGCCCATCGAGCGCCTGCACGAGCGCACGTTCGGGCCGGGCCGCTACGTACTCAGCGCCTATCGGTTGCGCGAGCATGTCGATCATCTGCTCGATCTGTCATTCACCGCGCGGATCGGCACGCTGATGGTCGGCTCGGTGCGGCAACTGCCGATCTGTATCGGCAACACGCCGGCGCTGTTGCTTGGGCCGCTCACCGTCGAGCCGCCGTTTCGCGATCGCGGCGTCGGGCGGGCGCTGCTCGACCGCGCGCTGAAGGATGCGAAGGCCAAGGGGCACCGGCTGGTGCTGCTGGTCGGCGACGAGGCCTACTACAGCCGTGTCGGATTCAAGCGGATTCCGAAGGGCCGCGCGACGATGCCGGGGCCGGTCGATCATGCCCGGCTGCTGGTGCATGAACTGGTCGACGGCGCATTTGAAGGCGTCAGCGGCGCTGTCCGCCCGGACTGGACGTTCGCGCGGGCTCTCTGAGTTCATCGAGACTACTCATCACGTATTCAGTGTCGTCCCCGCGAAAGCGGGGACGACATTCGTATGGGAGGTTTGTGCAGTCCGCCCCTCTGCCTCAGTACTTCACATTCGCGAACATGCGCACGCCGATGCCCGGCAGCAGGACCTGATCCTTGCTGTAGGATACGGAGTTGCGGATGTCCTCGTTGAGCAGGTTGTCGCCGACGACACCGAAGGTGAATTGCTGCGCGCCCCACCAGTCGGTCTTGGCAAGCTTTGTGGTGTAGCTCAACTCGGCGCGCAGGCGGTTATAGCCCGGCGTCGAGGTCTCGATGCCGCCGATGTCGTTCTGCGCGAAGGCATGCAGCAGGTTGACGCGCGCGAGCCAGTTGGCGTCACGATAGTAGATGCCGCCGCCAAGCCGCTGCGGCGGAATCCGCGGCACGTTGGTGCCATCGGTGAAGGTGGCGCGCACGATGTCATACTGTCCTTCGACACCGAACTGTCCGGCCCAGAGCGGCAGCACGTCGTACTGGAACTGGAATTCGGCGCCGCGGAAGGTGGCGTCCTTCTGCGAATAGATCGCCTGATTGAGCTCGAGTCCCGGACCGGCCTGACACGCAACGTCTTCACATGTGTTGCCGGTCAGGCGGCGATAGATGAAGCCGTCGAAGCGCGTGTAATAGCCGGTCAGTTCGAACCGGAACGGCCCCGTCGCACGCCGCAGGCCAACCTCAACCGACTTCGCAGTCTCGATACCAAG
The DNA here is from genome assembly GCF_058793355.1 of Afipia sp. MLSD5-FHT05B12. Classification (NCBI taxonomy): domain Bacteria; kingdom Pseudomonadati; phylum Pseudomonadota; class Alphaproteobacteria; order Hyphomicrobiales; family Nitrobacteraceae; genus Afipia; species Afipia sp. MLSD5-FHT05B12. The sequence goes on from NZ_JBXAFS010000002.1 coordinate 364,011, forward strand.
ATTTGGATTTCCGATATCGAAGGTGGTGGTGGCATCGTGGCCGCCGCGCGAAAACAGCTCCGCGGGCTTCGGCGCGCGTTCGGTGTATTGGCCGGTGATGCTGGCCGCGAGATTCCACGGCAGGTTCTGGATCAGGCCGACGCTGCCGCTCTTCGGCGTGAAGTTCAGGTTGCGCGGCGTGGCAGGGCCGATGCCGGCGGGATCGACGTTCAGGTCGAACACTTCCGGCACGAAGGCCGGCGTGGTGCCGCTCAGATTGACGTGTTCGACGCGCGCGGCGACCTGCGCCCTGGTGACGTCGCTGAACTTGAACTCGTTGAAGATGTAGCCCGCGACCTTGGTGTTCTTGTTCGGGTCCCACAGGCCGTTGAGCGGGCTGCCCGGATCGTCCGGGCTCGGCGCGGTCAGTTCCTGATGCGACGCCTGCACGCCGACCGCGGTGGTCAATGCCGCGAAACGCAGGTTCAGCGGCGCGAACTGCACTTCGACGCGGCCTTCCTGCTCCTTGTTGGTGAAGGTCTGGCGCACGCCGTCGCTGGAGAAATCCGCCGGATCGGCGAGACCGATTTCGTTGTGCTTGTAGTCGGTCGCGCCGGCCCAGAACCGGATCACGTCGATCGCCTTGCTGTCCGGATGATAGTCCCCCTTCACCGTCAACTTGGTCTGCCGCGCGCTGATGCGGGTGCGGTGCTCTTCGCCGTCGATGCCGGGAATATGATAGATGCTGTTGTTCTGCTGGATCGCCGCGCCGATGAAGCCGCCCGCGAAGAAGTACGATCCGCCGATCGAGGCGCCATCCGACTGCGTCGATGAATTCGGCTGCTTGCCGGTGAACGGCCGCGTCGGATCGAAGCGGTAGGGCGAGTTCGGAACGCTGTAATCTTCGGTCTTGCGCGCGAACGCGTCGGCATGGATCGCAACATTGTTGCCGGCGGCGTCGAGCAGCACCGCGCCTTCACGGCCGAGATCGACGCTGGAGAGCGAAGAGCGGGTCTCGAAACTGGCGCAGGGATTCGACGCGGAGAGCTGCGGCGCCTTGACGTTGTAGCCGTAGGTCTGGATCGACGGCACCGCGCTGCACGGCAGCGTGTCGGGAATGCGGTTGTTGCTGGCGCTGACCACGCCACCGATCGACTGCGACCCATAGCGCAGCGTTGCGGGGCCGCGAATGACCTCAACCTGATTTGTGGAGAGCGGATCGATCGGCACGAAATGATCTTCGCCGAGATCGGATGCGCCATTGCTGCCGATGCCGTTCTCGACAATGCCGACGCGGTTGACGTCGAGTCCGCGAATAATGGGCCGGCTCGATGCGCCGGGCGCGAAGGATGAGCCGGTAATGCCGGGCTTGTTGTTGAGAAGATCGCCGAGAGTCGAAGCCGCGCTGCGGCGGATTTCCTCGTTCGGCACCACGGTGACGGTGGCGAACTGATCGGTGACGATTGGCAGCGTGCCCGCATAGGTGTCGGGATTAGGTGCAGGTGCGGCGGCAGGCGCAGCGGCTGTGGTCCGGCCGGGCTCTGCGCGATGCCGGTGCGGCCGCTGGATCGGGCTCGGTGCCTCGACAGCAATTTCAGGGAGCGTGGTGCCCGCGCCCGGATCACTCTGCTGCGACCGCGCGGCGCCGTTGACGAGAAGCGCCATCGCGACGGCGGAGCCGCCGGCCAGCGAGGCGCGAAGAAACTTGTACGACATGATGCTTTGATCCTGATGCCGCCTCCGATCCCGTCATGCGGGGCCGGGCGGCTAACCTCGAATGTCCCGCGATCACCTGCGGCGAGCGTCGGGATCGGACAGTTTTCGAGTCAGGCGTGCGGCGGCGCGCGGGAGCGGAACGCGCCGCGGCGGGAGTCGCCAGCGATGGCTTCAGACTCAAAGGCCGTCTTGGAGGCGGTGACCGTCAGAGGCACCGGAAGCGATGGCGGCGCGGCCGCGACCAGGCTGCTGGCCATCGCCATCGTTGCGCAGATGGCGCACAGGTCGCGATGGGCATGCTGGTCGTGATCGGTGTCGGGCACCGATGCCTGCGATTGGCTCGCGGCGATGCCGGCAACGGCGATGTCGTGGTGGGTGTGACCGAACGACAGGCCGAGTTGCAGCGCCAGCGCGAACAGCGCCAGCAGTGACAGCCTCCTTGCCTTCGATCGCAGCCAGTTCATCGGCAGATACGCCCCGTTTCATCCGGTCCAGCCGCAGATGGAGCCGGTTCCGGATGTTATAATGTAACATTGCCGGTCGAGGCCGGAGTGTCAACCGCGAGGCCGGGAGATGAGGACGAAAGCTGCGGCGCGAGGCCAAAAGGACACAGAGCGCGGCTTGTCACACGGCTGTTATGGTTGACCGAATCGTAACGAACGGCTGTTCTCATCCGCGCGAGGAGAGCGTGAATGCTCAGGTATTTTGAGAACGTCCGTCTTGTGCGAATGGCGGACGGTAAAACCTACAAGCTCATTCGGGATCTGGGCCTGGTCAAAGGCGGCAAGGGGCTCCGCTGCCACGAAGCGATCATGACCTTCCAGTTCAAGCTGAAGCCGGTCAGCGTCCATGTTCCGTTATCGGAGCTGATCTCGATGCTGTCAGTCGCGATGGCCCGGCGTTCGGCAGCATAACTTCCTGCCACATCACCCATCCGGATTTCCGGCCAGCGCGTTCATTGGCCCAGTCGGCCAATGGCCGAGAAGCGGCAGCTAGCGGCCTTCGCGCAGCCAGGTGCTGGCGAACGCGCCGAGCAGCAGCAACAGACCGATCAAACCGGCGAAGATCGGCAGCACGCCGATGCCGCGCACGACGCTGGCATCGCGCATCTTGACCCCGAGCCAGCCCTCGCCGCGAAACACCGTCGAGGCGCGCACCGGCAAGACGCGCGGCAGGTCGATGCTGCCGCTGTCAGCCACGCGTCGGGTATCGCCGCCGGTCGCCTGTAGCAGTGGGCGCAGCGCCTCCGTCGTCGATGTGACTTCCGCGAATTCCTTCGGGTTCACCGGGCCGACATTAATCAGCGCCTTCAGCGAACCGTCGGTCGCCTGCCACAGGCCGAGCTCGTCGGCGCTGACTGACGCGCGCCATTCGCCGGGCTCCCCGGCGCTCAGCGTCACCTGGCGCGTCACGCCGGACGGAGAGGTGATGGTGACCGGCTGCACGGTGTCGGCCATGGTCTGGCGCACCGCGACGAGATCGCGGCCTTCGACTTTTAGCCGCAGCGCTTCCTCGTCGAGATCCGGCTGCTTCATCAGCCAGTGCGACATTCGCCGCAGCAGATCGAGATGCGGGCCGCCGCCCTCATAGCCGCGCGCCCACAGCCAGATGTGATCGGACAGCAGCAGCGCGACGCGGCCTTCGCCCTGCCGCGACAGCAGCAGCAGCGGCTTGCCGTCGGCGCCTTCCATGATCGGCGGGTTGGCAGGATTGCGCGTGTCGATCAGGCGGAAGAAACGGCTCCAGTGCGGCGGCTCGCTGCTGGAACCTTCAAGCCCGCGCGTCACCGGATGGCGCTTGCCGATATTGGTCAGGCGCGCCGTGAAAGCCTGTTCGCTGACGCCGACCGGCTCTGCGGGAAGGATCGCATCGAGCGGCGTGCGCCAGATGCTGGTCTGGCTCGCATAATCGGGACCGGCAGACACCAGCACCGCGCCGCCGTTGCGCACATAGCGTGTGATGTTGTCGAAATACGAGATCGGCAGCACACCTTGACGCGCGTAGCGGTCGAAGATGATGAGCTGGAATTCATTGATCTTCTGCTGGAACAGTTCGCGCGTCGGAAACGCGATCAGCGACAGTTCGTTGATCGGGGTGCCGTCCTGCTTCTCGGGCGGGCGCAGAATGGTGAAATGCACCAGATCGACGCTGGCGTCCGATTTCAGCAGGTTGCGCCAGGTGCGTTCGCCGGAATGCGGCTCGCCGGACACCAGCAGCACGCGCAGCTTGTCGCGCACGCCGTCGATGGAGACCACGGCGCGGTTGTTGACCGGCGTCAGTTCATCGTCGAGCTTTGAGGCTTCGATCTCGACGATGTTCGGCCCGGCATGCGGAATCTCGATGGTGACACTGACCTGTTCGCCGCTGCGCACCGCGCGCTCGCTGAGCACATCGCCGTCGCGCCGGACCACGACGCGGGCGCTCTGGCTGGTCACGCCCTGATCGTCGAGGCGATAGGTGATGGTCTGGGTCTGGCCGACGATGCCGAAACGGGGGGCCGCGACGATGGCGACGCGGCGGTCGCGCTCGTTGCTGCGTCCGGTGATCAGCGCATGCACCGGCGCGTTGAAGCCGATGGCGGCGGCATTGGCGGGAATGTCGTGGACGCGCCCGTCGGTGATCAGGAATGCTCCGGCGACGCGGTCGGTCGGCACGTCGGACAATGCCGATGTGACGGCCGAGAACAGCCTGGTGCCGTCGGTTTCGCCGTCGGCCTGTCCGGCCTCGACGACGCGGACCTCAAGCCCCTTGATGTCCTTCAGGCGGGCGACCAGCGCCTCGCGCGCCTCGTTGGTCTCGCGGGTGCGTTCGCCGAAATTCTGGCTCGGGCTTTTGTCGACCACGACGGCCGCGACTGAGGTGAGCGGTTCGCGCTCTTCGCGCGTGAATGACGGATTGGCCAGCGCGAGCAGGATCAGCGCCAGCGCAGCGACTCGCATCGCGGCGCCGCGCGCACGCGCGAGCATCAGGACAGCTGCGATCACGACGATCGCGGCAAGGCCGATCCACAGCACGAGCGTGGGAACGAGGGGTGCGAATGCGATGCCGTACTGCATGACTTATACCGCGGCTTTGCCGTCATCCTGAGGTGCGCGTCGCTCTTGCGACGCGCCTCGAAGGATGAGGCCATCATTGTGTTGCTGTCGCCCTTCGAGGCTCGCAAGGGCTCGCTCCTCAGGGTGACGGCTCAACCTTGGAGATCCTGCATACATGCTCATTGTCCCAGCCGTTCGATCAGCGCAGGCGCATGGACCTGATCGGCCTTGTAGTTGCCGGTCAGCGTGTACATCACGATGTTGACGCCGGCGCGGAAGGCGAACTCGCGCTGGCGCGGATCGCCCGGCGTCAGCGGCAGCATCGGCTGGCCGTCGGCCCGCATCGCCCATGCACCCGCCAGATCGTTCGAGGTGATGATGATCGGCGAGACGCCGTCGCCGCCGCGTGCGGGACGGTCGGCGGCATCTTCGTCTTCGACGCGCGGCAGCGTTTCGACCCAAGTCTGGCCTGAGTTGAAGCGGCCGGGGAAGTCGCGCAGCAGATAGAACGTCTTGGTCAGCACATGTTCGCGCGGCACCGGCTCCAGTTCGGGAATGTCGAGCGAGGACAGAATCTCACGCAGCGTCAGCATGCCGGGTGTCTGCGATTCACCGCCGGGACCCGGCGGCGCCTCAATGGCGTCGCGGGTGTCGAACAGCACCGTGCCGCCTTGCTTCATGTAGGCGTCGAGCTTGTTGATGGCGTCCTGCGATGGCTTCGGCGGGCCCGTAATCACCGGCCAGTACACCAGCGGAAAAAAGGCGAGTTCGTCGCGCGCCGGATCGACGCCGACCGGCTCGCCCGCTTCCAGCGCGGTGCGCTGCGCGAGAAACAGCGTCAGGCCCGACAGCCCGGCCTTCACAATCGAATCCACATCGGCGTTGCCGGTCAGGACATAGGCGAGACGGGTCTGCGCGACGGCCTTGATGGCGAAGTCATCATCGGCGGCGCTGCTTGCAGGAGGTCTTGTGGGTGTGCTCCCCGCTGGAGCCTTCGGGGCCTGCGCATAAGACGGCGAGGGCACGCTGCTGACAGAAGCGAGCGCGAATGCGATGGCGAGCGCCGCCGTCGCGGCGCGGCGTCGCAGCAGCGCCGCCAGTCCACCGCCCAGAATGGCGACGATGATGGCGTCGATCAGAAACAGTGCCAGCGCAGTGGAGAGCAGGATGCCGCGCAGGTCGCGCGGCTCGGCGTTGGTGTAGGTCGCGCGCCGTGCCTTCAGTGTGGACGTGTCGAGCGGTGCGAGTCGGTCGGCGTCGGCAAGCGCGTTCACCGCGAGCGGACCGTCTGCGGGACCGTAAAGACCGGGCGGATGATCGAGCGTGGCGCGGTCGCGGTAGTCCGCGCGCACCGGCTTTGCGGTAGAAGGCGGCGGACCGAACGCGCCGAAGCCGTCGAGAGTGCGGATCGGCGCAACAGTCTCTGCCCCGGCCTCGGCGGCGACTCCCGCGCCTGCATTGGCCGTGTAGCCCGACATATCGACGATTCGCCGCAGCATTTCGACGAAGCTGCCAGACAACGGCAGGTCCGACCAGCGCATATCCGCGCTGATATGGAACAGGGCGAGCATGCCTTTGTCGCGATGTTCGCCGGTCACCAGCGGGGTGCCGTCGGCGAGCGATGCCCAGCTTCGCGACGCCAGCGCCGGATCGGGTTCGGCCAGCACCTGCCGCGTCACGGTAATATCCTTCGGCACGGTGAGGCCCGCGAATGGACCGTCAGCGGCGAAGGACGCCAGCGGCTGCGGTTTCTCCCACGTCAGGGTGCCACCGAGGCTGCGCCCGCCGCGCCGCAGTTTTACCGGCACCAGATCGTCATCGCCGGCGGCGAGGCGCGGCCCGGCGAAGCGCACCAGCACGCCGCCTTGCGCGATCCATGTGTTGAGACGGTCGCGGATGTCCGGTGACAGCGTGCCGACGTCAGCAAGCACGATCATCGGCAGCTTCTGATCGAGAAACTGTCCGATCGCCACCGCGGGCGAGCCGCGCTCGCCGAGCCGCACGTCCGCGAACGGCGCCAGCGCACGCGTGAGATAGAAGGTCGAGGCCAGCAGCGGCTGCGCGGTGTCGCTGGTCGCGCCGGAGACGATGCCGATCGCGCGCCGCCGCCAGCGCTTGTCGAGCAGTTGCACCGCGCCCGCCGAGCGCTCGCCGGAGACCTCCAGGCGCGTGATGTCGTTGCGCAGTTCCACCGGAAGATCGAAACTCGCCTCGGTCTCGCGATCCTGCGCGCCGAACACAAACTTCGCTTCGCCGATCGGCGAGCCTTTCTGGTCCAGCGCGCGGACGAGCCCGGCATCGCCGACGCCGCTGTTGGCGCGCAGCACCTTTACCGTCATCCTGGCTGCGGCGTTCTCGGCCGCGGCCAGCGCATGCGCGGGCGGAGTGCCGCCTTCGAAAATCGTCAGTGTGCGATCCTGAATCGTCTTCGTCAGGCCTTCGGTGAATTCGCTGCCGCGTCCGGTGTCGATGCCGTCGCTGAGCCAGACGATTTCGCCGTCGCCGGTCTTGGCGAGAAAGCGCTCCAGCGCCGGCAGTGTTTCGACACGCGCGACGGCGTAGGGTTTGGGCGCGAGCTGGCGCAGAGCCACGCGCGCGGTCCCGGCGGGTATCAGCGTGATGTCGCGGGTCGAGTCCGACAGCGGCACGATGGCCACCGCGCGCCGGTCGGACTCGGCGTTGGAAATCAGTTCGTCCGCGGTCCTGACGCGGGCCTCCCAGTTGGACGCGGCGCTCCAGCCGTCGTCGAGCAGCAGCACCAGCGGCGCGCTGGAGCGCGCCACGCCCTCGCCTGGATTCCAGACCGGACCAGCGGCGGCGAGGATCACCAGCGCGGCGGCGAGCAGGCGCAGCAATGTCAGCCACCACGGCGTGCGCGACGGAGTTTCTTCCTTCGGAGCGATATCGAACAGGAGCCGCGTCGGCGGAAAATCGATGCGCCGCGGGCGCGGCGGCATCACGCGCAGCAGCCACCACAGCGCCGGCAGGCTCAACAGGCCCATCAGCAGCCACGGCTCGGCGAATGAAAGCGGCAGGCCCATCATGCGGTGCGCCCCGCTGTTATGGCGACGCGTCCGGCGCTCCCCTTGGCGACCATCATGCCGCTGTGCAGGTACAGCAGCAGTTCAGCGGCGGAGCGATTGGTGGTGTGGGTCGAGAACAGCCAGCCGAGCTTGCCGGTTTCTTCGCGGATGGCGGCGCGATGCGCCTCGACGCGCGCAGTGTAATCCCTGGCCCATGTCTCGGCGCGCCCGGCGGTGATGACCTCGCCGCCTTCGGGCTCGACGAATTCGATGCGGCCGGAATAGGGAAATGTCTCCTCGGCGGGATCGACGATCTGGAGCAGGGTGCCATGCGCGCCCGACGACGAGAGACCACCGAGCATGGAGCGGATCTCGCTGACCGGCGACCAGAAATCCGACAGCACCACGACTTCGGCGAGCGCCGACGGCACGAACGACGGCGGCAGACTTGCCCGCGTGGCGGTGTCGTGCAGGATCGCCTGCGCCATCTTGTCGACGATGTTGCTGCTCGAACTCGGAGACATCAGGCCGGGAATGCCGACACGTTCGCCGCCGGACACCAGGAGATCGGCCAGCGCGAAGGTGACCACCAGCGCGCGCTCGAGCTTGCTGTCACGCGCGGTTCTGGACGCGAACGCCATCGACTTCGAGCGATCCGGCCACAGCCATACGGTGTGCGCGGCTTCCCACTCCTGCTCGCGGACATAGAGATGATCGTCGCGTGCTGAACGCCGCCAGTCGACATTCTGCGAGGCCTCTCCGGAGACGAAGCGGCGGTACTGCCAAAAGTTCTCGCCGGTGCCAGCGCGCCGCCGGCCATGCAGGCCGTGGATGACGTTGGCCGAAATGCGCCGCGCTTCCAGCACGAGACGCGGCAGCGACGCGGCGAGCGAACGGCTTTCACCATCTGCGCGCCGGACTGCCTCGATCTCCTGGAGTGCGGGTTGCGGCCGTGCTGCCATCAGCCGATCCGTGATTTCAACTGCTTGATGATGTCGGTCACGGTGCGGCCCTCGGCGCGCGCCGAGAAAGTCAGCGCCATGCGGTGTTTCAGAACGGGCTCTGCGAGATCGAGTACGTCGTCGATCGAGGGCGCGAGCCGCCCGTCGAGCAATGCGCGGGCGCGGACGGCGAGCATCAGCGCCTGGCTGGCGCGCGGACCCGGTCCCCATGCGATCGATTTGCCGACCTCTCCGCTGTCCTCGCCCGGACGCGCCGAACGGACCAGCGAAAGAATCGCCTCGACCACTGAATCGCCGACCGGCAGGCGGCGCACCAGCCGCTGCGCGGTGATCAGCGTCTCGGCGGTCATCGCCGCCTTCGCGGCGGTCTGCTCGGCGCCGGTGGTCTCGAACAAAATTCTGCGTTCGGCATCGCGATCCGGATACTCGACGTCGATTTCCATCAGGAAGCGGTCGAGCTGGGCTTCCGGCAGCGGATAGGTGCCTTCCTGCTCCAGCGGGTTCTGGGTCGCGAGTACATGGAACGGCTTCGGCAGATCGTGCCGCGCGCCGGCGACCGTGATGTGCTGCTCCTGCATCGCCTGTAACAAGGCCGACTGCGTGCGCGGCGAGGCGCGGTTGATTTCGTCCGCCATCAGAAGCTGCGCGAACACCGGCCCCGAAATGAAACGGAACGAGCGCTTGCCGCTGACGCTTTCATCGAGCACTTCGGCGCCGAGAATATCGGACGGCATCAGGTCCGGGGTGAACTGCACGCGCTTGGCATCGAGGCCGAGGGTGATGCCCAGCGTCTCGACCAGTTTGGTTTTCGCCAGACCCGGAACGCCGATCAGCAATGCGTGACCGCCGGACAGGATCGTCACCAGCGCATTCTCGACCACGCGTTCCTGGCCGAAGATCACAGTCGAGACCGCTTCCCGCGCGGCGCGGATGTCACCCGCGATCTGCTCGGCTGAACGCACGATCACGTCTTCCAGTTTCTCGACACCTTCCGCGCCAGCCATAATCATCGCTCCTTGCCTAGTGGTCCGGTTCCGACATTCGCATCCCGTCTCGGCAGCCCTTTTTGCGAATGTCGAACCAAAGGACCACTAGCGATCATGACTTCTCGTGTCCTGAATCCGGCGTTCGCTGCAGAAAGCGCCGTGGAACGAAGCGAGCGCCGGATTCAGGACACTAGCGAAGACCCATGCTAAACTGGTGCAAAGGCCATGTATTCTCTTATGCATTCCCTGATTCAAGCTGTCCCCACATTAGCGGGTGGGGGGCTTGAAACTCATCACGATGTGGCGAGTAATCCCACCGCGCGCGGGTATGATTTATCGGCTATGTCATCGTTCCCGGTTTCTTGGCTTTCGGTATCAGGGCTTGCACCAATCGTGCCAAACAGAAGCGTCAACGGTCAGGGCAAACAATGGCGAACCAAGGGCAGAAACAGGAGCTGAATCCGGCTCAGCGCCTCGACGGGCTCACTCTGGCGGCGCGCGGTGCTGCGACAAAAGGCCTGCCGCCGGTTCATCTGTGGAATCCGCCATTCTGCGGCGATCTCGATATGCGGATCGCGAGCGACGGCACATGGTTCTATCTCGGGACACCGATCGGGCGGGCAGCGCTGGTGAAGCTGTTTTCCACAATTCTCAAGCATGAGAATGGCAAGTATTTTCTCGTCACGCCGGTGGAGAAAGTCGGCATCCGCGTCGATGACGCGCCGTTTCTCGCGGTCGAGATGGAGAAGGACGGCGAGGGCGCGGCGCGGACGCTGAGCTTTCGCACCAATGTCGACGAATGGGTGCCATGCGATGGCGATCACCGGTTGCGCTTTGAGGCCGCCGCCGACGGCGGCCTAACGCCTTACCTCCATGTGCGTGCGGATTTGTGGGCAAAAGTCACACGCGCGCTCTATTATGATCTGGTCGAGATGGGCGAAATTCGTCTCGTCGACGGCCGCGAGATGTTCGGGGTCATGTCCGGCGGAGAGTTCTTCTCGATGGCGGACGCGGCGCAGGCGCGAGATCCGGTTTGAGATAAGAGGATTTGGGTTGACGAAAAGTGTTTTCAAGGACGCCGCATCCGCCAGCACCGCGGCTCCGCTCGACATAAGCTCTGGCGAATTCTTTCGCAGGGCGCATGAGCGGCTGAACTTCCACGTGCCGCCGGGATTGACCGATGCCGCGGTGCTCGCGCCGACCGGCGATTTCGGCACCGACGCGATGCTGGAAATCATCGCGAAAGAACGCCCGGTGCGCCCGGCCGCGGTTCTCGTCCCCATTGTGGAGCGTGATGTGCCGACAGTGCTGCTGACCAAGCGCGCCGAGCATCTCAACGAACATGCCGGACAGGTTTCGTTTCCCGGCGGCAAGATCGATCCGGTCGATGCCTCGCCGATGGACGCAGCACTGCGCGAAGCCGACGAGGAAATCGGCCTCAAGCGGAATTTCGTCGAGCCGATCGGCTATCTCGATGTCTATGCAACCGGATTCGGATTCCGGATCCTGCCGACGCTGGCGCGGGTCCGGCCGGGGTTTGAGCTGACGATCAACACCAACGAAGTCGATGCCGCGTTCGAAGTGCCGCTGGCGTTTTTGATGGATCCGGTCAATCACAGGCTCGGCAGCAAGGAATTCCGCGGCATGCAGCGCTCGTTCTATGAGATGCCATTCGAGCAGCATTATATCTGGGGCGCGACCGCCGGGATGCTGCGTGCGCTTTACGAGCGGATTTGTCTTACATGATCCGTCCCGTCCTCACCGAGATCGGAATTTTCCTTATTCCATTCGCGGTCTATGCGGCATTTCTTCTTGCAAGCCGATCCGGCCTTTGGGTCAGGTCATCGTGGCCACTACACATTGTCGGCAAACTGGCGGTGGCCGCATTCGTGCTGGTTATCGTGAGCCTCATATTGCTGGCGCATTTTTCCGGCGCGCCCCCGGGATCGACCTACGCGCCCGCGCATCTGGAGAACGGCAAGCTGATCCAGGGGTCCGAGAAATGAACGCCCCGGATTCGCTGCGCGATGCCCCCTGGTTGAGGTCTGGCGCGACGACGCGGGTGCTGACGCTGCTCAATTCCGGCGGCGAGGAAGCGCGGGTCGCGGGCGGCGCGGTGCGCAACGCGCTGCTCGGCCTCCCGATCGGCGACATCGACATTGCGACCACGGCACTGCCGGAGGAAGTGATCCGCCGCGCCAAGCTCGCCCATATCAAGGCGGTGCCGACCGGCGTCGAGCACGGCACAGTGACGCTGGTGATCGAAGGTCAGCCGTTTGAAGTGACCACGCTGCGTGAGGATCTCGAAACCTTCGGACGCAAGGCCAAGGTGGCGTTCGGGCGCGACTGGACGCGCGATGCCATGCGCCGCGATTTCACCATGAACGGCCTGACGGTGACGCCGGACGGCACGATTCACGATGAGGTCGACGGCCGCGCGGATATCGCGGCGCGGCGGGTGCGCTTTATCGGCGAGCCGTCGCAACGGATCGCGGAGGACTATCTGCGCATCCTGCGTTTCTTCCGCATTCATGCTGCTTACGGCGAGGGTGAACCGGATCGTACCGGATACGAGGCCTGTATCGCCGGGCGTGACGGGCTTGCGGAGTTGTCGGCTGAGCGCATCCGGATGGAAATGCTGAAGCTGATGGTTGCGAAGGGAGCGGCGCCTGCGCTGGTCGCGATGGATGACGCCGGTCTGCTGCTGCGGCTGACCGCGGGTGTCGTCTTTCACGGGCCGTTCGCGGTGATGCTCGCTGCCGAACGGGCGCTCGGACTGGAAGCCGATGCGGTTCGCCGTCTCGGTGCGCTGACCGTGGCGGTGACCGAGGATGCAAAACGCCTGTCGCAGCGCTGGCGGCTGTCGAATGCCGAGACCAAGCGGCTGGATTCGATGGGGCATCGCTGGTGGCGGCTGGCTGGCATGGACGAGGCGACGGCGCAGCGCAGGCTCTACAGGCTGGGGGCGGCGCGCTATCTCGACCGGATCATGCTGGCATGGGCGCGGGCAGGGCGCGGTGCGGCCTCACCATCCTGGCGCGAGCTTGCGACACTGCCGGAGCGCTGGACGCCGCCGGCATTTCCGCTCAAGGCCGCCGATTTCATCGCGCGCGGCATCGCGGAAGGCCCCGCGCTCGGTCACGTGCTGACGTTGGCCGAGGATGCGTGGCTGGCGATGCAGTTCCCGCTCGATGCGGCAGCGCTCAACACCATCGCCGATGACACCGTCGCGAGATTCACACGGGATCATCGGCTGTAAGGTATGCTGCCGGGCGGTCCCGGCGGCAGCATTCCCGTTTAACGAGGCTATGGCCTCAGGCGACTTCCGCGGTTTTCTTGGCGTGATGGTCGTCGCCTTCGTCTTCGTTCTCTTCGCTGTCCTCGTCGTCTTCTTCGTCCTCGTCATCCGACATATCGATGTGAGCGAGTTCGAGAACGGACGCCGGAAGTTTCTCGCGGAACAGATCGCCTTCCTCGCCGATCCAGACACATTCGACCATCTCGTCGTTGACCTCGGAAACGGTCAGCGCCTGACCGCCAGATTTGAGAACAACGACGTCGCCTGCTTTCAGTCCCATGACCGGCTCCTTGGCTGTGTGAGGAGCGTTCAGCCTAGCCGCGCGTCATGACACGCCGACAAAGACAGGTTGGTAAGATTGCGACAAAACGAAAAAGCCCCGGACAATGTCCGGGGCTTTTGAATTCCAGAGAAGCGTTGGTGCTTAGCGAACCATGCCGAGGACATAGCCGAGCATGTCGAACTTGTAGTTCAGGCCGACCTTGGCGGTGTGGATGCCAGGCAGGCTGGTCGTGGTCCAGACCTGGGTCGGAGGGCCAGTCCAGTTGCCGGTGGTGGTGATGTTGTTGTCGAAGCCGAGATAGAGGTACTCGGCCTTCACGCTCCACTTGTTGTCGAAGGCATATTCCCAGCCGCCGCCGATCGCGTAACCGAGGCGATACTTGGTGTGCATGGTGTCGATGTGATTGCCGGGGGTTCCGTCGGAGACGCCGGTTTCGAAATTGACCAGCGCCGCACCGCCCTTGACGTAGAGCAGCGAGCGATCGAAGGCATAACCGAAACGGGCGGCCCAGACGCTGTAGAGGCCTTCAGCGCGGGTGGTCGCAATCGAGGTGGCCGAACCAGCATAAGCGGATGAACCCTTGACGCCGATGTAGCCGGTTTCACCTTCGTAACCGATCACCCAGTTCGGAGCGAACTGCCAGTTGTAGCCGCTGGTGTAGCCGCCGATCACGCTGGAGCTGTACTTGTAGGAGGCCGCCGGGCCGGCGAAGATCGGGAGGCCAGCGCCGTCAACCGGCACGCCGGTCACGGTATCGTTGGAAGCGAAAGCACCGCCGATGTAACCGCCGATGTAACCGCCGGTCCAGGTGAAGACCTGCACCGGAGGTGCCTTGCGATAGATCGGCGCGGTGCCGAGATCGGCTGCGGAAGCCGCGCCTGCCAGGCCAACGCCTGCGGCAGCGAGGAGAAGTACAGCAATCTTGCGCATCGGAGCCCCTTGAAAACTTTCGGCGACGGTACGATTCCGCCACACCTATGGCCCTCAAAATACGTTGAGGGCTGTCCGGGCTCAAATGGTTTCCGGCCCGTTGGACGGTATCCGGGACCGTTCTTTGGCAAGTGTGCTGTCTCGGTTACACGTCAAAATCGCTCAAAAGGTGCTCTTTTATTAAGCTTTTGTGAATTCGTCCGCCTATGGAGGCGATTACGGCCACTTCACCTCGGGCGGCATCGACGACAGGATCGAATCGACATTTCCGCCTGTCTTCAGGCCGAAAATCGTCCCCCGGTCATAAAGCAGATTGAACTCGACATAGCGGCCGCGGCGGATGAGCTGCTCCTGGCGGTCCTTGTCGGTCCAGGCTGTCCCGAAATTCCCTCGCACCAGCTCGGGATAGATCCCGGCAAAGGCCCGGCCGACGTCCTGGGTGAAGGCCAGATCGGCATCCCAGTCCCCCGAATCGAGCCAGTCATAGAAGATACCGCCGATGCCGCGGGGCTCCTTGCGGTGGGGCAGGTAGAAATACTCGTCGCACCAGGTCTTGTACTTCTCGTAAGGCGCAACCGCCGCGTGGGCGTCGCAGGCCGCCTTCATGGCCGCGTGAAAGGCGACAGTGTCGGGATCGTCCTGAGTGCGCCGCCGGTCCAGCACCGGGGTCAGGTCCGCGCCGCCGCCGAACCATGCCTTGGTGGTCACCACGAAGCGGGTGTTCATGTGGACCGCGGGCACGTTCGGGTTGCGCGGATGGATGATCAGCGAAACGCCGGAGGCCCAGAACCGCGGATCGTCGGCGGCGCCCGGAATCTGCGCGCGGAATTCCGGCGCGAACTCGCCATGCACCGTCGAGCAATGCACGCCGGCCTTCTCGAAGAGCCGCCCGCGCAGCACCGACATGACACCGCCGCCGCCGGGTTTTCCCGAATGGTCGGTGCGATCCCACGGCGTGCGCACGAAGCGGCCAGCATCGCCGGGATAAAGCGCGGCAGGTGCGTCGGCCTCAAGCCTTTCAAGCGAGAGACAAATATCGTCACGCAGCCGTTCGAACCACGCGCGGGCCTTTTGCTTGCGTTCTTCGATCGTTGTGACGGGCTTTTCCAACTGAGTTCTCCGTCCGGGCTGCTTTTCTCATCCCTCCCCCTTGTGGGGAGGGTGGCACGTTGCGAGCGCAGCGAACAACGTGTCGGGTGGGGGGAAACTTCAGAATGGGCGAGAATAATCGAACTGGAATTTCCGAATACCCCCACCCCGGTCTTCGCTCCGTTCGACCGACCCTCCCCACAAGGGGGAGGGATGACAGATTGCACGCGCTTCAACCCTGCGGGCCGAAATACGTGCAGCTTTCGTTGCAACTGTCGCGGTGAACGCTGACGCGGGTGACCTTGCCGGCGTGCTGAACCCGGTCCCAGATGAAGCGTGTGAGATTTTCCAGCGTCGGCGCGCCCAGTGCTTCGACCTTGTTGAGCAGCTTGTGGTCGAGCATCTTCCTCACCTCGGCCATCCGCTGCTCGAGTATGCCGAGATCCGTCACCATCCCGGTCGCGGGATCGGGGATGCCGCGAATGGAGACCTCGGCGCGGAACGAGTGGCCATGGATTTCCTGGCTGGCCTCGCCCAGCGTCGTGCCGGGCAGCGAATGCGCGGCCTCGAAACGGAACGATTTCGTCAATTCCCACATCGTTGAAGACAATCCTTGCCTTGGTTCGCCACGTCATCCTGAGGTGCGAGGCGCTGTTCGCGCCGGGCTTCGAAGGATGGCGGCTGCCCTTCGAGGCTCGCAAGAGCGCGCACCTCAGGGTGACGGCTCATGCTCTCTATCGCTTCTATCTTCTACCTGATCCCAAGCGTCTTGTGCGTCTGGACGCTGAGCCGCCATTGCGGATGGCGCAAGCAATATGCGATCGCCGCCTGCGTGCTTTGCGCTATGTCAGGTCCGTCCATCGGCTGCAATGAGAACCGCTCGAATTCCAGACCCGCGAAATCCTCGGGGGTGTTCTCCGCCTGCGGATAAACCAGCTTCAGTTCATGGCCCTTGCGGACGACCAGTTCCGATCCGGCCTTGGGACTGACGCAGATCCAGTCGAGACCGGGGGGCGGCGCGATGGTGCCGTTGGTTTCGATGGCGATGGTGAAGCCGCGTGCATGCAGCGCGTCGATCAGCGCGGTATCCACCTGTAGCAGCGGCTCGCCGCCGGTCAGGACGGTATAGCGATAACCTTGAGAGGACGAGGTTTGCGGCCCTTCCCACTGCGCGGCAATCGCCGCGGCAAGGTCGTCGGCGTTCGCGTAGCGTCCACCGAGCGTGCCGTCGGTGCCGACGAAATCGGTATCGCAGAACTTGCAGACGGCGCCGGAGCGGTCCTGTTCACGGCCCGTCCACAGATTGCAGCCCGAGAACCGGCAGAACACGGCGGTGCGCCCGGCATGGGCGCCTTCGCCTTGCAATGTCAGGAAGATTTCCTTGACCGCGTAACTCAACTCACCGTTCCTCTGGTTTGTCTCAAGGCTTCGCCCAGCGCCATCGCCACCGTCATGGCGACGTTGAGGGAGCGCATCCCCGGCGCGATGGGGATGACCAGCCGCTCATTGGCGGCGTTTACCACGTCATCCGGCACCCCGGCGGATTCACGCCCGAACAGCAGGATGTCATCGTCCCGATAGATATGATCGAGATAGGGCGTTGCAGCCTTTGTCGAAAAAACAAGCAATCGGCCGCCGGATTTCGCCCGCCAAGCCTCGAAGGCGGCCCAGGAATCATGGCGCACGATGGTCACCTGGTCCAGATAGTCCATTCCGGCGCGGCGGAAATGCCGGTCGGAAATGGGGAAACCGGCCGGCTCGATGATGTGGGCTTCCACGGCGAGGCAGGCACAGAGCCGCAGAATCGTCCCGGTGTTTTGCGGGATGTCAGGTTGAAAAAGGACAACGCGCATCGAAAGCGGCCTTTGGCGCCGGTGGAAAACTTCAGGAAAAATGTCCGACACAGGCGGTTTTAGTGCGTCGCACTAAATGTGCCGATAGCGGGCTTGCGCTCTCCCGGCAAGGGTGCCAATAGATCGATTCTAGATCGTATGTTCTGCCCGGTTGAGTAGGACAAGTGGTCATTCTGCCACCGCGGGGCCCGCGGGCACCGGCTTACTCTCCCGGCGCATCCGTTGCGTCGAACGGGGATGGGTCCGCCGGTTGCAGTTCGGAAAGGGTTTGCAATCGTGACGTCTTCCTCCTCGGCCGAGCCGACACGCCGTGATTTTCTTTATGTAGCGACGGGATCCATAGCCGCCGTCGGCGCTGCGGCGGTGGCCTGGCCGCTGATCTCCCAGATGAATCCGGACGCCTCGACCATCGCAGCAGGCGCCCCGATCGAAGTCGATCTGACGCCGATCGCGACAGGACAGGACATCAAGGTGTTCTGGCGCGGCAAGCCGATCTACATCATGAACCGCACCAAGAAGCAGGTGGAAGAGGCGCGCGCCGTCCAGGTGTCGAGCTTGCCCGACCCGCAGTCAGACCAGTCCCGCGTCAAGGAAGGCCACGACCAGTGGCTCGTCGTGATCGGTATCTGCACCCACCTCGGCTGTATTCCGATCGCTCACGAAGGCACCTATGGCGGCTTCTTCTGCCCGTGCCACGGCTCGGTTTACGATACCTCAGGCCGCATCCGTCAGGGCCCTGCGCCGTTGAATCTGCCAGTGCCGCCTTACGCCTTCGTCTCCGACACCAAAATCAAAATCGGCTGATTTCCATCTGACCCGATTGCGTCGCTTCTTCTTTGTCAGGATCGCATCATGAGCGGACCATCGAACTACAACCCGCAAAACCCAGTCTTGAAGTGGGTTGAACGGCGTCTCCCGATCGGGGGACTGATCCACTCGTCCTTCGTTGCCTACCCGACGCCGCGTAACCTCAACTACTGGTGGACGTTCGGCGCGATCCTTTCGATGATGCTCGGCGCGCAGATCATCACCGGCATTATCCTGGCGATGCACTACACCCCGCATGTCGATTTCGCCTTCAAGTCGGTCGAACTGATCGTTCGCGACGTCAACTACGGCTGGCTGCTGCGCTACCTGCATTCCAACGGCGCATCGATGTTCTTCATCGCCGTCTACATCCACATGTTCCGCGGCCTCTATTACGGGTCGTACAAGGAGCCGCGCGAGGTCCTCTGGATTCTAGGCGTCATCATCTACCTGTTGATGATGGCGACGGGCTTCATGGGCTATGTGCTGCCGTGGGGCCAGATGAGCTTCTGGGGCGCCACCGTCATCACCAACCTGTTCGGCGCGATCCCTTATGTCGGCGACAGCATCGTGACGCTGCTGTGGGGCGGCTATTCGGTCGGCAACCCGACGCTGAACCGCTTCTTCTCGCTGCACTACCTGCTGCCGTTCGTGATCGCCGGCGTTGTCGTGCTGCACGTCTGGGCGCTGCATGTGGCCGGTCAGAACAATCCGGCGGGCGTCGAGCCGAAGACCGAGAAGGACGTTGTGCCGTTCACGCCTTACGCGACCCTCAAGGACGCGTTCGGCATGTCCTGCTTCCTGCTGTTCTTCGCCTGGTTCATTTTCTACATCCCGAATTATCTCGGCGACCCGGACAATTACATTCCGGCCAATCCGGCGGTGACGCCGGCGCACATCGTGCCCGAATGGTACTACCTGCCGTTCTACGCGATCCTGCGTTCGATCCCGAACAAGCTCGCCGGCGTCATCGCGATGTTCTCGGCGATCATCGTGCTGGCGTTCCTGCCGTGGCTCGACTCGGCCCGGACCCGCTCGTCGAAGTATCGTCCGCTCGCCAAGCAGTTCTTCTGGATCTTCGTGGCCGTGTGCATCGGCCTCGGCTACCTCGGCGCCAAGCCGCCTGAAGGCATCTATGTCGTGGCCGGTCGCGTCCTGACGTTCGCTTACTTCGCCTACTTCCTGATTGTGCTGCCGATCCTCAGCCGCATCGAGAAGGCGCGTCCGTTGCCGAACTCGATCGCCGAAGACGTGCTGCGGAAGACGGGCAAGACGCCGGTCTCGGCCATGATCGCGCTTGCGGTCGGTGGCGCGCTGATGCTGGGCGGCATGAACAGCGCGAAGGCGGAAGAAGGACATGGTCCGACCCCGCCGTCGCTGAAGTGGTCGTTCGCGGGCGCGCTGGGCAAGTTCGATCAGGGCCAGTTGCAGCGCGGCCTCAAGATCTACAAGGAAGTCTGCGCCTCGTGCCACGGACTGTCGTATGTCGCATTCCGCAATCTTGCCGATCCGGGCGGACCGGGTTACTCGACGGCGCAGGCTGCTGCGTTCGCCTCGGAGTACAAGATCAAGGACGGCCCGAACGACGCAGGCGACATGTTCGAGCGCCCCGGCCGTCCGGCGGACTACTTCCCGTCGCCGTTCCCGAACGAGCAGGCGGCCCGCGCTGCCAACGGCGGCGCCTATCCGCCGGACCTGTCGCTGATCGCCAAGGCGCGTGGCTACGAGCGCGGCTTCCCGCAGTTCGTGATCGACGCGCTGCCGGGGTTCTCGTTCCAGGAGAAGGGCCCGAACTACATCGACGCGCTGTTGCAGGGCTATGAGGAGAAGGCGCCGGCAGGCTTCGCGCTGCCGGAAGGGTCGTACTACAACAACTACTTCCCCGGCCACTCGATCAAGATGCCGAAGCCGCTCAGCGACGGTCAGGTGACGTTCGACGACGGTTCGCCCGCGACCGTGCAGCAGTATGCCAAGGACATCTCCGCGTTCCTGATGTGGACCGCCGAGCCGCATCTCGAGGCCCGCAAGCGCCTCGGTTTGCAGGTCATGTTCTTCCTGATCGTGCTGTCCGGCCTGCTGTACTTCACCAAGAAGAAAGTCTGGGCCGACGCTCACTAAGCTTCTTGAAATCTGGATTGCGAAAGGCCCCGTTCCGGGGCCTTTTTGCTGCGCGGATGCTTCATTGCAGCATGATAGCGCGACACTCGTGATCCGGTTCTGACATTCGTATCACTTCTCGGCCAGCACCCTTTACGAATGTCAGAACCGAAGGATCACGAGAATCATAGTTTGCCAGTGTCCTTTCGTATCCGACGTTCGCTCGGAACGCGCTGCAGGGCGAAGCGAACGTCGGATACGGGACACTGGCGTCCCGTGTTCCACTCAACTAACCTCTTGGCCTGGTGGAGCGGATTTGACATTCGCCATCCAGCCGCGGCGAACTCGTGAGGCGAATGTCAAATCCAAAGCTCCACCGGAATTATATTTGCCAGTGGTCCATCGATTCTAACATTCGCAAACATGCCTGCTGAACGGGAGTGCGAATGTTAGAATCGGACCACTGGGGCTGAGGGGACGCATGACGGGCGCACCGATCGACGACATTCTGCTCAACATCAACCCGACGGGTCAGCTCGTCCTTGGCGGTGTGCTTGCGCTGATTATCTACGGCGTGGCGCTCGATCTGCGCATCGGCGATTTCATCGAGGTGTTCCGCCGGCCGGTTGCGCCGGTCTCCGGTCTCCTGGCGCAGCTTGCGGTGCTGCCCGCGGTGACGTGGGCCATCACCATGCTGCTGAAGCCGCAGCCCAGCATCGCGTTCGGCATGATGGTGGTTGCTGCCTGTCCCGGCGGCAACATCTCCAATCTCATCACGCACATGGCGCGGGGCAACACCGCGCTCTCGATCAGCATGACCGCGATGTCGAGTCTGCTCGCCATCGTCACGACGCCGCTCAACATCCTGTTCTGGGCAGGGCTCAACCCGGATACCAACGCATTGCTGCGGCAGGTGAGCGTCGAGCCGCTGTCGTTCCTCGGCTCGACCATGGCGATCCTCGGCATTCCGATGGCGCTGGGGCTCGCGACGGTGCATTACTGGCCGCGCCTCGGTCACCTGCTGCGCCGGCCGCTGCAGATCCTGTCATTCCTGTTTCTGGTTGCCTTCATCGGCGGCGCGATCTTCACCAATGCGCGCTATCTCGCGACCTTCGTGCAATCGATCCTGCCGTTCGTCGTGCTTCACAATGCCATCGCCATCGGGCTCGGCTGGGGCACCGCGAAACTGCTGCGGCTCAGCGACTACGACACCCGCGCGATGTCCATCGAAGTCAGCATGCATAATTCCGGGCTGGGCCTCGCACTGATCCTCAACCAGTTCGATGGCATCGGCGGCGCGGCGCTGGTTGCAGCGGGGTGGGGCGTCTGGCATCTGATTTCGGGATGGGCGCTGGCGGCGTGGTGGAAGCGCCGCGACCCGCATCCGCGAGGCGAGAGCCATATCCCGCGCACGGACACGGCGGAATGAGCGACGCTCATGCAGGACAATATGCCATGAACGGCGGCGTGCTGGTCACCGGTGCAGCGGGCTTTATCGGCAAGTCGCTGATCGCCGAACTTGCGCGGGCCAGCCTGAACTCGGAGATCATCGCCCTCGATATGCGCGAGGTCGCCGCCCATGAGCGGCTTCCCAACGTCACCTATCTGACCGGCGATATCCGCGATCCCGCGCTCAGGGAGATTTTTCAGGCGCATCGTCCGCAGACCGTCGTGCATCTCGCGTCCGTCGTCGCGGTCGGCGGCGATCCGCAGCGCGACTGGGAAATCGACGTACTCGGCACCAAGAACGTGCTGCAATCCTCGCTCGATGCCAGCGTCGAGCACCTGATCGTCACGTCGAGCGGCTCCGCCTACGGTTATCACGCGGACAATCCGGTGCCGCTGCGTGAAAGCGACCCGCTGCGCGGCAACGCGGATTTTCCCTACGCGCGTAACAAGCGCGAGGTCGAGGAAATGCTGATCGAGTGGCACGATCTCTATCCCGATCTCCACCAGACCGTGTTTCGTCCCTGCACGGTATTGGGGCCGACGACCAACAACCAGATCACCGCGATCTTCGAGCGGCCGGTTGTGATGGGGGTCAGCGGCACCGCGACGCCGTTTTCGCTGATCGCCGACAGCGATGTGGTCGAAGCGCTGGTGCAGGCCGTGCGGAAGCCGAAACCAGGCACCTATAATCTCGCCGGTGACGGCACGATGAGCCTGCGCGAGATCGCCGAATTGAACCGCCGGCCCTACGTTTCGATCCCGCCTTCGGTTCTGAAGTCCGCGCTGTGGCTGCTGCATCTGCTGCGCATCACCAAGCTCGGGCCGGGCCACGCCAAGTTCATCCAGTACCGGCCGGTGCTGTCCAACGACAAGCTGAAATCCGAGTTCGGATTTACGCCACGCCATGATGCGCGCAAGGTGTTCGAGCGCTACCGCGACGGGCGGATGGAGATTGCGAAGTGACGACGCTCGTTATCGGTGCCGGGCCGGCGGGCCTTGCCGCCATCAAAAGCCTCAAAGAAGCCGATCTGCCGGTGAAGTGCGTGGAGAAGAACGCGGACGTTGGCGGGCAATGGCTTTACGGCGCCGCGCCCAGCGCGGTCTATGCCTCGACGCATCTGATTTCATCCAAGCGAACCACCGCCTATGCGGATTTTCCGATGCCGGAGGATTGGCCCGCCTATCCGGGCCATGAACGCGTATCGGGATACTTCAAGTCGTTCGCGAAGCACTTCGATCTTTATCCCGCGATCCGTTTCAATACCGCCATACGCACCATCGAGCAGCGCGACGGAAGCTGGCGCGCCACCTTCGATGACGGCGCCACCGACGACTATGAAAGCGTCATCTTCGCCAACGGCCATCTCAGCGATCCCCTGATGCCGAAGATTCCGGGCGAATTCAGCGGCAAACTGATGCACGCGAAGGATTACAAGACCGCCGATATTTTCGAGGGCAAGCGCGTGCTGGTCGTCGGTATGGGCAACACCGGCTGCGACATCGTTGTCGATGCCATTCACCGCGCCAGGCAGGTGTTGTGGAGCGTGCGCGGCGGCAATCACTTCGTGCCGAAGTTCCTCGCCGGAAAGCCGGCGGATGAGGGCAACCACAAGCCGAAGCGTTTCATCATTCCCAAACGCCTGCGCTCGATGCTGCACGAGCCGATCCTGCGGTTTCTGGTGGGGCCGCCGGAGCGGTTCGGCCTGCCGAAGCCCGAGCATCGGCTTTACGACAAGACGCCGATCGTGAACTCGCTCGTGCTCCAGCATCTGGGGCAGGGCGATGTCACGCTGCGCAAGCCGATCAAGGAATTTCGCGGCGACACGGTTGTCTTCACCGACGGGCAGGAAGATCAGGCCGATCTGGTGCTGCTCGCGACGGGCTACGCGATCACGTTTCCATTTCTGGAAGATTTGTCCGAACTGAACTGGCAGCCGGAGACCGGCGCGCCGCGGCTTTATCTCAACATTTTTCCGTCACGCCCGAACGGCCTTTACGTGGCGGGACTGCTGGAAGGCGCAGGCGTCGGCTGGCCGGGCCGCGCGTTGCAGACCGATCTGATCGCGGCCTATATCAAGGCGCAAAAGGAAAGCCCCGACACGACGGCGGATTTCCGCGACAAGATCGCCGCCTTTCATGCGCGGCCTGTCGCCAGGGATCGTGGGGAACACGGTATTTTCGTCGACTTCCTGCAATACAAACGTGATCTTCAGAAAGCCATCGCGAGCTTGAGCGTCGCTTCGCCCGCGGTATAAGACACTTAAGGCGTTACTAACGAACTGGATGAGGACATCATGGGCACGAACATCACTTTCAAGCGTCCCGACGGCAAGGACGCCACCGGCTATCTCGCCAATGCCGCGCGCGGCAACGCGCCGGGCGTCGTCGTCATTCAGGAATGGTGGGGTCTGTCCGAGAACATCAAGGGGCTTGTCGACCGCTTTGCCGTCGCTGGCTTCGATGCCCTCGCGCCCGATCTCTATGACGGCGTGGTGGTGCCGTACCACGATGCCGATGCCGCCGGCAAAGAGATGAACTCGCTCAACTTCATCGAGGCGACCGAGCAGAATGTGCGCGGGGCCGTGCAGTATCTGAAACGCAATGGTGCGAAGGTCGGTCTCACCGGCTTCTGCATGGGCGGCGCGGTGACCATCATTGGTGCTGCGAAGATTCCCGAATTGACCGCCGGTGTTGCGTTCTATGGCATTCCGCCCGAGCAGGCGGTGAAGCCCGCCGACGTCAAAATTCCATTGCAGGGCCATTTCGCCAACAAGGATGACTGGTGTACGCCGGCCGCAGTCGATGCCTTCGAGAAGGCGATGAAGACTGCGGGCAAGGATTTCGAGGCGTTTCGCTATGACGCCGATCATGCCTTCGTCAACGAAGAGCGCGCGGCGGTCCATGACCGTCAGGCGGCCGAACTCGCCTGGGGCCGCGCCACGGACTTCTTTAAAAAGCATTTGGGGTGAAGTCTTTTCACCCTCTCCCCTTGTGGGAGAGGGTGGCGAGAATGAGCGCAGCGAATTCGAGCCGGGTGAGGGGTGAGAGTGCGGGTGAAGAAACCCCTCACCCGCCCTCGCTTTGCTCGGGCACCCTCTCCCACAAGGGGAGAGGGAAGAAAGAGGCTAATGATTTGAGCTTCACCATCTCCGACCTGCGTCAGCAGCCCGCGTTTTTCGGCGCGGTTGCTGACCGCATCTGGCGGGCATGGTGGAAGGATCGGGGATTTCCGGCGGACTACATCACCGGGCGCTTGCGGGAGAATATGACGCCATCGCCGATCCCGTTCGCGCTGGTGGCGCACCGGGGCGAGACCTTTGTCGGGACGGCCTCGGTCATTGCCGCCGACCTTGAGGAGCGTCCGCAATACTCGCCGTGGGTGGCGGCGGTCTGGGTCGATCCGAAATACCGCATGCAGGAGATTGGCTCGGCGCTGGTCGGGCGCGCCGTCAGCGACACTTTCGCGTTCAATATCCGGCGGGTCTATCTCTGCGCCGAGAAGGAGCGGCGCCGGTTCTATACCCGCCAGGGCTGGGCGCCGATCGAGGAAAATGTCGGGGAGCGGAAACTGACGGTCTTTGCGCGTGTCGCGGACGCCCCGAGATAAACCCAGATGTCGTCCCCGCGAAGGCGGGGACCCATACTCCCTGAATTCTAAAATTATCCGAAAGTAGAGAGGCCTCTTTCCGGTTGGAGGATTCGGTGGTTATGGGTCCCCGCCTTCGCGGGGGACGGCGCAGGGAGGGACCCTGCATTTGCTCCTCTTGACATCGCCCCCCGGCAATGATGTTTTGCCCGCCATGAGCACCCTGTCCAACCCGACCCGTCTCTGGTGGCGCACCTTCTGAAGGTGGCCGGTGCGATTCATTTAATGAACAATCGTCGAGGCCGTCATCGCAGAGCGACGGCCTTTTTCGTTTGTCCTGTGTGGCGTTCCTCCAGCAAGTTTCGTAAGAGGACCAGATGAACAGGACAGTTTTCTCAGCTCCCGCGCAGAGCGAATACCGGACGGCCCGAGGCCTCGATGTGGCCCGTTCCGCCGCGCATTTTACCGGTGGGGCGGCGCTCGACCGGCTGATCGACCGGCTGGATACCCGCCGCGGCGTCGTGCTGTCGTCGGGCACCACGGTGCCGGGCCGCTACGAGAGCTTCGACCTCGGCTTTTCCGATCCGCCGCTGCGGCTGGAATCCACCGGCACGGATTTCTTCATCGAGGCGCTGAACGCGCGCGGCAAGGTGCTGGTGGCGTTCCTCGCCGAGACCCTGAAAGAGCCGTGCGCGGTCATCACCGAAAAGAGTGCGATACGCCTTGCGGGTCACATCGTGCGCGGCGATGCTCCGGTGGACGAAGACCAGCGCACCCGGCGTGCTTCGGTGGTGTCCCTGGTGCGCGACATCATCGCCGCGTTCAATTCCCCGAGCGACGGACTGCTCGGCCTGTTCGGCGCCTTCGCCTACGATCTCGTGTTCCAGTTCGAAGACCTCGTGCAGAAGCGCGCGCGCGAAAAGGATCAGCGCGACATCGTTCTCTACATTCCCGACCGCATTCTGGCCTATGACCGCGCCACCGGGCGCGGCGTGATCCTGAGCTATGAATTCACGTTCGGCGGCCAGTCGACCAAGGGCCTCGACCGCGAGACTTCCGAGAGCGTTTACGCAAAGACTCCGCGGCAGGGCTTTGCCGATCATGCGCCGGGCGTTTATCAGGAAACCGTCGAGATCGCCCGCAAGGCGTTTGCGCGCGGCGACCTGTTCGAAGCCGTGCCGGGGCAACTGTTCGCCGAGCCGTGCGAGCGCACCCCGGCCGAAGTGTTCCAGCGGCTGTGCAAGATCAATCCTTCGCCTTATGGCGCACTGATCAATCTCGGCGACGGCGAGTTTCTGGTGGCGGCGTCGCCGGAAATGTTCGTTCGCTCCGATGGCAAGCGGGTCGAGACGTGTCCGATCTCCGGCACCATCGCGCGCGGCGCGGACGCGATCAGCGACGCCAAGCAGATTCAGGAACTGCTGAATTCGCAGAAAGACGAATTCGAACTCAACATGTGTACCGACGTCGACCGCAACGACAAGGCGCGCGTGTGCGAGCCCGGCACCATCAAGGTGCTGGCGCGGCGGCAGATCGAGACCTATTCGAAGCTGTTTCACACCGTCGATCATGTCGAAGGCATGCTGCGTCCGGGCTTTGACGCGCTGGACGGCTTTCTCACTCATGCCTGGGCGGTCACCGTGACCGGCGCGCCGAAGTTGTGGGCGATGCAGTTCGTCGAGGACAATGAGCGCTCGTCGCGGCGCTGGTACGCCGGCGCACTGGGGTTCCTCGGTTTTGACGGCAGCATCAACACGGGCCTCACCATCCGCACCATCCGCATGAAGGACGGCCTCGCGGAGGTGCGCGTCGGCGCGACGCTGCTGTTCGACTCGGACCCCGTCGCCGAAGAGAAGGAATGCCAGACCAAGGCGGCGGCGCTGTTCCAGGCATTGCGCGGCGATCCGGCCAAGCCGCTGTCGGCTTTTGCGCCGGATGCCACCGGCTCCGGCAAGAAGGTTCTGCTGATCGATCACGAGGATTCCTTCGTCCATATGCTGGCGGATTATTTCCGTCAGGTCGGCGCGACGGTCAGCGTCACGCGGCACAATCACGCGCTCGAGATGCTGAAGAAGGATAACTACGACCTCCTCGTGCTGTCGCCCGGTCCCGGCCGTCCGGAGGATTTCGGCATCTCGAAGTTCATCGGCGCTGCGCTGGAGAAAAAGCTTCCGGTGTTCGGCGTCTGCCTCGGCGTGCAGGCGATCGGCGAGTATTTCGGCGGCAAGCTCGGGCAATTGGCGACACCGGCGCATGGCCGCCCGTCGCGCGTTCAGGTGCGCGGCGGCACGCTGATGGGCAACCTGCCGAACGAGGTCGTGATCGGCCGCTATCACTCGCTCTATGTCGAGCGCGACGGCATGCCGGACGTGCTGGAAGTTACCGCCAGCACCGAGGACGGCATCGCCATGGCGATCGAGCACAAGACCCTTCCAGTGGGCGGCGTTCAGTTTCATCCCGAATCGCTGATGTCGCTGGAAGGCAATGTGGGACTGCGGATCGTGGAAAATGCATTCAGGCTCGGTCAGCGGACCGGTGCCTGAACGGCTCTTGATGATGGAATTTTGAAAGCAGCCATATGACTCTCGCAGATGATTTGAAGGCCACTGTCCGCGCCATCCACGATTATCCGAAGCCGGGTATTGTCTTCCGGGACATCACCACGCTGCTCGGCAATGCATGGGCGTTCCGCCGTGCGGTCGATGAACTGGTGCAGCCGTGGGCCGGCTCCAAGATCGACAAGGTCGCCGGCATGGAAGCGCGCGGCTTCATTCTCGGCGGCGCTGTCGCGCATCAGGTGTCGGCGGGGTTCGTGCCGATCCGCAAGAAGGGCAAGCTGCCGCACACCACGGTGCGCATCGCTTACTCGCTGGAATACGGTCTCGATGAGATGGAAATGCATGCCGATGCCATCAAGCCCGGCGAGCGCGTGATCCTGATCGATGACCTGATCGCGACCGGCGGCACGGCGGAAGGCGCGGTGAAGCTATTGCGCCAGATCGGCGCCGATGTAGTGGCCGCCTGCTTTATCATCGATCTGCCGGAGCTCGGCGGCGCGGCCAAGCTGCGCGCGATGAATGTTCCGGTGCGGACGCTGATGACATTCGACGGACACTGAGTTTCTTGACCTCTCCCCGTTCGCGGGGAGAGGGAGCAGGTCACAGCTTGTGCAGGATCAGGTTCAGCTCCAGCTCGCGGAAGCGCGTGTAGTTGGTGCGCACCCACTGATGCAACTCAGAGGACTGATCCTTGTTGCTGCGCAGATACTGCGAGAACGAGAAGTTTAGCCGCCCGATAATCGACTTCAGGAACGCCGGCAGCGCCGCGACCTTGAACGGGCGCACCCGGCCGAAAGCCGCGGGCAATTCGCCCCACAGCACATGCTCGTTTTCGACCGGCACAAGCACGGCGTTCGGAAACGTCTCGCGCAACATGGTCCAGGCGACGATGGACGCGCGGTCGCGGTCGGGAATGAAAAGAACGATCGGATCGACGCCGCGGCGGTCCGCTTCCTTCATGAAGCCGATTTCGGCGATGATCTTGAAGAAATCATCGAAGGCATGAAAGCCGAGGTCGACGACTTTCGGCACGCCGTCATTGACGATCAGCCGGTCCATCAGCGCCATCTGCCCGAAGGTGTCGCTGATCGCCGCGGTTTCGGTGATGCGAGGCAGATAGTTGAGCAGCGAGGGTTCGCGCAGATTGATGTCGAAAGCGATCACCTTGCCGCGCTGAAGCACCAGAAATTCGGTCAGCGCCCGCGCAATCAGTGTTTTTCCCACGGCGGGGCGCGGGGAACAGACGATATAGACAGGCGTGCGGCGCATCGGCGCGATGTCCGGCTAGTGTCTTGAATCCGACGTCAGATCTCGCTTGTCGGGGCGCGCGATGTCGCGGACTTGTCCTTCGAGCCGACGATTTCGGTCAGCTTGATGCGGTCGAATTCGCCCCACACATTGCCGAGCCAGTGGCGGACGTAGCCGCGCAGCACGAACGAATAGTTCGCGGCCTCGTCCTTCGTGCCCTTGTTGGCGACGAACTTGAGGAATGGCACCGAAGCGACTTCGACCTGCTCGTAGGCCATCTCGTTCAGCTTCGGAATCGTGATCTCGGTCGCATTCTTGATGCGGTGGAAATACGAGTTGTAGGTCGCCTGATCCCACTCGAAGAAGCTCGTGTTGTTGATGAAGTTCTTCACCAGGAAGTACTTCGCGCCGTCCATGAAGTTCGCGGTCTCGGCGATCTCATCCAGCGAGGCGATCGACGGGCCCAGGATATGGAACACGGCAAAGGTGATCTGGCCGGAGCGGGCCGCATCGAGGAAGCCGATGTCGCGGAGCGCCGCGAGGGTGGGAGACAACAGTCCGGCGCGGACGTCGATGACAGTGACGCTGGTGCCCGACGAGTTCAGCGTATCGAAAATCTTCATCTGGTCGGACGTCGAGGTGACATCGACGATCTGGGTGATGTCGGGATGAAAGCGCATCAGCGTGCCGCGCGGCGATTCGGTATCGAAGGCGCGGGTCGGGATGTTATTTGCGCTGAAATAGTCGAGAACAGTGCGCGAAACGGTGGTCTTGCCGACCCCACCCTTGTCCGCGCCCACTACGATCACTGCCGGTTTCGCCATAAGACCTCTTTACGCGCCAAACACGTCCGCCTGACGACGCGAGTTTAGCCTGCTTTGGGGCGGAACATGGCAGAAACAGCAGATAATTCAATTCTTGACGCTGCTGTTATGCTTAATAACTACCGGCTTTATTGTTGCCGGGGCTATTGGCGGCCCCATGGACCCGTAATTGGACCGGGAATGGGGCCTGCCGGCGACGGGGAACTGCCCCAGGGGCCGGTGCGTGGAGGTTCTGGCCGCGTATCAGGCGATGAATCGCCCGTTTGAGGCGCACTGGTTTTGTCCTGTCCGTCGCCGCCGGGCAGCGGCAGCGGGCCCGGATCGCGGCCACCGGCATATTTCACCAGCGCCTTGACGCGGGAATCCACCGACGGATGGGTCGCGAACAGGTCGGCGAAGCCTTCGCGCGGATTGTCGATGCACATTTCCATGACGGCGGAGGTCGCGCCCGGCAATTCGCCGCGGCCCTCGATCTTGCGCAGCGCCGAGATCATCGCGTCCGGATCTTTTGTGAGTTCGACCGAGCCTGCGTCTGCCAGCAGTTCGCGCGAGCGCGACAGGGCAAAACGCACCACCAGCGACAGGCCCCATGCGATGGCGATCAGGGCGATTGCCAGCAGCACGATGGCGAAGGCGCCGCCGCCTTTTTTGTCGCTGTCGGAAGAGGACGACGAGGATCGGCTGCCGCCGCCAAAATTCCAGTTGGAGTTGAAAAAGATGCGGAAAAATAATTCCGCGAAAAAGCCGATCACGCCCGCGATGACCACGGCAATGACGAGCAACTGCACGTCGCCGTTGCGGATATGGGTCAGCTCGTGCCCGAGCACCGCTTCCATTTCCCGGTCATTGAGCGCCTTCATCAGTCCGGTGGTGACGCTGATCGCATACTGCTTGCGGTTAAGGCCGGTGGCGAAGGCGTTGAGCGCGGGGCTGTCCACGATCTTGAGCTTCGGCATCGGGATGCCGCGCGAGATGCAGAGGTTCTCGAGAAGATTGTAGAGCCGCGGCTGCTCCTG
Organism: Afipia sp. MLSD5-FHT05B12; assembly: GCF_058793355.1. NCBI lineage: Bacteria > Pseudomonadati > Pseudomonadota > Alphaproteobacteria > Hyphomicrobiales > Nitrobacteraceae > Afipia > Afipia sp. MLSD5-FHT05B12. The sequence goes on from NZ_JBXAFS010000002.1 coordinate 394,750, forward strand.
CCGCGTCACGTCATGCCCGCCAGTCACCGCATCGATGATGTTCTGGTGAAAGAAATAGGCAATCACGATCCACGCGGCAGCCCCAATGGTGGCGAACGGAAATGCCTTGACGAGATCGTGCGCCGCGAGGGTGAGATAGTCGTCGAACGGACGATTGCTGTTGAGCGCCACTTCCGCCAGCAGCGCACCGGCGAACACCATCACATAGACCAGCAGGAACAGGCCGCCGAGCAACAGCATCGAACGAAACTTGTTCGATGCGATATGCGTGTAGAGACCATACGCGGCCATGATGCGCTGCTCGTGTTAGCCCGGATTGAGACGCTTAGAACTTGACCGACGGCGCTTGCTCGAGCTGTCCGCGCTGCTCGCCGAGATCGAAGAAATCCTTCTTCGTGAATCCAAGCGCGCCGGCGAACAGGGCGGCCGGCAACTGCTGGATGCCGGTATTGTATTCCTGGACCGCGTTGTTGAAGAACCGGCGGCTGGCGGCGATCTTGTTCTCGATGTCGGACAGCTCGGTCTGCAACTGCTGGAAATTCGCGTTGGCCTTGAGGTCCGGATAGGCCTCGGACAGCGCGATCAGCCGGCCGAGGGCGGCGGTGAGCTGGCCTTCGGTGGCGGAGACCTGCGCCGGCCCCTGCGCGGACATCGCCGCGTTGCGCGCCTTGATGACGTCTTCCAGCGTGCCGCGCTCGTGGGTGGCGTAGCCTTTGACGGTCTCGACCAGATTCGGGATCAGGTCGTGGCGCTGCTTGAGCTGCACGTCGATGTCGGCGAAGGCCTGGCTGACCCGCTGCGCCAGTGCGACCAGGCGGTTGTAGGCGCCGAACACGAACAGGGCGATGACGACGAGAACACCGAGTAAAATCCAGCCGGACGACATGAGGAAAACTCCATGAGGACAACGAATGCGCCGAACCTAGCCGAAAAGATCGGCGTGCGGCAGGGGCCGCATGGAGGTGCCGGTTCTATTTGGTCGCCTTCAGGGAGGGATGGTTCAAATATGAATGGAAATAAGCGGTGCGACAGGCTGTCGTGCGCTTTCTCTTCACCTCTCTCCGTCGGGGAGAGGTCGCCGCACGAAGCGCGACGGGTAAGGGGGATCGGATGTCACTTCCGACATTTAACGCCCCTCACCCCAACCCTCTCCCCAGCGGGGAGAGGGAGTTGCTCCATATGATGATGCAAGGTCCGTCGATAAACCGCTCAGGGCTTGGCCATATGCCAGGCGCCGTTCAGGAAGCCGTCGCCGGTGGTGTCGCCGGGCTTGGTGTCCTTGGCGAAGGTGTAGAGCGGCTTGCCCTTGAGCGCCCACATCTTGCTGCCGTCGTCGCGGGTGACGATGGTCCAGTCACCGGATGCCTTGGCGTCGGCGGCTGCCATCAGCGGCGGCCAGTTGGTGGCGCAGGGGCCGTTGCAGGCCGACTTGCCGGTGCTGTCCTTGTCGAACGTATAGAGCGTCATGCCCTTGGCATCGACGTAGGCCTTGCCCTTCGGGGTATCGGCGACCTTCGCCGCCTGCGCGAATGCCGCGGTTGAGGCGAGCATGACAGTCACAGCCGCGATCGCGGCGAATGTTTTGGACATCGCTGGTGTACTCCTGATGATTTTTGCGTCGGACGCGAACGCGTCATCAGGACAAACTCCGGCGGGTGCGGATTATTCCGGCGCGGCGGCTCCAGCGCCGAAAATCGCGTCGCCCCAGTTCCATTTTTTTGCGCGCTTGTAGGCGGCCTTGTCCCGATGCGGGACGCTTGCAGCTTTTATTCCCTCAAGCGTGCAGACTTTTGCGGTCACGGCGATCTTGGTGACGAGCGGCTGCGCCAGCACGCGCGCGGGTCTTTGCGCGGGCGCCGTGCGTGACAGAACCACATAGCTGAATTTTTCATCCTCGTAAGGTAGCTCCGCGCCCTTGAGGTGTTTATGCGCGCGCGAGCGTTGCAGTCGCTGCGTGAAGTGACACCAGTCAGGCCTGGTCAGCGGGCAAGCTCCATCGTGAGGGCAGGGTGCGATCACATGCGCGCCCCTGGCGGTCAGCCGCGCGCGCAGATCGATGATACGCGCATATCCCGCGGGCGTACCGGGCTCGATCACGAGCAGCGTGTCGCGGGCTTTCGCCCACATGGCCTCAGTGAGCGCCGCGCGTTCGCCATCGCCCAGTTCGTTGATGACATAGCTGGCGACCACAAGATCCGCCTCGGGAGCCTCCGCGAGCGCCTTGCGTGCGTCGCCGGACTGATAGCGCATCGCGGCGAGGCGCAGGTGCGACTGCGCGAGTTCGGCTGCAAGGTCGCGCAGCGCCGCATTGGCATCGAGCAGTGTGAAGGTCTCAAGCGAGACGAAGGCTTCGCTCGCGGCCCACGTCGCTGTGCCCGGTCCAGCGCCGACATCGAGCATGCTTGAGGGCGCGAAATCCGGATTGACCTCCATCACCGCATTCAGGCTCGCGGCAATCGCAGCATAGGTCGCCGGCATCCGCGCCAGCGCATAGGCAAGCGCGTCCGCGCCGGTCCGGATAGCGCCCGAGCCGCCGCCATCGCGATAGGTGCGTGAGATCGCATCCGCGCGCTGCGCGGCGTCGTTGCGCGACAGGCCTTCAGCCTTGCGGGCGAGGGCGGCTTGTAGTTCAGCGGGGAGGTTGGGGGAGATCATGATGGCAACATATACGATGTCGTCCCCGCGAAGGCGGGGATCCATACTCCCTGAGTCTCGCTTGTTACGAGGAAGCCTTCCAGCGGCTCTTTCAAACCGAGGGCGCGGTGGTTATGGGTCCCCGCCTTCGCGGGGACGACATCGCAACTGCCGGATCATTCCTCCCACTCAAGGGAGGGTAAACAAACATCACGCCACGTTCTGGTCGAGAACCTTCATCGCGCCATCGAGATCGACCGACACGAGCTGCGACACGCCGCGCTCCGCCATGGTGACACCGAACAGCCGGTTCATGCGCGCCATGGTGATCGGGTTGTGCGTGATGATGATGAAGCGCGTCTCGGTGGACGAGGTCATCTCATGCAGCAGGTTGCAGAACCGCTCGACGTTGTGGTCGTCCAGCGGCGCGTCGACTTCGTCCAGTACGCAGATCGGCGACGGGTTGGTGAGGAACACCGCGAAGATCAGCGCCAGCGCGGTCAGCGCCTGCTCGCCGCCGGAGAGCAGCGACAGCGTCTGCGGCTTCTTGCCGGGCGGCTTGGCGATGATTTCGAGGCCGGCTTCGAGCGGATCGTCGCTCTCGATCAGGGTCAGCTCGGCCTGGCCGCCGCCAAACAGCTCGGTAAACAGCCGCTTGAAGTGGTTGTTCACCGTCTCGAACGAGGTCAGCAGGCGCTCGCGCGCTTCCTTGTTGAGGCTCTGGATGCCGGTGCGCAGCTTCTTGATGGCCTCGACCAGATCGTCACGCTCGGTGGTGAGGTTGAGATGCTGGGCCTCGACCTCGCGCAGCTCTTCCTCGGCGCGCAGGTTGACTGCGCCGAGGCGCTCGCGGTCGCGGCGCAGCTTCTCCAGATCGGCTTCCACATCGCCCACCGCGGGAAGCTCAGTCTCCGGCGTGATCTCGGCGAGAGCGGCGACGCCGCGCGGCTCGACCTCCAGCATGTCGCGGATTTCGCGCTCGATGTCTTCGAGCCGGCGCCGGGTGCCTTCCATGCGCTCTTCGGAGCGGGCGCAGGCCTCGCGCGCAGCGGATAACGCGTCGAGCGAGGCGCGGGCCACGCGGTCGGTTTCCGCCATCGCAGCCTCGGCGGTTGCCAGCGCGTCGGCTGCCATGCGGCGGTCGGATTCAGCGTGCTCGATTTCACTGATGATGGCGCTGCGCTTTTCAGCGAACACTTCGGGTGCGTTTTCAAGCTCGGCGCGCTCGGTCCTGACCTCGACGATGCGGGTCTCGACGGTCGCGATCTGCGACGCGGCGTTCTCCTTGCGGTTTTGCCATTCGTTGCGCTCGGCGAGAATGGCCTGCACGCGGCGGTCGGCAAGTTCGGCTTCGCGGGCCAGTGCCTGCGCCTCGGCGCGGACCTGCGCGGCAAGGCGGCGATGGCCGTCCATGTCGGCGCGCACGGTGGCGAGCTTTTCCTCGTTCTCGGCGCTGGAGGGCAGTTCGCTCAAGGCGCCGGTCGCGGTCTCGTGCGCGGCGTGAGCCTCGGTGCGATCCGCCGTGAGACGGGTGCGGCGCTCATCGAGCGTGGAGCGGTGCGAGGCATGGCGGTTGATTTCGCGCTCGGCAGCCGCATGCTTTTCGCGCGCCGCGTTGGCTTCGCGCTGGGCGGAGCGCGCGGCCTCGCGGGCTGCGCTCTCGGCCATCGCCGCGGCCTTGAGTTCGTTCTCGGCGGTTTCCAGCGCCTGGCGCTTGGCGGCTGCGTCGGCGCGGGCCTGTTCGATTTCAGCTTCGATATCGACCAGACGGGCGCGCTCGGCCAGCCGGCGTGCCGCGCCGGTCGGGGCATGGGCCGCGGCGACGAAACCGTCCCAGCGCCACAGGTCGCCCTCGCGCGAGACCAGCCGCTGGCCGGTCTTTAATTGCGGGGCAAGCTGCGCGCCGCGTTCGCGGCTGACGATGCCGATCTGTGCGAGACGCCGCGCCAGTTCCGGCGGAGCGGTGACATGGGCCGCGAGCGCCTCGATGCCTTCGGGCAGCGATGGATCGCCTTCGATGACGCCGAGGCTGGACCAGCGCATCGGTGCGGTCGGATCGACCGGCGCATCGAGATCGTCGCCGAGCGCGGCGCCCAGCGCCTTCTCGAAGCCCTTGGCCACGTTGACGCCGTCGATGATCGGTGGCCACAGGTTCTTGGTTTCGCCGTTGACGATCTTTGAAATCGTCTTGGCTTCGGTCTCCAGCCGCTGCACGCGCTTCTCGGCATCGGCAAGCGGTGTACGCGAAGCTTCCAGCGCGGCGCGGGCGCTGACATGCGCGGCTTCGCTGGCCTGGGTCGTCGCTTCGGACACCAGCACGGTCTCGGCGGCTGCTTCCATCGCCGCCGCAAGCTCGTTGAGATCGCCAAGTCCGCCGGTCTCGGCGGCGAGCTTTTCGACTTCGCTCTCGACGTTGACGATGTCCTGATCGAGCCGCGCAAGGCGATCGCGATGGGTGCGGACGTTGGCTTCGATCTGGTTGCGCTTGGCGGTGAGATCGGCGAGCGCGGTGGTCAGTTCGGAGAAGGTGCGTTCGGCGGCGGCGAGTGTCGCTTCGGCTTCCGCGACGCGTTCATCGGCGCCGCTGCGCTTGTCAACGCGCGACCTGATCTCGTCCTTGAGTACGCTGTCCTCGGATTCGAGCCGCGCCAGCGCGACATCGGCATCGGACAGCTGCCGCTGCTCGCGTTCGATGTCGGCGGCGAATTGCGTCAGACGCCGGTCAAGCTCGGTGACACGCTCCCTGGCGCGCGCTTCCTCGCGGTCGAGCATCTCGCGGGCATTGGTCAGGCGCTGCAAACCGGCGGCGGCGCGCGCTTCGTTTTCGCGCAGGCCCGGCAGTTCGGAAGCGCGGATCGCCTGGATGCGCGCGGCCTCGGCCTGCTGGAGGGTGCGTTCGGCCTGCTCGCGGACGTTCAGGTCGTGGGTCTGGCCCGCCTCGGCGACATCGGCATGGGACTGAATCCAGCGCAGATGAAACAGCATGGCCTCGGCCTTGCGGACCTTGGCGGCGACTTCGCGGTAACGGATCGCCTGACGTGCCTGTTTCTTGAGGCCGTCGATCTGGCTCGCCAACTGGCCGATGACATCCTCGACGCGGGTGAGGTTGGTTTCGGCCGCCTTGAGGCGCAGTTCGGCTTCGTGACGGCGCGCATGAAGACCCGCGACGCCCGCGGCGTCTTCCAGCACACGGCGGCGCTGGTCGGGACGCGCCTGAATGATTTCGCCGATCTTGCCCTGGTGGACGAGGGCGGGCGAGCGCGCGCCGGTGGCGGCGTCCGCGAACAGAATCTGGACGTCGCGTGCGCGCACGTCGCGGCCGTTGATGCGATAGACCGAACCGGCTTCGCGCTCGATGCGGCGCGAGATTTCCAGCACTTCCTGATCGTTCACGGCGGACGGCGCCGAACGATCGGAATTGTCGATGGTCATCGCCACTTCAGCGTGATTGCGCGCCGGGCGATTGCCGGAGCCGGCAAAGATCACCGCGTCCATGTCGGCGGCACGCAGCGACTTGTGCGAGGTCTCGCCCATCGCCCAGCGCAGCGCTTCAACGAGGTTCGATTTGCCGCAGCCGTTGGGACCGACCACGCCGGTCAGGCCCGGCTCGATCAGGAAGTCGGTCGGCTCAACGAAGGACTTGAAACCGTGAAGGCGAAGACGGGTGAGTTTCATGCAATCGGTGCTCTGTTGGCCGGGCCGAATTACGTAGCCGGGGCAAGGTCATAGCAGGCCTGTGCCAGTATAACTGAGTCGCGGAATGCGCCTCGAACTGTCCGCACAATGGCGATGCCGGCCCTGGAGGGCAACCGGCCCACAAGGCTTTTCCCAAGGGATTTAAAGGGATTTCCGAGGGATTTCAGTGTGTTTCGGTCGGATGGTCCATGGAACCGGGCCGGTTCCGCCCGCCATGTTTAGCTCTTCAGCAGCGGCTTGATCATCTTTTCGAAGGCCTCGAACGAGGTCTCGCCCTTCACCACGGTTCCATTGACGAAGAAGAACGGCGTCGAGTTGACCTTGAGCTTGGTGTAGGCGTGTTCGCGCACGTCCAGAATGCCTTTCTGGATTTTCGGATCGCTCTGCACGCAGTCCTTGATCATCTGCTCGCTGAAACCGGCCTGCTTGCCAACGCGGTTGATGGTGCCGAGCGCGTCGGACGCCAGATCGTTCTGCTGCTTGAACAGGATGTCGACGATCGCGAAGTATTTCGGCGCATCGTCCTTGGCGACGCAGCGCGCCAGCGCCGAGGCGGCGAGCGCCACCTGATCCAGCGGGAATTCGCGGAAGATGAAGCGCACCTTGCCGGTGTCGATGTAGTTGGTCTTGATCTGCGGGAACACGTCCTTCGTGAACGCCGCGCAGTGCGGGCAGGTCATCGAGGCGTATTCAATGATGGTGACGGGGGCGTCCTTCGATCCGAGCGCCATGTCGCCGAGTTCGCCGGCCTGATTGATCTCGGCGGCGGTCTGGGCATTGGCCGGGCTGGAAAGCTGCCATGGCGAAAGACCCAGCGCGGCGGCGGCGAGGGACAAGGCGGCGGTGAAGGTGCGGCGCGTGATGTTCAACGGTCTGCTCCGGGAAACGGGAAATACGTGCGAACGGCGTCGTCACGCCTGATGGGGAACGCAATCGGGTCTGATCTGGCATGATCCTTCCCGAAAACCGGTTCCCACTTTTCGGGGATCATGCCGTAGCTTGAAACGACAATTGTGGCAATGCCGGGCCGCAGCCAAGCGCCGTCACATATGGCTCAATTTCGCTTGATCGTCGCGCCAAGCCGCGCCAGCGCCGCGCGCAGATCGTCGTCTTCCACGGTGCCGAGCGAGGCTTCGACCCTGGCGACGGCGGTCGGGTCGGGTGCTTTTCTGACCCTGGGCTTTGGCCGTTGCGACAGTGGCGCCTGACGCAGCGCGATCCGCCCCACCGCGTTCCAGCCGAAGAAGCGGTTGACCCGCTCCAGAATGACGTCCGAGGTGTGCTGGATTTCCAGCGCCATCGGGCCTTCGACCCGCAGCACCAGGGTGGCCGGTTCAGGGACCTGGTTCTCGACCGGGCGCGGCCACTGGATTTTCAGCGGTTCCGAATGGGCCGCCACATGGGCGCCGACGATTTCCGCCCATCGCGTCACCAGTTCGCGCGAGGCAAAGCCCTGCTTGGCGAAGACGTCGTTGATCGCACTGCCGAGCAATGCGGATAACGGCTTCGCGGTGAGGGGACCGGGCTTGTTCATGGGTGCTTCTTACGCTGCGCGCGGCCGGATCAATTTGAGATCGCGCTCGATCTCCCGCCGCCGTTGCATCAGGTCGTAATCGAGTTGCAGGCCAAGGAAGAATCCTTCGGACAGACCGAAATAACGTGCCAGCCTGAGATCGGTGTCAGCAGAGATGTCGCGCTTGCCGAGTACGATCTCATTGATGCGCCGCGGGGGCACATGCACCGCCCGCGCAAGAGCATTCTGGCTCAAGTCCATCGGCCGCAGAAACTCCTCAAGCAGGATTTCTCCCGGATGCGGATTGGGGAGCAGTCCGCTCCTAGTGGTAGTCGGTGATTTCGACATCTTTCGGTCCTCCCTCATGCCACAGGAAGCATATGCGCCATTGATTATTGATCCTGATCGAATGCTGACCGAGACGATCCGCCTTGAGGGCTTCAAGGCGATTCCCCGGCGGCACGCGGAGGTCATTCAGAACGCGCGCTTGATTCAGAATACGGAGCTTTCGAAGCGCTACCGATTGTATATCCGGTGGCAGCTTCCGGCTCCGGCGCCCGGTCCAGATCAATTCGGTTTCCGGATCGGCAAAACTCTGGATCATTCATAAGTATAACGCGGTACGTTATAGAAGGCAAGGCTCGATTGCCGGCCGGACGCTTGCCATGTGCCGAGTTGCATCTGTTAGAGTGACGGAATGCCGTTCTCTACGTCCGTCCGTAAACATAAACTTCATTTGCCGGAGGTGAAAGCCGATCGCCCGGCGCTGTTGCTTGCCTGGTATGACCGCCATCGGCGGCAACTGCCGTGGCGTGCGCTGCCGGGGCGCGCGAGCGATCCCTACCGGGTGTGGCTGTCGGAAATCATGTTGCAGCAGACGACCGTGAAAGCGGTCGGGCCGTATTTCGAAAAATTCACCGCGCGCTGGCCGACGGTCGCGGCGCTGGGATCGGCTTCGCTCGATGACGTGCTGCGGATGTGGGCGGGACTTGGCTACTACTCTCGCGCGCGCAATCTTCACGCCTGCGCCGTCACGGTGCTGCGCGACCATGGCGGCGCGTTTCCCGATGGCGAAGAAGGCCTGCGCACGCTGCCGGGCGTCGGGCCCTACACGGCGGCGGCGATCGCCGCGATCGCGTTCGATCGGCAGACGATGCCGGTGGACGGCAACATCGAGCGTGTGATGTCGCGGCTGTTCGCGGTGGAAGAGCCGCTGCCGAAATCCAAACCGCGGATTCAGCAACTGGCGGCGACATTGCTGTGGGAGGCGCGTGCGGGCGACAGCGCGCAGGCGCTGATGGATCTCGGCGCTACGATCTGCATACCGAAGAAACCCGCCTGTGCGCTCTGTCCGCTCAACGACAATTGCGCGGCGCGCGAGCGCGGCGATCAGGAGACGTTTCCGCGCAAGGCGCCGAAGAAGACCGGCGCGCTACGTCGAGGCGCGGCCTTCGTCGTTACGCGCGGCGGCGAACTGCTGGTCCGCACGCGGCCCGAGAAAGGTTTGCTCGGCGGCATGACCGAAGTGCCGACCTCCGAATGGCTGGCCGGCCACGACGACAGGGATGCGCGCGGACAGGCGCCGGCGCTCAATGTGCGGCGCTGGCATCGCAAGGCGGGCGTGGTGAGCCATGTGTTCACGCATTTCCCGCTCGAGCTTGTGGTCTATGTTGCGAGTACTCCAGCGCGCACGCGTGCGCCGCAAGGCATGCGCTGGGTGCCGGTCGCGACGCTGAAGGACGAGGCGCTGCCGAATGTGATGCGCAAGGTGATTGCGCACGGATTGGGGGACGCGGTCGCTAAACGAAATTCGTCATCCTGAGGTGTGAGTTCTTGCGAGCCTCGAAGGATGCGAATTTCGCTCGCCTGCGGTTCTCATCCTTCGAGGCTCGCCACAAGTGCGGCTCGCACCTCAGGATGACGCCCGTCGCGGCGAATAGCTACCCCGCGCTCGACAGGAACGACGTCTCGGGTTTCGGCACGATCGGCGGCTTGGCGTTGAGCGCGTCGACCTGAAAGCCCGCGACGCGCTTGTAGGTGTTGGCGACGTCTTCCAGTTCCTGCTGCGACATGACCTCGGTCACGACATTGAACCCGTTGGGCGCGCGTTCCTCGACCAGTTGCATCACCTGCTCGGGTCCGTTGCGGCGGTTGAGCTTGACGAGTTCGGTGGTCGCGGGACGGCGCTCGGCCTCATAGGCGGCAAGCGCTGCTGCCGTTTCGCCGTGCTTGAGGATTTCGCGCGTCAGCACGCGGGCGTCGAGGATCGCCTGCGATGCGCCGTTGGAGCCGATCGGATACATCGGATGCGCGGCATCGCCCATCAGTGTGATGTTGCCGAAGGTCCAGCGGTCGATCGGGTCGCGGTCCACCAGCGGATACTCGTAGGCATGCGAGCAGTTGCGGATCAGGCCGGGCACGTCGAGCCAGTCGAAGGTCCAGTTCTCGAACCAGGGCAGGAATTCGTCGAGCTTGGCCGCGCGGTTGTAGTCCTCGCGACGCCATTGGTGCTCCGGCGGAAAATAGCGCTCCGCGATCCAGTTGATGCGGAATTTGCCGTTCGGCAGCCGGTTCGAGATCGGATAGCAGACGAACTTCAGGACCTCGTGGCCAGCCATGATCATGGTGCGGCCGGAGAGAAATGCGTCGCTCTCGGTAATGCCGCGCCAGAGAATGCGGCCGTTCCAGATCGGCGGACCTTCGTCGGGATAGAGCTTGCCGCGCACGGCGGAGTGAATGCCGTCGGCGGCGATCAGCAGCGAGCCGTCGTAGGTGCCCACATCCTTGCCGGTGGCCTTGTCGATGAAACTCGCCGACACGCCCTCCGGCGAGTCGGTGAAACCCGCGATGTGATGACTGTTGAGCAGATTGTCCGCGCCGAGACGCTCGATCACGGTGTCGAGCAGGATCTGATGCAGCGTGCCGCGATGGATCGAGAATTGCGGCCACTTGTATCCGGCCTCCATCCCGCGCGGTTCGCTCCAGATCGGTTTTCCCTGCTTTGAAAAATAAGACAGCTCTTTGGTTCTGACACCGGCGGCGTCGAGCTTGTTCAGCAGGCCGAGTTCGGTCAGTTCGCGCACCGCATGCGGCAGCACGTTGATGCCGACGCCGAGCGGCTTCAGTTCCGGCACGCTTTCAAACACGCGGCACGGAATGCCGATCTGATGAAGGCTCAGTGCGAGCGTCAGCCCGCCGATCCCGCCGCCCGCGATGAGAACCGTCATGATACGCTCCTGTGACTGACCTGCGTCATGACATGGGAAACGATGAGGGTGCAACTGCTAAACGGATCAAAGGCTTTCAGATTCTCTTCGCAGCCCTGCAGGTTGCCGACTTACGTTCAAGGTAATTGATCTTCTAACCTGACAGTCTACGGTCGCTTGGATGAGCATCCAGAATTCGTTTTCGCAGGATACGGCGGTCGGACCGTTCAGCAGTCTGCTGAAGCATTGGCGCAGTGTCCGCCGCCTGACCCAGGTCGAACTGGCAGGCGATGCGAATGTTTCGGCACGGCACCTGTGTTTTCTGGAAACCGGCCGCGCCCATCCGAGCCGCGAAATGGTGCAGTTACTCGGGACCGCGCTCGATCTTCCGCTGGAAGAGCGCAATGCCTTGCACGTCGCGGCGGGTTTCGTCCCGCCCTACGGCGACAGCGGTCTGGCAGCCGATAATCTGCAACACGTCCGTCAGGCGCTGGACTTCATCCTCCGGCAGCAAGAGCCGTATCCCGGAATCGTCATCGACGGGCATTGGGATATTCGGCTCCGCAATGAAGCGTCGCGGCGTTTGTTCAAGCCGTTCCATGACGCCTACGACATGGAGCCGGAATTTGCCGAGAACGCCATGCACATCGTGTTTCATCCGAAAGGCCTGCGGCAGTTCATTATGAACTGGAATGAGTTCGCCGGTCAGATGATTCAGATTCTTCATCGGGAGGTCGCGCAGGGCGGCGGAATTGCAGCCAAGCTGCTTACGGAGATCATGGCCTATCCCGGTCTGCCCGCGGAATGGCGGCTGCCGCGCGATGTGGCCGGATCATCTCCGGTGAAGACGATGCAGCTTCAGAAAGGCGATTTTCACCTCACTTTCTTTTCCACATTTACGACGTTCGCAATGCCGACCGACGCGACGCTGCAAAAACTGAAAATCGAGTGTTTCTATCCTGCCGATGATGCAACTGCCGAAAAGGCGCGCGCACTGGCGCTTTGACAAACTCAGGGGATTAAAATGCTGGATCGACCCAATCTTCAATCGGCCGAGACGATGAGCGAACTGCGCGCGCTGAATGCGCGTTTCATCCATAATTTCATCACCAACGACGTGGCGTCGCATGACGCCATTCTTCATCCGGATTTCATGGATATCCGGCCTAACGGCCAGCGCCGTGACCGCGCGACTTATCTGAAGCAGTGGGCGACGGGTTTCGATCCCAAAGTGATCGTCTACTGGGACACCCGCGACGAACTCATTACTGTCATCGGCGATGTTGCACTGGTGCGATCCACCAACAAATGCACGCGCCGGCGCGACGGCGTGGATGTGACCGGTATGACAACATATACCGACACGTATCTGTTCGAGAACGGCACGTGGAAATGCATCCAGGCCCAGATCACGACGGTCGCTCCTGAGAACTATCCGCCTGACGACACGATCGTCAGCGCCTACATCGACGGAAAGCTTCAGAAACAGCTTTCATGATGGAGCGCGGCGTATCTGCCGCTCAAGATTCCGCCCGATCCCGAGCATCAGCTTGCGCAGCCAGATCGAGCCGGGGTCCATCTGCGCGCGGGTCGGATAGAACATGAACTGTTCGTCGATCCCCGGATCGAGCGGCGGTGTGACTGTCGTTAGCGACAGTTGCTTCGACAGCGCGGCGATCAGGCGGCGCGGCACGAAGGCGACGAGATCGGTGCGCGCGGCGACGTGCAGCGCTTCGATATAGCTCGGCACCACCAGCGCGATCCGCCGCTCCATGCCTTTGCTGCGCAGCCATGTGTCGATCAGGTCCTCGCTCTGCCCGCGAATGACGACGGCAGCATGCCGCGCCTTGAAGAACGTCTCCCTGTTTTTCAGCCGCGCGCCCGCCGGATGTCCGTGTCTCACCGCCAGCGCGTCGGAGTCGGTGTAAAGCAGTTGCCGGTGAAATCCCTTGAAGGCATCGCCGATGCTGATCACCATGTCGATGGTGCGCGCGAACTCGGCGGTGAAGATCGCAGGGCCGCGCCACGGCACCACGTCGATCCGCACACCGGGCGCCGCGGCATCCAGCTTCTTCATCAGCGGCGGCATCAATAGCTCGACGGCGAGGTCCGGCATCATCAGGCGGAAGCGCCGCTCGCTGCGCGCGGCGTCGAACTCGTCCGGCATGAACAGGCCGCGCACCTGATCCAGCGCCTGCGCCAGTGGCGCACGGAGCGCCTGCGCGCGCGGCGTCAGTTCCATGCGCGCGCCGGTGCGCACCAGCAGCGGATCGCCGAGCACATCGCGCAGCCGCCGCAGCGCGTGACTGGCGGCGGGCTGCGACAGCCCGATCCGCATCGCCGCGCGACCGACATTGGCCTCGAGCAGCAGCGCGTCGAGAGCGACCAGCAGGTTGAGATCGAGCGAAGCCAAATTCATGCAGTAAATATATATCATACGAAGCATCGATTGGAAGAATACCGATGCACCGCTCATGATCTATCCATCAACTCAAGCAGAGGACAAAACTCATGAGCGCCGAAGCCAACAGGAAACTGATTCAGCAAATCTTCACCGACTCCGCCAACCGCAGCGGAACGACCTTCATCGATCATCTCGCGGACGATGCTACGTGGGTCCAGACCGGCCAGTGTTCGTGGTCGGGTACGTTCACGGGGAAGGATGCGATTACAAACGGCCTTCTTGGTCATTTGCGAACCCTGCTGACCGACCGCCCGCGAACGCTCGCCTTTAACTTCATTGCCGAGGGCGACACCGTCGTGGTCGAGGCGAGGGGTGACAACATCACCAAGTCAGGCGAGCGTTACAACAATGAGTACTGCATGGTCTGGCGGGTCGAGAACGGCACGATCAAGCAGATCAAGGAATACTGCGACACCGCGCTGGTCGAGCGGGTGCTCGGTCCGTTTCCGAAAGCCGGGTTGCGGGCAGCAGGCTGAAAGGGGACAGCATCGGCGATGGCGACCGGCCGCGACAGGGTCGGCAATCGCAACAGTACCGTGAGTCCATAAAAAATCCCGGGCCTGCCGGCCCGGGATTGTGCGATTGTGTCACGCGCCCTTGTGAGTGCGATGTCAGGTGAACAGCAGGCTCAGATCCGACGAATGCTGGACGCCGAGCAGCTTGATCGCCGCGTCGTGGACGAGGCCGCTGCCGTCGTCAAACGCGACGATGAGGTTGTTCTGACCTGCGACGGTTTCCTCGAAATACCTCACACTCGATTCAGCAATTCCATGCAGTTCGAGCACATCGCCCTCGAGCTTGTTGTAGTCGGTGATTACATCGACGCCGTCATAGACGCCGCCGACTTTGTTATAGATGAATATGTCGGGAGCGCCGTCGCTGATACCCACCTTGAACGACTGGTCGTAGACATTCGTCGCGCTCAATCCAACGGGAAGCAACGCCGCGTCCGGATTGCCGCCCGTGAGAATGTCACCGGCGACGAAGGTAAATCCGTCGTCGGTGTGCGTTTTGTCGAAAAGGGCACTCAACGGCGGGATAGGGTCAGCCTGACTGCTGGCAATCGGCGTCGTTGAAAGATTGGGATTGCCTGTGGATGGGTCTGGCAGAGGCACGTCGCCTTCGAACACGTTGATCTTGACAACGCCGCCGTCGGAATTGGTGAACGTATAGTAGTACTTTTGGCCTGCGACGAGACCGTTTGCGTGAATAAAATCAGGGTCCGGCTCGCCGGTCCCGTCGGGAGAGTTGCCATTGTAGAAGCCGATTGTGTAGTCACCCGATGTTTCCGGCGAGAAGCTGAAGACCGCGTGGATAACCGGGTCTCCGCCGCTCGTGAATTCGATCGGATGGCCGTTCGCATCGAGCTTTATGTAGTCGCCTTCCTTGCGAACGGTGTTGTCGCTTGTCCCTGCGGCGGTATGGGTTCCGTTCGGGTCGGTCAGCCAGATATCGTCATTGCCGTTGCCGTCCACGAGATGCGGCTTGATGGTCAGAACGTCGGCGCCAACAGCGATTCTGAATTCGCCGCGGTCAGTTCCGCCGATGATCTTGTCAGGACCGTTGCCGCCAAAGATCTGATCGTTGTCGGCATCGCCGAAAACCTGATCGGGACCGTTCTCGCCGAACATGATGTCGTCGCCGTTGCCGCCGTGCGAGACATCAGAACCGTTGCCGGTAAAGATCAGGTCGTCGTAGTCACCCCCGGTGACATTATCCTTGCCGTTGCCGGTGACGATGATGCCTGAATCTCCCTGGCGGCCGATGACGGTCTCGTCCATGCCGCCATTCACGCCCATGAAGACATAGCCGTAGGTATCGAGGACGCTTTGGGTGATTCCTGTTTCCGCAAGGTTCAGTTTCGCGAGCAGATTGTGGAACGAAGCCAGATCGGTGGAGGCGTCTGCAAAAAACGGATCGTTTTGATCGGCCGGATTATCCAGGTTCCAAGATGTTTTGGGGGGTGTTGTCGGGGGACGAATGTTTGTCACTGATGGTTTTGCCATAGGCAATACTCCAATCGAAACGAACTGTTGTTTGATATTTTCACGCGAAAAAAATGCG
The DNA here is from genome assembly GCF_058793355.1 of Afipia sp. MLSD5-FHT05B12. Taxonomy (NCBI): domain Bacteria; kingdom Pseudomonadati; phylum Pseudomonadota; class Alphaproteobacteria; order Hyphomicrobiales; family Nitrobacteraceae; genus Afipia; species Afipia sp. MLSD5-FHT05B12. The sequence goes on from NZ_JBXAFS010000002.1 coordinate 410,327, forward strand.
AGAGAAGGAGGGGGCAAAACGCCCAGGTCAAAGCGATTTTTCTAAAACTAGAGTAATAATTTACCAATATTTGACAGGAGTCAATTTTGCGCGCGAGCTGTGTATGCCGCATTGCAATGCAATTCGCGGGACGTAGCGCGGCTCCCGTCAGGGTCGGTTTGCCCGAGCCGGATCGAGGATTTACGGCGCTTTGGCCGGACGTTTGCGGATATCGAGCAAGGCGGAATGAGCGCGATCGGCCGCTCGAAGCGCGGCGGGTCAGCCCGCCGCCATCTCGCTGCGGATTTCGGCACGCAGTTCGTCGATCAGCTTGAGACCCTTCTTGGTCTCCACATGCCAGAACGACCAGCCGTTGCAGGCCTCGGCGCCCTGAGCGAGCGCACCCATGCGATGGATCGAGCCGACCTTGTCGCCGAGCATGATGGCGCCGTCGGCGCGAACCAGCGCGGCGTGCTTCTTCTTGGAATCGACCAGCCTGGTGCCGGGCAGGATCATGCCGCGCTCGACCAGTTCGGAGAACGCGACACGCGGCGCGCCGCGCGCGGTCATGAACGGAGCCAGCGTGGCTTCCGGCAGCGGCTCGATGGCGGCGATGCGTTTCGCAGCGGCGTCCGCGTAGGTCTGGTCGCGCTCGAAGCCGATATAGCTGCGGCCGAGACGCTTGGCGACGGCGCCGGTGGTGCCGGTGCCGTTGAACGGATCGATCACGAGATCGCCAGGCTTCGATGACGACAGCAGCACCCGCGCCAGCAGGCCCTCGGGCTTCTGGGTCGGATGAACCTTCTTGCCGTCGCCGCCCTTGAGGCGCTCGTCGCCGGTGCAGAGCGGGATCAGCCAGTCGGAACGCGCCTGGACGTCCTCGTTGGCCGCCTTCAGCGCTTCATAATTGAAGGTGTAGCCCTTGGCGTTCTCGTCGCGCGCCGCCCAGATCATCGTCTCGTGGGCATTGGTGAAGCGGCGGCCGCGGAAATTCGGCATTGGGTTGGTCTTGCGCCACACGATGTCGTTGAGAATCCAGAAGCCCAGATCCTGCATGATCGCGCCGACGCGGAAAATGTTGTGATAGGAGCCGATCACCCAGATCGTCGCGGATGGCTTCATGGCGCGGCGCGCGGCGAGCAGCCATGCGCGCGTGAAGTCGTCATAGGCGGCGAAGGATGAGAACTTGTCCCAGTCGTTGTTGACCGCATCGACATGGGATTCGTCGGGGCGCTTGAGATCGCCCTTCAGTTGCAGATTGTACGGCGGGTCTGCGAAGACCAGATCGACCGATCCGGCTTTCATTTTCGACATTTCCGCGACGCAATCGCCGATGACGATATGCGAACTCGGAGCATTTTCAAATTGAGTGCGGGGCGCCTTTGCAGACGCCCCGCGACGCGACACTACCATGACTCAAAACCTGACTCAGGCGACGCAGTCGGCGACGCGGGACTAACAAATCCGACTGTCGTCACCATGAATGCTCAAGGTAAAAATCGGCTTAATCGAAAACAGGTTTGTGACGATTCCGAAATCGAATCCGAAAGCCGCCGCGTGACGGAAGCGCGTGAACGCGCACGCGCATGTGCAATGCAGGCAAGAGTTGGAATTGCTGGCGTAGCGCGTGTTTCGCTGCGAAATTCAGCCCGCATTCATGTGACGGAGTGGAAACACATCGAAACGCCGCACCGGTGTCCTGAATCCGAAGTTCGCCTTATTTTGCAGCATCTTCCGCAGCGAACTTCGGATTCAAGCGGACACCGGAAAATTTTGATTCTAATGTGGTTTTGGTTCGCAAGTCCGCAAAGAGTGCGCCGTAGAGGTAATGCGGACTTGCGAACCACCACACTAGGCAATTTTTGCCGGGCGCGGTATGAATCGTTAACAGATACTTTGCGGCTCCGTTGCGTGTCGCCATGACGCGCCCGCCGGTTGAGGAGATTTCCGATGCGTTACGATGATTTTCGCCGCAGCGATAACATCGACGATCGCCGCGACGATAGCGGCTATGGCGGGGGCGGCGGTGGCGGCTTCGGATTCCCGATGGGCGGAGGCGGCGGTCTGGGTATCGGCACTGTCATTGTGCTCGGCCTGATCGGCTGGGCGGTGGGCATCGATCCGCGCATCCTGATCGGAGGCGCGGAAATCCTCACCGGCGGACAGCAGGCACCGACCTATCAGACCGACCGCAGAACCGGCAGCCCGCCAAAGGCCGGCGCGCCAACGGACGAAATGGGCAGCATGATCGCCGGCGTGCTTGGCGAAATCGACGACCGCTGGAGCGAAATCTTCTCCGCCAGCGGTCAGACCTATCGCGGTCCGCGCATCGTCCTGTTCCGCAACGCCACCAATGGCGGCCGCTGTGGCATGGCGCAGTCGGCCATGGGCCCATTCTATTGTCCGCCCGACAAACAGATTTTCCTCGACACCGGATTCTTCCGCGAGGTCGAAACCAAGTTCCGTGGATGTTCCGGCAGCGCGTGCAAATTCACCGCCGCCTACATCATCGCGCATGAGGCCGGCCATCATATCCAGAATCTGCTCGGCATCCTGTCGAAGGCGCGGCAGATGCAGGAGCAGGCGAGCAGCAAGGCCGAGGCGAACAACATTCAGGTGCGGGTGGAGTTGCAGGCGGATTGCCTGTCCGGTGTCTGGGTCAACCGCGAAGAAAAGAAACGGCCGGGCTTCCTTGAAGCGGGCGACATCGATGCGGCGTTGCAGACGGCGTCCGCCATCGGCGACGATACGTTGCAGCGGCAATCGACGGGCCGCGTCGTGCCTGACTCGTTCACTCACGGCTCGGCTGCGCAGCGCAAGCGCTGGTTCATGACCGGCTATCAGCAGGGCAGTGTGCAGGCCTGCAATACGTTCGCGTCCGGCGTGCAGCTTTAGCCGCGGCCGGTGAGTTACTCGGTGCGTCATCCTGAGGTGCGAGCAACCCTTGTTGCGAGCCTCGAAGGATGACAATGAAAAATGCCGTCGCCCTTCGAGGCCTTCGCTGCGCTACGGCACCTCAGGGTGACGGCAAGGAAAACGCACGCAATGTCTTCTATTGATGAATCAAAAGCGTTCATCCCGCTCAATGTCGCGGTGCTGACGGTGTCCGATACGCGCTCGCTCGCCGACGACAAGTCCGGCACCACGCTGGCGGATCGGCTGATCGCGGCGGGTCATCGTCTCGCCGCGCGCGATATCGTGATCGATGACGTCGAGGAGATCCGCGCGAAGCTGAAAGCGTGGATCGCCGATCCCGGCGTCGATGTGGTCATCACCACGGGCGGCACCGGCTTCACCGGCCGCGACGTGACGCCGGAAGCGGTCGAGCCGCTGTTCGAGAAACGGATGGATGGTTTCTCGATCGCGTTCCACATGATGAGCTACGCCAAGATCGGCACGTCGACGATTCAAAGCCGCGCCACTGCGGGAGTCGCGGGTACAACATTCATCTTCTGCCTGCCGGGCTCGCCGGGCGCATGCAGGGATGGCTGGGACGGCATTCTCGCGCATCAGCTCGATTACCGCACCCGGCCTTGCAACTTCGTGGAGATCATGCCGCGGCTGGACGAACACCTGAAGCGCGGCAAAGCTAAATAGTCCGCGCGTCAGCGCCGGCCGAGAATTTTTGCCAGCCACGCCAAGACCGCGCGCGCCACATCGCGGCGTGCTTCATGGCGAAGCCGCTTCGCGTTGATCCTGTGAAACGCGATGAGGTCCGGCGTGGCGCGCCGCGCTGGTTCGCGACGCGAGGACATCACAGGTCACGCTCCCACGTCTCGCCGATCAGGTCGTGCCCGAAACTGTGGTGCGGTTCGGTCGCGACATGCTTGAAGCCCGCGTTCTGGTAGATCCCGCGCGCGGCGAGCAGCATGCTCTGGGTCCACAGCGTGATCTTGCGGTAGCCGCGGCTCCGCGCGAAGGTGATGCACTCATCGACCAGCCGTTTGCCGATTCCGAGACCGCGGCCCGCCGGGTCGATCAGCAGCAGACGAATTTTCGCAGTGTCGTCGGAGTGCTTCACCAGAAACACCGAGCCGACCCGCCGGCCGTCGATCTCCGCGATCCAGCAGCGCTCGCGTGCCGGATCGAAGTCCTTCAGGAACTGCGCGGCGATCTCGGCGCACAGCCCCTCGAACGAGATGTCCCAGCCGTATTCGCGGGCATAAAGCATGCCGTGCTGCTGCACGACCCATCCCATGTCGCCGGGCCGGTGAGTGCGAAGCGTCACTTCCGGACGCCCGGCGGCATCATCCAGCAGCCGCTCGATCGTCGTCATCGCGGCCACAAGACGCTGCCCGCCGTCGCCGGGCAACTGTTCGATCATCTTGCCGACTTCCTGCTGCGAGGCGCGCTCGAGGCGGCTGAAGGCCTGTTTGCCCTTGGCCGTGAGCGCGAGTTCAAATTGCCGGCGGTCCGAGGGCACCGGCTTGCGCGTCATCAGCCCCTGTTCTGTAAAAGCCTGAACGATGCGGCTGAGATAGCCGGGGTCGAGGCCGAGTTCGGCGCCGATCTCCTTGGCGAGAGCGCCGCCGCGGTGCGCCAGTTCGAACAGCACGCGGGCTTCGGTCAGCGTGAACGGACTTTCGAGCAGGTGCTGCTCGAGCACGCCGATCTTGCGGGTGTAGAAGCGGTTGAACCGCCGGACCGCGTCGATCCGAATATCCTTGTCGTCTTTGGAAGATGCGCCCATCGGCGAACGACGCCTCGTCTGATGTCAGACGGGCATCTTGGGAGTTTTGTTGACGCAGTCAAGTATTATTGTTGACAGGGTCAACTATTCTCAGGCCGCCACGAAGATCCGGGTCCGCAGCACGGCGCGGCCGGCGCGTCCGAGCTTGGCGATCAGTTTGGCTTCGGCCCGGCGCGCGGCGGGGGCATAGCCACCGACCCGCTCATAATGGTCGCGGGAAATCAGCAGGCCCTGATCGGTGGACGGGCCGGAGATGAAGCGCGCGAGCGATTTCATCCCGTCGCGCACCGTGGCGTCCTCATAGGGCGGGCGCGCATAGCGGAAGATGCCGGCCCGCTGGCGGCCGCTCAGGGACACGTTCTGGATGAACTGCGAGGTTTCGTCGATCCAGCCGGAATCCAGCACCGCGCCCGGAAGCAGGAACAGCAGCCAGGGAGACCGGCTTTGCTCAGCGCCTGCCGCGAGCGCCGCGGCGCGCGAGCCTTCGAACTTCAGGAAATTGCACCCGGCGACATCGGCCACCCGTTCGATCGTGCCGGTCTGCGAACGATCAACCAGCACCACGTCCCGGATGATGCCGGCGGCGGCGCCCGGCACGAGGGCCGCGAGGGTGGCAACAACAGGTTGCTCGACGCCTTCGGTTGGAATGACAACGCTGATCATGACTTGCTGAAATACGTGAGCGCCAGACGACAGATGCGGGCATCGTTATCATCTTGTCACACTCAGAACAGCCCGTCCGGTGCAGCTTTTTGCGGCATTCATTAACGCCACGATCCGGGAACTGCCTTCTCGCAGATGCTCCGCCGAGGTGGGATACCCCCAAAGAAAATCTGTGGGGCGGGGTCATTCAAGTTCTTGTTTTGTTCTCATGCGATGCTATGTTCTTCCCATGAGCCATGCATCCCATGCCCTCAAGCACCCGCCGGTGACGCCCCCCTCTGATCCGGCGGGTGGTCCTTCTCCCTTTGCCGAGATTGAAGTGGCGATTGATCGCCAGCGGCGCAGGGGCCGCGGCGCGCAATCCAATGCCAGCGGGCGCTATGAGGCCGAGGCGCGCGTCACCTTCGACGACGGCTGGCAAAGCCTCGAAGACCTGCCTCCCTTCAAGACCACCGTCGCGCTCGATACCGCCCGCAAGGTCATCACCCGCAACGACTCGCCGGATATCGGCTTCGACCGCTCGATCAATCCGTACCGGGGCTGCGAGCACGGTTGCGTCTATTGCTTCGCGCGTCCGACCCACGCCTATCTCGGTTTGTCGCCGGGCCTCGATTTCGAATCCAGGCTGTTCGCCAAGCCCGATGCGCCGGACCTGCTCGAAAAGGAACTGGCCGCGCCGGGATATGAGCCGCGCATGATCGCGATCGGCACCAACACCGATCCGTATCAGCCGATCGAGCGCGAACACAAAATCATGCGCGGCATTCTCGAGGTGCTGGAGCGCACCGGGCATCCGGTCGGCATTGTCACGAAATCCGCGCTGGTGACCCGCGACATCGACATTCTGGCGCGAATGGCGAAGCGGAATCTTGCCAAGGTCGCGATTTCGGTGACAACGCTGGACCCGAAACTCGCGCGCACCATGGAGCCGCGCGCGGCGACGCCGCCGAAGCGGCTGGAGGCGCTGCGCCATCTGGCCGAGGCCGGCATTCCGACAACGGTGATGGTCGCGCCCGTGATTCCTGCGCTGAACGATTCCGAGATCGAGCGCATTCTGGATGCCGCCGCCCATGCCGGCGTCAAGGAAGCGAGCTACGTGCTGCTGCGGCTGCCGCTCGAAGTGCGCGACCTGTTCCGCGAGTGGCTGATGGCGAATTATCCGGACAGATACCGCCACGTCTTCACCCTGATCCGCGATATGCGCGACGGCCGCGACTACGATTCGCAGTGGGGTACTCGCATGAAGGGCACCGGGCCGATGGCCTGGATGATCGGGCGGCGGTTCGAGATCGCCTGCGAGAAGCTCGGCCTCAACAAGCGGCGCTCCAAGCTGACGACAGCCCACTTCGCGCGGCCCAAGCCGGCAAACGAGCAACTGGATCTGTTCTGACTGCAAGGGGCGTTGTCTAATGAGTCTCCTCAAACCGGTTGCGCGATTCACCGTCGTGACGCTTGGCGTCAGCGACATGCGCCGGAGCATCGCGTTTTACGAATCTCTAGGCTTTGAGCGAAAGCTCCGCGCGACTGGTGAGGAGGTCGCGTTTTTCGACACCGGCGCGACGGTTCTGGCGCTGTATTCATGGGACAAGCTGGCGCTGGATGCTGGTCTCCCGGCGCAGCCGCAGCCCGCGGGCTTTCGCGGAATCACTCTGGCGTGGAACTGCCGCAGCGAGAACGAAGTCGATGATGTGCTGAAGTTCGCTGTCGCTCAGGGCGCGCGCCTGCAAAAGCCCGCGCATCGCACCGATTATGGCGGATATTCAGGATATTTCTCCGATCCCGACGGCCATCCTTGGGAAGTTGTCATTGCCCCCGGAATTGAGGCCGGGGATGACAGGCGTGTCCATCTTCCGGAATAATAGTGGGGATTAGCGGTTGCGCGTTCAACTTTAAGAACGCAAGCATAGCCGCATGAGTCGAGCGAAGCCCTCAGCGGTTCCAGTTGCTGCGAAAAAAGCCAGACGAAGCGGCGTGATCGCCGTCACGAAGCCGAGCTTTCGCCGTGAGCGCGTGCTGATCAAGCGCGGCGTCTGGCCGGTCGCCGGTTGCGACGAGGCCGGGCGTGGACCGCTGGCCGGTCCGGTGGTGGCCGCCGCCGTGATTCTCGACCCGAAGCGAATCCCGAAAGGCATCGACGATTCCAAGCGCCTGACGCGGGAGCGCCGCGAGGAACTGTTCGAGGAGATCTGCGCGACCGCGCTGGTTTCGGTCGCGATTGCGCCGCCGTCGCGGATCGATCGCGACAATATCCTGCGTGCGTCTCTGTGGGCGCTGGCGCGGGCGGTGCGTGCGCTGCCTGATACGCCGAAACATGTCTTTGTCGATGGCCGCGACAGGCTGGCTGTATCCTGCGACTGCGACGCGGTGATCGGCGGCGACGGCATTGTGATGTCGATCGCGGCGGCTTCGATCGTGGCCAAGGTCTCGCGCGACCGTCTGATGTGCCGGCTGGCGCAGGATCACCCCGGCTACGGCTTCGAGCAGCACATGGGGTATGGTGTTCCGGCCCACCTCGAAGCGCTCGACCGGCTCGGGCCGACCGTCCATCACCGCCGCTTTTTCGCGCCTGTCGCGGCGTCGCGCCGCAAGCACTTCGGGGAGGACGACACCCCGGCGCCGGCCCAGATCGAGATGGTCATATCGTCCGACGAGGCCATCGCGGCGGTCTGAGCGGTTCGGTTGCCTGATCGCCTCGTGCGCTTTATCAAGTGGCGGGTCCCTCGCAGGCGTTTCATGCGTTTCACATCCCTGATCGTTGAACTGGTCCGCGCCCGGCCGCGCCTGATCTTCTGGCTTGTGGTGCTGGCGCAGGCGGCGCTGTGGCTGTTCCTGCCGTGGCTGCTGTATGGAAGCCCGCCGGGCGAGGTGGCGACGGTGCTGGCCTTTGGCCGCGAATACCAGGTCGGCACCCATCTCGGCCCGCCGGCGGCGTTCTGGCTCGCTGATGTCGCATTCCGTCTGTCCGGCAATCACATCTTCGGCGTCTATCTGCTGTCGCAGCTTTGCTTCATCGTGACGTTCTGGGCGCTGTTCGCACTCGGCCGCGCCATCGTCGGCGCGCAGCAGGCGGTCCTTGCCGTGTTGCTGACGGCGACCATCACCGCCTTCGCCTTTCCCGGCGCCGAGTTCGGCCCGCTGATGCTGGCGCGGCCGCTCTGGGCGCTGACGCTGCTTCATACCTGGCAGATCATCGGGCAGGGGCGGCGCAGGGCCTGGTTCATGCTGCCGGTCGAGATCGGCCTCCTGATCCTGACCACGTCGGCGGCACTGCCGCTGCTGGTCATGCTGGCGGTCTTCGTGCTGGCGACGCAGAAGGGCAGGCGCGCATTGGTCTCGACCGATCCGCTTTACGCGGCCGTCGTGGTGTTCGTGGTGGTGCTGCCGTATCTGGTGTGGCTGCTGCGCGCGGACGCCATGACGCTGCCATCGTTGCCGGCGGCGGCGCAATTGCAGGACCGGCTGCTCGGATGGGGCGGACTTCTGGCCGGGCTGCTGTTCGCGCTCTCGGGCATGGCGCTGCTGCTGATCGTCAATTCGCGTTACCTCGATCGCAAAGCGGACGATCCGCCGCTGATCTTCCGCCCGCCGCTCGATCCCTTCGCGCGGCTGTATGTTTATGTGTTCGCGCTGGTCCCGCCCGTTGCGCTCAGTTTCATCGCGGCCCTGTTGGGCATGGATCAGATCATTGGCGGCGACGGCATTGCGCTGCTGCTGTCCGGCCTCGCCATTGTCGTCGCCGCAGGCGATCTCATCGCGCTGCGGCGGCAACAGCTCTTGCGCTCGGTCTGGCTGGTCATCATGGCGGCGCCCGTCGCCACGATCCTCGGCATCACCTTTATCCAGCCATGGATCGGAAGCGCCGATGTCAAGACCTCGCTGCCGGCGGGCGAGATCGGACGTTTCTTCGGCGAGAGCTTTGAGCGGCGCACAGGCCGCCCGCTTGCGGCGGTCGCGGGCGATCCGCACATCGCCACGCTGATCGGTTTCGCAGCCGCCGCGCGCCCGCATGGGATGTTCGATGCGACCCCGCAGCAGACGCCGTGGATGACGCCGGAGCGCTTCAACGAGAGCGGCGGCGTGGTGGTCTGGCGCGCCGCCGATACCGCGGGCACGCCGCCCGATGACATTATGAAACGATTTCCCGGTCTCGTGCCGGAAGTGCCGCGCGCGTTCGAGCGCACGGTCAAGGGCCGCCAGCCGCTGCTGCGGATCGGCTGGGCCATTGTGCGGCCGCGGCCCCGATAGCTGTGAGGTGAGATGAGCGAGCCGCCGGAAAAGACTGCGACGACGTTCCTCGACCGCCGGTTCGGTCTCACGCAAAACGGCACGAATGTCCGCACCGAATTCGTCGCGGGGTTCACCACATTCCTGACCATGGTCTACATCGTGTTCGTCAATCCCGCGATCCTTGCCAATGCGGGCATGGACAAGGGCGCGGTGTTCGTCGCGACCTGTCTGGCGGCGGCGGTCTCGACGCTGGCGATGGCGTTTCTGGCGAACTATCCGATCGCACTGGCGCCCGGCATGGGGCTCAACGCGTTCTTCGCCTTCACCGTGGTGCTTGGCTACAAGTACACGTGGCAGCAGGCGCTGGCCGCGGTGTTCTGTTCGGGCGTGATCTTCTTCGCACTGACGTTTTTCCGGCTGCGGGAATATGTCATCGACGCCATTCCGCGAAACCTGAAGTTTGCGATCTCCGCTGGCGTCGGATTATTTCTCGCGATCATCGCGCTTGAGCAAGCCAAGATCGTGGTCGCCAGCCCGGCGACGCTTGTCACCGCGGGACCGCTCGGCATTGCCCATCCCGCGCCGGTGCTGTGCCTGCTGGGTTTCGCGCTGATCGTGGCGATGAACGCGCGTAATATCGCCAGCGGGACGCTGCTCGGCATTCTCGCGGTCTCGCTGCTCGGGCTGCCGCTGGGGCTGACCAGCTTCAACGGCGTGGTGTCGCTGCCGCCGTCGCTGTCGCCGACATTGTTCCAGCTCGATTTCTCGCGCGCCACCGAACTGACATTCCTGATCGTGGTGTTCAGCTTTCTCTTCATCGATGTGTTCGATAACGCCGGAACGCTGATCGGCGTCACGCATCGGGCTGGTCTTCTCGACAAGGACGGCAACCTGCCGCGCATGAAGCAGGCGCTGATGGCCGACAGCTTCGCCGCGATGTTCGGCGCATTGATCGGCACCTCAACCACCACGAGCTATATAGAAAGCGCATCTGGGGTCGCGGCGGGCGGGCGCACCGGGCTGACGGCGGTATTCGTCGCGCTGTTCTTCCTGATGGCGCTGTTCTTCGCGCCGCTGGCCGGCATGGTGCCGGCCTATGCGTCGGCTGCGGCGTTACTCTATGTTGCCTGCGTGATGACGCGCGGTCTTGCCGACATGGCCTGGGACGATGTGACGGAATACGCGCCCGCCGTGGTCACGGCGATTGCGATGCCGCTGACCTATTCGATCGCGACCGGCATCGGGCTTGGCTTCATCACCTATGCGGTGGTGAAGATTCTGGCCGGACGTTTTTCGGACGCCAAGCCGGCGGTGATGCTGCTTGCGCTGGTGTTCGTCGTGAAGTTCGCGGTCGGCTAGCTCACACAGCGGCCCGCCGCTGCGTCAGCGCGGCGATGGCAAGGCCTGCCAGCGCAATCGCCACCGCCGGAAACACGACGATGTTGACCATCGACCAGCCGTAGCTGGCGAGCAACTGGCCCGAGGAGAACGAGCCGATCGCCACCAGGCCAAACACGATGAAGTCGTTGAAGGCCTGAACCTTCTTGCCTTCCTGCGCGCGATGCGTCTCCACGATCAGCGCCGATGCGCCGACGAACGAGAAATTCCAGCCGACGCCGACCACGAACAGTCCCGCCCAGAAATGCATGGCGGTGATCCCCGACAGCCCGATCACGGCGGCGATGGCTTCCATCACGAGGCCGACGGCGGCGACCTTCGCCGCGCCGAAGCGCGCGATCAGGTGTCCGGTGAAGAAACTCGGCCCGAACATCGCGACGATGTGCCACTGGATGCCGAAGTTGGAATCGCTCAGCGTCAATCCGCAGAATTTCATCGCCAGCGGGGCAGACGTCATCAGGAAGTTCATTCCCGTATAGGAGACTGCCCCGCAAATCACGGCGGCGATGAACCGCGGTTGCCTGATGATCTCAGTGAGCGGCCGCCCTCCGGTCATTTGGGCAGCGACAGGCTTTGGTGCATTGACGCCGGCAAGTACCGCCATCGCGATCAGCGCAACGACCGCCTGAACCAGGAAGCTCACGGCAAACAGATATGGCGGCCACAGATCCATGGTCCACTGCACAAGCTGCGGACCGAGCACGCCCGCGAACACGCCGCCCGCCATCACCCACGAGATGGCCTTCGGCCGATAGGCGACGCTCGCGCTGTCGGTCGCGGCGAAGCGATAGGATTGCGACACCGCGCCATAGACGCCGCCGAGGAATGTCGCGAAACAAAACAGGGAGAACGAGCCTTGCAGGATGGCGACGGCGGCGAGAACGCCGCAGAGCGCGCCGCAGCCGGTGCCCGCGATGAACGCTGCGCGCCGGCCGTAGGCCTGCGAAATCATGCCGGTGGGCAGCGTGCCGGCTGCGAGGCCGAGCATGTAAATCGACAGCGGCAATGTCGCGAACGATATGCTGGGCGCGAGCTGCGCGCCGACGATCGAGCCGGTCGCAAACACCACGGCGGCATTCGCGCCGGTCAGTGCCTGCGCGGCCGCGAGCCGCCGCACATTCGCCCGCGCCACTGTGTCGTCGATCGCTCCGTCTGCAACGTGCATATTCATGATAAGCGTCCCGCATAGCTGCTCCGTGCGCAGCACCGGCGGCTTATGGCCTGAACGGCGCGCGCGCGCTACACGCGCAGATGCATGGAGGCTTTGTCATTCTTGCGATCTGCCGCGGCCTCAGCCTTGAAGCGCCTTCTGCACGGCACGCAGATCCTGCCAGGTCAGCCGCTTGTAGATCGGCTGCCGCAGCAGATAGGCGGGGTGGAATGTCGCCATCGCCTTGATCTTGCGCGTGCCGGTGTCGTAGTCGAACCACTTGCCGCGCGTCTTCATGATGCCGTCCTTGAGGTCCAGCACCGCCTGCGACGACGGTTTGCCGAGACAGACCAGCACATCGGGATCGACCAGTTCGATCTGCCGCCGGATGAACGGAAGGCAGATCTGGGTTTCCTGCGGCGACGGATCGCGGTTGCCGGGCGGACGCCACGGGATGATGTTGGCGATGTAGGCCGTGCTGCGGTCGAGGCCGATTGCCGCCATCATCAGGTCGAGCAGCTTGCCGGAGCGTCCGACGAACGGAAGCCCTTCGAGATCCTCGTCGCGTCCCGGCGCTTCGCCGACGAACATGATCCTCGCTTCGGGGTTGCCATCGGCGAACACCAGCCGCGTCGCGGTGGATTTCAGCGCGCAGCCGTCGAATCGTTCGAGCAGCGCGCGCAGCTCTTGCAGCGATGCCGCCCTGGGTGCGATCTCGCGTGCCGATGCGATCGCCGCATCGGGTGCTGGCACGGTGTCCGTGGGCACCGGCGCTGGCGCAGCGTTCGCAGTGCGGAACAGCGCGGGCCTGGCCGCCGGCTTTTCCTCGGCCGCCGCCTCCTCGGACAAACGATTGACGGGGGTTTCCGACAACGCGCAATCCACCCCTGCTTCCAGGTAGAAAGCGAGAAGTTCGCGCGCGGTGGGCATTTGTTCGGGGGCGGTCACGCGACCCAATCTAGATCGGATTGCGCCGCAGCGAAACGGGGTTGTTCTTGCGCCAAAAATCGGGAAGAACGATGATTAGAAGCATTCTGAACCACCCAATTTTGAGATGACATCATGAGCACCGAAGAGCTTCCGCCGCGCGATTCCATGGAGTTCGACGTTGTGATCGTCGGAGCAGGGCCTTCCGGCCTGAGCGCCGCCATCCGGCTGAAGCAGATCAATCCGGACCTCAGCGTCGTCGTCGTCGAAAAAGGCTCCGAGGTCGGCGCGCATATTCTGTCGGGCGCGGTGATCGATCCGGTGTCGCTCGACAAGCTGGTCCCGGACTGGCGCGAGGACGCTGACTGCCCGCTCAAGACCCAGGTGAAGGACGATCAGTTCTTCTGGATGACATCGAGCGCCGCGATCCGGCTGCCGAACTTCATGATGCCGCCGCTGATGGACAACCATCATTGCTATATCGGCTCGCTCGGCGACGTCTGCCGCTGGCTTGGCCCGCGCGCCGAAGCGCTCGGTGTCGAAATCTATCCGGGCTTCGCAGCCGTTGAAGTCCTTTATGGCGAGAACGGCGAGGTACGCGGCATCGCTACCGGCGACATGGGTGTCGGCCGTGACGGCAAGCCGAAAGACAGCTTCACGCGCGGCATGGAGCTGCTCGGCAAGTACACATTGTTCGCCGAAGGCGCGCGCGGCTCGCTCACCAAGCAATTGATCGCGAAGTTCGAACTCGACAAGGGCAGGGAGCCGTCCAAGTTCGGCATCGGACTCAAGGAGGTCTGGCAGATCGATCCGGCCAGGCACAAGAAGGGGCTGATCCAGCACTCGTTCGGCTGGCCGCTCAACATGTCCACCGGCGGCGGATCGTTCCTCTATCACTACAACGAGAACCTCGTCGCCGTCGGTTTCGTGGTGCATCTGAACTACGACGATCCGTATTTGTCGCCGTTCGAGGAATTCCAGCGCTTCAAGACGCATCCGAAGATCAGCCCGGTCTTCGAGGGCGCCAAGCGCATCGCCTATGGCGCGCGCGCGATCACCGAAGGCGGCTACCAGTCGGTGCCGCGCCTGACATTCAAGGGCGGCGCGCTGATCGGCTGCGCGGCCGGCTTCGTCAACGTGCCGCGCATCAAGGGCGTCCACAACGCGATGGGTACCGGCATGCAGGCCGCCGAGCATGTCGCCGCCGCGCTGGCGGAAGGCCGCGCCAACGACGAGTTGGCCGAGTACGAAGATACCTGGCGCGATTCCGCCGTGGGCGAGGATCTGCGCAAGGTCCGCAACGTCAAGCCGCTGTGGTCGAAGTTCGGCACAATCATCGGCGTCGGCCTCGGCGGTCTCGACATGTGGACCAACACGCTGTTCGGCTTCTCGCTGTTCGGGACGCTGTCGCATGCCAAGCCCGATCGCAAGACGCTCGATCCCGCCAAGGCGCATCAGCCGATTCCAGGACCGAAGCCCGACGGCAAGCTGACCTTCGACAGACTGTCGTCGGTATTCCTCTCCAACACCAACCACGAGGAGGATCAGCCGATCCACCTCAAGGTCGCGGATATGAACCTGCAAAAGACCTCCGAGCATGATGTGTTCGCGGGTCCCTCGAACCGCTATTGCCCGGCTGGCGTTTATGAGTGGGTTGGCGAGGGCGCGGATTTGCGGTTCCAGATCAACGCGCAGAACTGCGTCCATTGCAAAACCTGCGACGTGAAGGACCCCAACGGCAACATTACGTGGGTTCCGCCGGAAGGCGGCGGCGGGCCTAATTATCAGTCAATGTAAGCACGATTGCGCGAGAACGGCGGATCGCCACGATTGCGCCATAGAAGACAGGCTCCTCGGCCGCTCGAATCCTTGCGGATACGGGCCAAACAAGCCATTGTCCCGGTGCTGCTGGCCTGACCGGCCGCACCCCTTTCAATCCATGGAGCCGGCGAGCGTGATCCTCCAACGTCGTTTCAGCCGCGTGGCCGTCGCCACTCTCGCGATCGCATCGGTTCTTGCGTCCGCCGGCCCGCTTGCGGCCCAGACCCGCACCAGCGCCAGCGAAGACGCCAAGCAGGCGCCGTACCCGAGCGCGCGCGATCTGATCGGTCTCACGGTCTCCGGCAGCTATCTCGCCGCGCGCCATGCCAGCGTCGATCGCGACGCGACCGCGGCGGCTGCGTTCTATCGCGCGGCGCTGCGTTCGGATCCGAAGAACAACGAACTGCTCGACCGCGCCTTCATCGCCTCGCTTGCCGATGGCGACATCGACGAAGCCGTGAAGCTTGCCGACCGCATTCTCACCATCGACAAGAACAATCGTGTCGCGCGGCTGGTGGCGGGCGTGCGCTCGCTGAAGCAGAAGCAATACGGCGCCGCGCAGCAGAATATCAATCAGTCAGTCCGCGGGCCGATCACCGATCTGGTTGCCACGCTGCTGTCGGGCTGGGCGAGTTACGGCGCTGGCAATACGCAGACCGCGATCAGCGCCATCGACAAGCTGGCGGGACCGGAGTGGTATCCGATCTTCAAGGACCTGCATTCGGGCATGATCCTGGAACTGGCTAACAAGCAGAAGGAAGCCGGCGTCCGCTTCGAGCGCGCCTACAAGCTCGACGACTCGGCGCTGCGGGTGTCGGACGCCTATGCGCGCTGGCTGTCGCGTAACAAGGGCCCGGCGGCGGCCACCGCCATCTATCAGGGTTTCGACAAGAAACTTGCGCGTCATCCGCTGGTGGTGGAAGGCATTCGCGAAACCAAGGCCGGCAAGAAGCTTCCGCCGCTGGCGGAAAATCCGCAGCAGGGAGCGGCCGAGGCGCTGTACGGCATCGGCGCTTCGCTGACGCGGCGGGGCGGTGAGGATCTCGCGCTGGTCTATCTTCAGCTCGCGCTCTACCTCAACCCGAACCATTCCCTCGCGCTGCTGTCGCTGGCGGACCTTTATGAGTCGGTGAAGAAGCCGCAGATGGCGATCAAGATCTATGAGCGCGTGCCTGCGAATTCGCCGCTCAAGCGCAATGCGCAGATCCAGCTCGCGACCGATCTCGACGCCGTCGATCGCACCGACGAGGGCATCAAGATTCTGAACGACGTGGTTGCCGACGATCCGAAGGATCTCGAGGCGATCATGGCGCTCGGCAACATCGAGCGCGCGCGCAAGAAGTTCGCGGATTGCGGCGAGACCTACGGCAAGGGCATCGAGGCGCAGGCCGGCGCCGAGAAGCAGAACTGGGTGCTTTATTACTTCCGCGGCATCTGCTTTGAGCGCTCGAAGCAGTGGGCGAAGGCCGAAATCGATTTGAAGAAGGCGCTCGAGATGCAGTCCGAGCAGCCGCATGTCCTGAACTATCTCGGCTACTCCTGGATCGACCAGGGCATCAATCTCGATGAGGCCATGAAGATGATCCGCCGCGCCGTCGATCAGCGGCCGGACGATGGCTACATCGTGGATTCTCTGGGCTGGGCCTATTACCGCATCTCCGATTACGAGAACGCCGTGAAGCATCTCGAACGCGCGATCGACCTCAAGCCGGAAGACCCCACCATCAACGATCATCTGGGCGATGCCTACTGGCGCGTCGGACGGACGCTGGAGGCTAAATTCCAGTGGGCGCATGCGCGCGACCTGAAGCCTGAGGCGGAAGAGCTTCCGAAGATCGAGGCCAAGCTGCGTGACGGCCTGCCCGAGGACACGTCCAACGCGGCGGCCGCCGAGAAGAAGAAGGAAGACGGCCGGGGCGGCTGATCGCCTGTTCCTGCGGCTCTTTATGCGTCCCTCGATTGCCGGACTTGACCCGGCAATCGATCTTCCTTGATAAGCATGGCCTATCGCATGGATGCGCGGATGCGCAGACAGCGCAACGCTGGCTGGAATGGCAATGCTGACCGAAACCGCGCGCGCCAAGGTCAATCTCACCTTGCGCGTTCTAGGCCGCCGCGCCGACGGCTATCATGATATCGAGAGTCTCGTGGTGTTCGCCGACTGCGCGGACACACTGACGCTGACGCCCGGTCCTGAACTTGGCCTCGCGACCGGCGGTCCCGGCGCGCAGGACTGCGGCGAAATGTCAGACAATCTGGTGATCCGCGCGGCGCGGTTGCTCGGCGAGCGCATTCCGGGTCTCACGTTCGGGCACTTCACGCTGGACAAGCATCTGCCGGTCGCGGCCGGCATTGGTGGCGGTTCAGCGGATGCCGCGGCGGCGTTGCGGCTGCTGGCGCGGGCCAACAATCTCGCGATCGACGATCAGCGCATTGTCGATGTCGCGCGTGAAACCGGCGCGGACATTCCGGTCTGCCTCGCCTCGCGCGCCTGCACCATGACCGGCGTCGGCGAAAATTTGTCGATGCTCGATATTCCGGCGCTGCCGTGCGTGATGGTCAACCCGCGTGTCGGTGTCGCCACCAAGGATGTGTTCGCAGCGCTCGGTCTGCGCAAGGGCGAATTTCACGCCGGCGCGGGCGACGTGATGCTGTCGCCGGGCTGGCCGGCCAAGGGTGCGTCATTCGATGCATGGATCGAGGCCATTGGACATGGCACCAACGATCTTGAAAAACCCGCGTTGAAGGTTGAGCCGATCATCGGCGAGGTGCTGTCGGCATTGCGTGCGACGGAAGGCGTGGAGTTGGCGCGGATGTCGGGTTCCGGCGCGACGTGCTTTGCGATTTACAAGACCATCGGCGACGCCGGTCAGGCCGCGAAGGCCATTTCACAGGCTCATCCCGGCTGGTGGGTCCACGCCGGCGTGCTGAGCTGAAACCGTCATCCTGAGGTGCGCGCCGCTCTTGCGGCGAGCCTCGAAGGATGACGGTTGAGAAGCGCGAATGCGCCGTCGTCCTTCGAGGCTCGCAAGTGCTCGCACCTCAGGATGACGGCGAAGAAGACGCAGTGCTTGAGCGTGAAGACCTAGTGCGACCTTGCCAGGCAGAACGCGACAACCTGCTCGAGCGCGGTCTTCATCGGTGACGGCGGAAACAGCGCCAGCGCATCGACTGCCATCGCGCCGTAATGTTGTGCGCGGCTCATGGTGTCCTCGAGCGCGCGATGCTTGGTCATGAGACCGATGGCATGATCGAGATCGCCGTCCGCGATCTCGCCCTTTTCCAGCGTGCGGATCCAGAATGCGCGCTCGACATCGTTGCCGCGGCGGAACGCCAGCACCACCGGCAGCGTGATCTTGCCTTCGCGGAAATCGTCGCCGACGTTCTTGCCGAGCTTGGCGGCCTTGCCGCCGTAGTCCAGCACGTCATCGACCAGCTGGAATGCGATGCCGAGATTCATGCCGACCGAACGGCATGCGGTCTGTTCCGCCTTCGGCCGGCCCGCGATCACGGGGCCAACCTCGCAGGCGGCCGCGAAAAGTTCCGCGGTCTTGCCGCGGATCACGGCGAGATATTCGTCCTCGGTGGTCGCGGTGTTCTTGGCTGCCGCGAGCTGCATCACTTCGCCTTCGGCGATGGTGGCGGCGGCGGAAGAGAGAATGTCGAGCGCGCGCAGCGAACCGACCTCGACCATCATGCGGAACGCCTGGCCGAGCAGGAAGTCGCCGACCAGCACGCTGGCCTCGTTGCCCCACAGCATCCGCGCCGAGAGCTTGCCGCGCCGCAATTCGCTTTCGTCCACCACGTCATCATGGAGCAGCGTCGCGGTGTGCATGAATTCCACGGCGGCGGCGAGCTTGATATGACCCTCGCCGGTGTAGCCGGTGAGGTTGGCCATCGCCAGCGTCAGCATCGGCCGCAGGCGCTTGCCGCCCGACGAGATCAGGTGGTTGGCGACCTCCGGGATCATCGTGACTTCCGAGCCGGTGCGCGACAGGATCGTGCTGTTGACGCGCTCCATATCGGGCGCAACAAGCTCAACCAGCCGATCTATCGATGGCGTCGAGTGGCTCTCAAAGGGTACAATAACCGCCACGTCCGGTCTCCGGATGAATGTAAGGGCACAATAGAAACTGCCGTGCGACGCGGCAAGAGCAACAAACGGCGGAGGCGGCTGCCTTGAAGGAATTGGTGCGGACCAATGATGCGGTGCTGGTGTCCGCGGTGGGCGCGCTGCTGGACGGCGCCAATATCCACCACCTCGTGCTCGACAGTAACATGAGCATTATGGACGGATCGCTGGGGGTGTTGCCCCGCCGCATTCTGGTCCATGAGGACGACGCCGTGGCCGCGCGGCGCCTGCTCACTGACGCGGGTCTGGCCCATGAGCTGCGGGACAATGACTGACCCCGCCCGGACTGAAATTCCGGATGTGACCGAGGATATGTTTCTCGGCGGTCAACTGCGGCTGCGCCAGCCGAGGCGCGGCCACCGCGCGGGTCACGATGCAGTCCTGCTCGCCGCGGCGACGCCGGCGCAGCCGGGTGATCGCGTGGTGGAGTTCGGCGCGGGCGTTGGGACGGCCGGACTCGCGCTCGCGCGCCGCGTCGCCGGGCTCGATCTGGTGCTTGCCGAAATCGATGAAGCGCTTGCCGCGCTGGCGCGCATCAATGCCGAGGCCAACGGCATCAAGGCAAACGTGATGGCGCTTGATGTCACCGCGAGCGCGGATGCTTTTGCCGCGTCCGGGCTCGGTCCCGACACGGCCGATGTTGTCTTGATGAATCCGCCGTTCAACGATGCCGCCAGGCATCGGGCATCGCCGGACGCCGCGCGGCAATCCGCGCATGTGGCGGCGGCCGATACGCTGGAGACATGGACCCATGCGGCGCGGCGCGTGCTGAAATCCGGCGGCGTGCTGACGCTGATCTGGCGGGCGGACGGGCTCGCCGAAGTACTGACCGCGCTGGCGCGGGGTTTCGGCAGTATCGAGATCTTGCCGGTCCATTCCACGCCGGGTGCGCCGGCGATCCGCTTGCTGGTGAATGCCGTGAAAGGCGGGCGCGCGCCGATGGCGCTGCATCCTGGTCTGGTCTTGCTGGATACGGACGGTGAAGCCGGTTCGGAGGCTCGGGCGATCCTCGGCGGGAAAGCCGTTCTGCCGCTGGCGAAGGTTCAAAAGGACCGGTGAAACCAGATCGCTGAATGCTCAGCAGGCAGGCAGCCTGCTTATTGAGTTACTGATTTTGGTTCGGTTTCAGGGGCCTGGGTGAAGTGAATGGCAGCGAAAAGGGCGCCAATCAGCAGGATCAGGAGGTAAATCTTCATTTCTGCACCTTAGTGGCTGCGCCGTTGCAGCCTGCGTATCTGTTGCAAAGCAAAGTGCGTTCCAGTTTCTTGGGCGCGCTTGCCGGCAAGCGGCGAAAGTTCAAGGAAAGCGCGTCAGATCAAAGCGTTAGCACGCACTTTCGGCACAAAGGACGTGCTTAACATTTGTTCAATGTGCTGTTGGCTCCTGATGCCAGTTACCGAATAATAAACCGTGAACATGAAGGACGTTTCATGGCTGAGAATAACGGCGAGGTTCACTTTGCCGAGAGGTTGAAGAATTTGCTGCCGGCGCGCTGGCGCGGCGGCGTGGTGGTGCCTGTGGTGCGTCTCTCGGGCGTGATCGGCGCGGTGACGCCGCTGCGGCCGGGCATGTCGCTGGCCGGGGTGTCGCGAACGCTGGAGCGGGCCTTCTCGACCAGGGGCGCGAAAGCCGTCGCGCTGGTGATCAATTCGCCGGGCGGCTCGCCGGTGCAGTCGCGGCAGATCTATCAGCGCATCCGCCAGCTCGCCGCCGAGAAGAAGCTGCGGGTGCTGGTGTTCGTCGAGGATGTGGCGGCATCGGGCGGCTACATGATCGCCTGCGCGGGCGACGAGATTTTCTGCGATCCGTCGTCCATCGTCGGCTCGATCGGCGTGGTCGGCGGCACCTTTGGGTTTGTCGACCTCATCAGGAAGGTCGGTATCGAGCGCAGGGTCTATACATCCGGCGAGAACAAGTCGCAGCTCGATCCGTTTCTCCCGGAAAATTCCGAGGACGTCGCGCGGCTGAAAGCGATCCAGCGCGAGATCCACGACACCTTCATCGCGCTGGTGAAGGACAGCCGCGGCGCGCGGCTCAAGAGCGAGGGCGATTATCTGTTCACCGGCGAATACTGGGCTGGCGAGCGCGCCGTGAAACTCGGCCTTGCGGACGCCGTCGGCGATCTGCGCACGGTGCTGCGCGCGCGCTATGGCGAGAAAGTGCAGACGCCGGTGATCGCGCCAGCGGCGGGGCTTCTCTCCGGGCTCACCGGGCGCAAGTCCGGCGCTGGAGTGGCGCTGCCGGGTTTCCCGGGATTCTCGGAGGACCTGATTTCGGCGCTGGAAGAGCGCGCGATCTGGGCGCGTTACGGACTGTAGGAGAGGAGACCGATCATGCCGCCGCTGATCCTGATCGCTGCCGGAATTCTGGGAGGCGCGGCGCTGGTGCGCCTCGCGGTGCGCGAAGGCAAGCGCATCAATCGCGAACTCGACGATGCGCGCAAGGCGAAACCCGCCGAGCAGGAGCGCATGCCCAGGCTTCGCCGCGATCCCGATAGTGGAACATACCGGCCGGGATAAGGCCCGATGCCCATCCTTCGAGGCTCGCCGCAAACGGCGGCTCGCACCTCAGGATGACGTTCCATTGGGTGGCGGGAATTTGAAGAAGACGCGGAGCCGTCATCCTGAGGTGCGAGCGTTTGCGAGCCTCGAAGGATGATGCCGGGGAACGACATCAGCCGAGCCTGCGCACGTCGTTGATTGTCATGATGCAGAGCGCGGCCATGATGGCCGCCGCGGCCAGAACCTGAAAGGCAATCATTGTCGTCCCTGCCAAAAAGCACCGCCGGTTGAAGTCCGGCCGTTGGTTGCAATGCCGCCATTGCTAGGGGGCAGTTGCTAACGAAGTGCGGACACCGGCAGGCGGCTTGCCGCGGCGGTTAAATCGCCGTTCGGGGGATCGCTAAAATCCAGCCGAATCCGTCAGGAATTGCCCCCATAAACAGGCTATCGCCTTGATTCCGTTAGCCTGCGCCGATACGGTCCGCGCGCAAATCACCCCCAATTCCAGAAGTTAAAGATTTCCGATGGATTCCCTGCCTCCGCACATGCGTCCCGAGCGATCGTTTCAGGGTCTGATCCTGACGCTGCAACGCTATTGGGCCGACCATGGCTGCGTCATCCTGCAGCCCTACGACATGGAAGTCGGTGCGGGCACGTTCCATCCGGCGACGACGCTGCGCGCGCTCGGCCCGAAGCGCTGGAACGCGGCTTACGTGCAGCCGTCGCGGCGCCCGAAGGATGGCCGTTACGGCGAGAACCCGAACCGCTTGCAGCACTACTACCAGTTTCAGGTGATCCTGAAGCCGTCGCCGCCGGACATTCAGGATCTCTACCTGAAGTCGCTGAAGGCGATCGGCGTTGATCTTGCGCTTCACGATGTCCGCTTCGTGGAGGACGACTGGGAGAGCCCGACGCTCGGTGCGTGGGGTCTCGGCTGGGAGTGCTGGTGCGACGGCATGGAGGTCTCGCAGTTCACCTACTTCCAGCAGGTCGCGGGCGTCGAGTGCGCGCCGGTGGCCGGCGAACTGACCTACGGTCTTGAGCGCCTCGCGATGTATGTGCAGGGCGTCGATAACGTCTACGATCTCAACTTCAACGGCCGCGAGGGTGACGAGAAGGTCACCTACGGCGATGTGTTCCTGCAAGCCGAGCAGGAATATTCGCGGCATAATTTCGAACACTCCGACACCGCGATGCTGTTCGAGCAGTTCAGGATGGCCGAGAGTGCGTGCCGCAAATATCTCGAAGCGGGCTGGAAGGATGGTAGGCGCGAGGCGCATCTGATGGCGCTGCCGGCCTACGACCAGTGCATCAAGGCCAGCCATGTGTTCAACCTGCTCGACGCGCGCGGCGTGATCTCTGTCACCGAGCGGCAGAGCTATATCCTGCGCGTGCGCGAACTCGCCAAGGCGTGCGGCGAAGCCTGGGTGCATACCGAAGCGGGAAGGGCGGCGTGAGAGGTGCAATGCCTATGCTCCTCTCCCCTTTGCGGGGAGGGGTCGGGGGTGGGGGTCCACAGGCATTGTCCTATGTGCTTCAATCTCGGACTATGGACGATCGCCAGCGACAGTTTGCCCATCGCATGCGGGCGCAGCCGACCGAGGCCGAGCGGGTGCTATGGCATCGGCTCCGACATGACATCGCGCTGAGTGGTTCGCATTTCCGACGTCAGGCCTTGATCGGTCCGTTCATCGCGGATTTTGTCAGCCGGCGCGCAAAACTTGTCATCGAACTGGATGGCGGTCAGCACGTGGAGAACGCGGCTGACATGCGCCGGACGCGGCAGATTGAAGAGAGAGGATATCGGGTCTTGCGTTTCTGGAATCACGACGTGTTGAGCAATATCGACGGCGTGCTCGTTGCTATCCAGAATGCGCTGACCCCCACCCCCGACCCCTCCCCGCAAGGGGGAGGGGAGTTATTTGCAAACCCAGACTCCTCCCCGCCGCAAGCGGGGGGAGGGGAGTAGAGAACAGAAAAGCCGATGCCCGATCTTCTCCTCGAACTGTTCTCCGAAGAAATTCCCGCGCGCATGCAGGCGAAGGCGGCGGATGACCTGCGCAAGATGGTCACCGACAAGCTGGTCGCCGAGGGTCTCGTCTATGAGGGCGCGAAGGCGTTCGTGACGCCGCGCCGTCTCGCGCTCACCGTGCATGGCATTCCGCAGCGCCAGCCGGATCTGAAGCAGGAGCGCAAGGGTCCGAAGATCGGCGCGCCTGACGCCGCCGTGCAGGGCTTCCTCAAGGCTGCCGGATTGAAGTCGCTCGATGAAGCGAAGATCCAGCGCGATCCGAAGGGCGATTTCTACATCGCACTGATGGAGAAAGCCGGCCGTCCCGCCATCGATGTGATCGCGGAAATCATTCCGCTGATCATCCGCACCTTCCCGTGGCCGAAGCAGATGCGCTGGGGCGAACGCTCCGCGCGTAATGGCGCGCTGACCTGGGTGCGTCCGCTGCATTCGATCGTCGCCACTTTTGGCATCGAGACGGAAGAGCCGGAGATCGTGAAGTTCGATGTCGCCGGCATCGAGGCCGGGCAGACCACCTACGGCCATCGCTTCATGGCGCCCGCCGCCATCGAGGTGCGCCGCTTCGACGATTATGTGTCGAAGCTGGAAGCCGCCAGGGTCGTACTCGATCCCGAGCGCCGCAAGAACATCATCCTCGAGGACGCCAAGGAACTGGCGTTCGCGCAGGGCTATGAACTGGTCGAGGATCAGGCGCTGCTCGACGAGGTCGCCGGACTGGTCGAATGGCCGGTGGTGCTGATGGGCTCGTTCGACGAAGAGTTTCTGTCGATCCCCGGCGAAGTGATCCGCGCCACCATCCGCAACAACCAGAAGTGTTTCGTTCTTTCTCTCCCCAACTCGGGTGAACTCCCTCCCCCCTTGCGGGGGAGGGTTGGGGAGGGGGGTGTGCAGCAATCGACGTCACCCCCACCCCTGACCCCTCCCCGCAAGGGGGAGGGGGAAAGATTAGCCAACAGGTTCATTCTCACCGCGAATGTCGAAGCCACCGACGGCGGCAAGGCGATTGTCGCGGGCAACGAGCGCGTCATCCGCGCGCGCCTGTCGGATGCGAAGTTCTTCTACGAGACCGATCTGAAAACGAAGCTGGAAGACCGGCTGCCGAAGTTCGAGCAGATCGTGTTCCACGAAAAGCTCGGCACCCAGGCCGAGCGCATCGCACGCATCGAGCGGCTTGCCGCCGAACTCGCGCCATTGGTCGGCGCCGATGTTGCGAAGACCAAGCGCGCCGCGCAGCTTGCGAAGGCCGATCTGCTGACGGAAGTGGTCGGTGAATTCCCCGAAGTGCAGGGCCTGATGGGCCGCTATTACGCGCTGGCGCAGGGCGAAGATGCCTCAGTTGCGGCGGCGATCGAGGATCACTACAAGCCGCAGGGGCCTGCGGATCGCGTGCCGACCGATCCGGTGAGCATTGCAGTGGCGCTTGCGGACAAACTCGACACGTTGGTCGGTTTCTGGGCGATTGATGAAAAGCCGACGGGAAGCAAGGACCCGTATGCGCTGCGGCGTGCGGCGCTGGGTGTGATTAGGTTGATCGTTGAGAACAAGTTGCGCCTTGCTATTGCGTCTCTGACTTCACCTCATTTCGTGCTTTTAGGAAAGCAAATCGCGGCTGTAGCAACTCATAAACGGCGCGCTGCTATACCAGACGATTCTGGTGTTGCCGTAATAGTTGGATCAGACGTTTCGATGCGTATTACGCAGCCATTTGGTGGGCGACTTGTGGATAGTCGCAGTATCGACCTTCTCTCCTTCTTCGCCGATCGTCTCAAGGTTCAGTTGCGCGATCAGGGCGCGCGGCATGATCTCGTTGACGCGGTGTTCGCCGCGGGTGAACTCCCTCCCCCCTTGCGGGGGAGGGTTGGGGAGGGGGGTGAGCCACAAGCAGGGTCTTCCTCTTTACCCCCACCCCCGACCCCTCCCCGCAAGGGGGAGGGGAGCGTAGCCGGTCAGCAGGACGATCTGTTGATGGTCGTGCGCCGCGTCGAGGCGCTCGGCAAGTTCCTCGACAGCGACGACGGCAAGAATCTGCTCGCCGGCACCAAGCGCGCGAGCAATATTTTGGCCATCGAGGAGAAGAAGGACAAGCGCACCTTCGACGGCGCGCCGGATGCATCACTGTTCAACGTCGATGAAGAAAAGAAGCTCGCTAGCGCCATCACTCAGGTGAAGACCGAGGCGAGTGCTGCCGTGGCGAAGGAAGACTTCGCCAGCGCCATGACCGCGATGGCCAAGCTGCGTCCCGCCGTCGATGCCTTCTTCGACAAGGTGAAGGTCAACGACGACGACAAGGCTGTGCGCGAAAACCGCCTCAAGCTGCTCAACGAAATCCGCGAAGCGACGCGCGCGGTGGCGGATTTCTCGAAGATTCAGGACTGACCCCCACCCCGGCGCGATGCGCCGACCCTCCCCACAAGGGGGAGGGAGAAGAAGGTCGACAACTTGGCGACAGAATATCCCTCCCCTCGATGGGGAGGGTGGCGGGCCGGAGGCCCGTCGGGTGGGGTGACCTTCAGGACAGCGTTCGCAAAAAGCCCCGCCCGGCGGGAGCCGTGGCGGGGCCGTTTCGTTCGAGCTGAACGGGCGGGGACAACCCTCGGCTCAAACGACAGAGGTCAGTCGATCACCTGCATCACGCGGCGCGTGCGCGGTTCGACCAGGATCGGCCGGTCGTTCACAACGGTGTAGCGATAGCTGGTCGCGCCGTACTGCTGCGGCACGTCGTAATAGGTCACGCCGCTCTCCGGCAGCACGGTGCCGACGCGCACCGGCGTATCGATCGCGTAGGACGGAACGCGTTCCTGAACGATGTACTGCCTGAAGCGCGGACGCTCATCCTCGGTGATGATGCCGACGCCGGGTGCGAGGCCGGTCGTCACGCCTTCCTCGACAATGATGCGCTGCTGGGCCTGAGCCGCGAGCGGCATCGCCGTGGCGGTCGCCAGCAGCGCTGCTGCGAGAAGGGGATTACGCATGGCTTTCTCCTTGATGAAAAGAGAGCCTGATCGCGCGCAAAGCGATTTCGCTCACGTCAATCACGCTCGGAAACCGGCACAGGCCGATCAACAGCGGTGACAATGGCTGTCGCTCATCATCGTTCCTGCCGGAATGTGATTTCACCGGGGCATTTTCGTGGGCGCGATGGCGGCTTGTGGCGCGGAGAAGTCTGAATTGTCATGGAACTCACCGCTTATCGTGGCCGTTGGCTGTTGCGATGCGCGAGACGAGGATAAATTCCTTTTTCCGATTCGCATTCGCCGTGTCGTTTGTCCTTTTCCTTCCATGCCGGGAGACTCCCATGTCCATCAGCGTCGCCAACATTCAGCCCATCGTTGCTCTCATCGCCGGTGTGCTGATTCTCGTCATGCCGCGGCTGCTGAATTTCATCGTGGCGATCTATCTGATCCTGATCGGGATCATCGGATTGGGCATCATTAAGTAACGGAATATTTCAGATTGTTACACAGTTGGTAACAAAACGTCGCGTTTTGTCCGATTCTGTAACAATCTGTAACCGTCCGTGACCGGGAGCGCGGATATCCGCCGGGAGTCGCTTGCGTGCCGGCGGGCAACCGTGGTGTAACGCCGCTGCCGTTTCACTCATGCAGCGTCTGGAAGCCATGGCCAAAGCCTCATCGAAGAAATCCGCCGCGAAGTCCTCTCCAAAATCAGCGTCCAAATCGAAGCCCGCCGCGAAAGCGAAGCGGGTTGCCGCGAAACCTGCGGGCAAAGCCGCGGCGAAGACATCCGCGTCTGCCGCGAAGAAAGCTGCAAAGCCGGCGGCGAAGCAGACAGCGCAGGCTGGCAAGTGGGTCTATACGTTCGGTGACGGGCGCGCCGAGGGTAAGGCCGGCATGCGCGATCTCCTCGGCGGCAAGGGCGCCAATCTCGCAGAGATGGCCAATCTCGGTTTGCCGGTGCCTCCCGGCTTCACGATTCCGACCTCGGTCTGCACGTATTTCTACGCCAACGGCAAATCCTATCCGAAGGATCTGAAGGCGCAGGTCGAGAAGGCACTGGTCACGGTCGGCAAGATCGCCGGCAAGACCTTCGGCGACGCCAGGAACCCGCTGCTGGTCTCGGTGCGTTCGGGCGGCCGCGCGTCGATGCCCGGCATGATGGACACCGTGCTCAATCTCGGCATGAACGACACCACGGTGGAAGCGCTGGCGCAGCTCTCGGGCGACCGCCGCTTCGCCTATGACAGCTATCGCCGCTTCATCACGATGTATTCGGACGTGGTGCTCGGTTTCGAGCATCATCACTTCGAGGACATCCTCGACACCTACAAGGACAGCAAGGGCTATTCGCTCGACACCGAACTGACCGCGGACGACTGGGTCGATCTGGTCGGCAGGTACAAGGACGCCGTCGCGCGCGAAACCGGCGAGGACTTCCCGCAGGACCCGCATGCGCAGCTCTGGGGCGCGATCGGCGCGGTGTTCTCGTCGTGGATGAATGCGCGCGCGGTGACTTACCGCCGCCTGCACGACATTCCGGAGTCATGGGGCACCGCCGTCAACATCCAGTCCATGGTGTTCGGCAACATGGGCGACACCTCGGCGACCGGCGTGGCGTTCACGCGCAACCCGTCCACCGGCGAGAAGCGGCTGTACGGCGAATTCCTCATCAACGCGCAGGGTGAAGACGTGGTGGCGGGCATCCGCACGCCGCAGGACATCACCGAATACGCGCGCAAGGAATCCGGCTCCGACAAGGCATCGATGGAAGTTGCGATGCCGGACGCGTTCAAGGAATTGACGCGGATCTACACGCTGCTCGAAAAGCACTACCGTGACATGCAGGACATGGAATTCACGGTGGAGCAGGGCAAGCTGTGGATGCTCCAGACCCGCAACGGCAAGCGCACCGCGAAGGCCGCGCTGCGCATCGCCGTCGATCTCGCCAGCGAAGGCCTGATCACCAGGAAGGATGCGATCACCCGGATCGATCCGGCCTCGCTCGACCAGTTGCTGCATCCGACCATCGATCCGGTCGCCAAGCGCGACGTGATCGCCACCGGCCTGCCGGCTTCGCCCGGCGCCGCCGCCGGCGAGATCGTGTTCTCGTCCGATGAGGCCGCCAAGCTTCAGGCCGATGGCCGCAAGGTCATTCTGGTTCGCGTCGAGACCTCGCCCGAAGATATTCACGGCATGCACGCCGCTGAGGGCATCCTCACCACGCGCGGCGGCATGACCTCCCACGCGGCGGTGGTCGCACGCGGCATGGGCAAGCCCTGCGTGTCAGGCTGCGGCACCGTGCGTGTCGACTACGGCCGCGGGCTGATGACCGTCGGCAACCGCACCTTCAAGGCGGGCGATGTCATCACCATCGACGGCTCGATGGGCCAGGTGCTGGCGGGCCGCATGCCGATGATCGAGCCGGAACTGTCCGGCGACTTCACCACGCTGATGGGCTGGGCCGATCAGGTCCGCAGGCTCAAGGTCCGCACCAATGCCGACACGCCGGCCGATGCGCGCACCGCGCTGAAGTTCGGCACCGAAGGCATCGGGCTGTGCCGCACCGAGCATATGTTCTTCGAGGAAACGCGCATCCGCACGGTGCGCGAGATGATCCTCGCCGAGGACGAAGGCTCGCGCCGCGCGGCGCTGGCAAAGCTGCTGCCGATGCAGCGCGCCGACTTCGTCGATCTGTTCGAGATCATGAAGGGCCTGCCGGTCACCATCCGTCTGCTCGATCCGCCGCTGCATGAATTCCTGCCGCATTCGCAGAGCGAGATCGAGGAAGTCGCCCGCGCGATGAATACCGACGCCCGCAAGATCGCGGATCGTGCGCGCGAACTCTCCGAGTTCAATCCGATGCTCGGCTTCCGCGGCTGCCGTCTCGCGATCGCCTATCCGGAAATCGCCGAGATGCAGGCGCGCGCCATTTTCGAGGCGGCGGTCGAGGCCGGCAAGCGCACCGGCAAGCCGGTCGGTCTCGAGGTGATGGTGCCGCTGATCGCCACCCGCGCCGAGTTCGACATCACCAAGGCGCGGATCGACGCCACCGCGCAGGCGGTGACGAAGGAAACCGGCGTGAAGCTCAACTATCAGACCGGCACCATGATCGAACTGCCGCGCGCATGTCTGCTCGCGGGCGAGATCGCAAAGACCGCCGAGTTCTTCTCGTTCGGCACCAACGATCTGACGCAGACCACCTACGGCATCAGCCGCGACGATGCCGCGAGCTTCCTCGGCACCTATGTCGCGCGCGGCATCCTCGATATCGATCCGTTCATCTCGGTCGATCGCGATGGTGTCGGCGAACTGGTGAAAATCGGCGTGCAGCGCGGCCGCAAGACGCGGCCCGGTCTCAAGATGGGCATCTGCGGCGAGCATGGCGGCGATCCCGCGTCGGTCGCGTTCTGCCACGAGACCGGCCTCGACTACGTGTCGTGTTCGCCGTATCGCGTGCCGATCGCGCGTCTGGCGGCCGCGCAGGCTGCGCTCGGCAAGGCCGTCGCCAGCCAGGCGTGAACTGATCGGGCGCACCGGCCCCACGTCATAATGGATGTCGTCCCCGCGAAGGCGGGGCCCCATGGACGTCCATAAGGCATATGCCGCGTCATCCTGAGGTGCGAAGCGCGCTTGGCGCGCGAGCCTCGAAGGATGCGTGTCACGCCGCCTTCCTTCGAGGCTCGCAAGTGCTCGCACCTCAGGATGACGGCGATCCATGCTCCACTTCAGTATTCAGTGGTTATGGGTCCCCGCCTTCGCGGGGACGACATCGCGGGTGAAGCACCATCGCGACATCATGTGCCCGCACGCGATATGGAACTGCGTCAAATCGCGTTCACCAGTTTTGTTGACGCGATCTTTACCACCTTGCTGGAGGCGCTGTTTACCAACGCTTTCGATGTGATGCGCCGATTTCAGGCGCGCGCTTGCGTGTGGCGCGCGGGACGCGCCGATTAACCCCACGGCAACTTTAATTCGATACCAACGAAATCGATCGAATTGCACTGAATGTGCGGTTCGGTTGCGTGTGTATAAGCGTTAGTTGCGTGAGCGTATCGATGTCTGTGTTGCGTAACGGGTCGAAGGGCGCGCGGTTCGCGCCCTTCGGCTTTGTTCTCTGTCTTCTGACAGTGAGCCCGACCGAAATCGGCTATCAGGATCTTGCGTCACTGCTGGCACGTCAGCCCGGCGTCGCTGAACGCTGGCAGGAATACATCTTCGCATCGTCGCGCCGCATGTTGCAGGTCGCCTCGTTCAATCTGCCCCGTCCGATCGGCACCAATACCCGCGAAACACTCCCATATCGTCTGGCCAGCCTCGACAGCACGGGCGTGGATTTCACCGGCTCGGTCAGCCGCGATCCGCTCGGGCCGGTGCTGCGTCCGCTGCAAAAGTCGGATTTCCCGAAAGTCGTGCGCTCGTCGAAGGGCGACCGTCTTCCGGTTTACGTTCCTGAGGCTGCCGCCCCCGCCGTCGCGCCGCAGCCGCAGCCCGGGCAGGATCAACCGAATTCCAACGCGTCCGTCAGGGGCGCGAAAACGGCCGAGGTCACGCCTGAAGCGGAGGCCGCTCCGGTGGTGAATGCATCGGCGCCGCTCGATGCCGAACTCGAAGCCGCGCTGAATGCGCCACGCCTGCCGCAATATGAGTCGTCCGTTTCGCTTCAGGACCTTCCCGCCGATCATCCGCTCAACGCGGCGCGCGCGAACACCAATCAGGACGGTGCCGCCGCCACGCCGGAATCGAACCGCGACGGTTTTTCGTTCCAGACCGCGACCCTGTTTTTCGGCAATTCCTCGCTCGGCGTGACAAGCGGATCGCTTGAGCGCTGGCAGCCCGGCGAAGAGCCGGTCATCGTGGTGCCGGGTATCGACCCCGACATGAAGATGCCTGCGGCGTTGCAGAACCAGTCTTCAGCCCCGTCCACCGGCGGCGAAAGCGTCGCAAGCAAGGGCGAAGTCACCGGCGAGAGCCAGCGGCCGCGGACGCCGGCGGAGCGGCTCGGCCTCGACGCCAGGACGCGCGCGAAATCCGAGAAGTGCCTGACCGATGCGATCTACTTCGAAGCGCGCGGCGAAGCGGTGCGCGGGCAGATCGCGGTGGCGCAGGTCGTGCTGAACCGCGCCTTCTCCGGTTACTATCCGAGCACGGTGTGCGGCGTCGTCTACCAGAATTCGCACCGCCACCTGTCCTGCCAGTTCACCTTCGCCTGCGACGGCATCCGCGATGTGGTCAAAGAGCCGGACATGTGGGAGCGCGCCAGGAAGATCGCGCGCGAAAGCCTCGACGGACGGCTGTGGCTGCCGGAAGTCGGCAAGTCGACGCACTATCACGCCTACTGGGTGCGCCCGTCATGGGTCAACGAGATGAAGAAGATGTACAAATACGGCGTACATACCTTCTATCGTCCGCGCGCCTGGGGCGACGGCAAGGACGCGCCGACCTGGGGCACGGCTGCGGAAACTGCGGCGATCTCCGCAAAGCTCGCCGAGGCGGCGAAGAGTTCGGCGGAGATCGAAGCCGGGAAGTAGCAGCCAGCAAATCGACTGTCGTGCTTCTTTTCCCTCCCCCTTGTGGGGAGGGTGGCGCATTGAGAGCGAAGCGAGCAATGCGTCGGGTGGGGGTGACCTCACAGCAGTTGCGACAGACCCCCACCCCGGCCTCCGCTTCGCCATAGCCGATGCAACGCATCGGCGTTCAAATTAGCCTATTACGGCGACCAAGGGTCGCCGATGCGACCCTCCCCACAAGGGGGAGGGATGGTGCGCCCTACGCGTCGATATCCAGCGCGACGTCGAAGTTCGGCGCCGAATGCGTCAGCGCGCCGGATGACACATAGTCTACGCCGGTTGTCGCGATCTCGCCGATCGTCGCCAGCGTCACGCCGCCGGACACTTCCAGCACCACGCGTCTATTGGTGATTGCGACCGCCTCGCGCAGGGTCGGGATGTCCATGTTGTCGAGCATCACAACGTCGGCGAGGCCCGTCGCCAGCACCTCGCGCAACTGATCGAGCGTATCGACCTCGATCTCGATCTTGACCAGATGCCCGACATGCGCCCGCGCGCGTTCCAGCACGGGCTTCACGCCGCCTGCGACCGCGATGTGGTTGTCCTTGATCAGCACGGCGTCATCGAGGCCGAAGCGATGGTTGAAGCCGCCGCCGCAGCGCACGGCGTACTTTTCCAGCGCGCGCAGTCCCGGCGTGGTCTTGCGGGTGTCGCAGACCCGCATTTTGGTGACGCCGGCATGGCGGATGTAGTCCGAGGTCAGGGTCGCAATGCCGGAGAGACGTCCGACGAAATTCAGCGCGGTGCGTTCCCCCGCGAGCACGGCGCGGGCAGGGCCGGAGATTGTCAGCACATGCACGCCCCTGGCGACGGCATTGCCGTCATGCACATGGGCCTGAATGTTGATGTCGGGCGACAGGCGCTGAAACACCGCCACCGCCAGCGGCAAGCCCGCGATCACGCCGGCCTGCCGCGCAACAAGAACCGCATGGGCATGAACCGTGGGGGGTATGGTCGCAACAGACGTGACGTCGCCGCCACGGCCAAGATCCTCGGCCAGCGCGCGCGTCACCGCATCGTCGATGGCCAGCGGCGACAGGAATGCGTCCGGATGCATCAGGGCGGCGGGATTGAGAACGTCGCTGATACTCAAGATCAGGCTCCTGTCGAAGTGCGTTTGCGAGGCGCGGCATCGGCCATCGTCGCGGCGATGTTACGCGCCTCGATCAGCGTCGTCATTGTGCGATGCCGCTGTGCCGGATCTTC
Source organism: Afipia sp. MLSD5-FHT05B12 (assembly GCF_058793355.1). Taxonomy (NCBI): domain Bacteria; kingdom Pseudomonadati; phylum Pseudomonadota; class Alphaproteobacteria; order Hyphomicrobiales; family Nitrobacteraceae; genus Afipia; species Afipia sp. MLSD5-FHT05B12. Next base: position 443,580 of record NZ_JBXAFS010000002.1, read on the forward strand.
CGCCGGATAATCCGAGCGGAAGTGCGCGCCGCGGCTTTCGCAGCGCGACCACGCGGAGGCGGCGACGATCAGCGCCGTGGTCGCCATGTTGCGCAGTGCGATGTTGCCAGTGGTCTGCTCGATGACTGCGAACGTCTGGATCGCATCCATCAGCCGCTCGCCGTCGCGGACCACGCCGACATGGGAACTCATCATGGCGCGCAGATTGGCCTCGCGGAGCTGCGGCATGGCACTGTTGCGCAGCGTCGTCTCGTCACGCAGCCGAACCGGTGCGGCGAATATCTTCCCATTGATGTCCTCGGCGATGCGCGCGGCATAGACCACGGCCTCCAGCAGCGAGTTTGAGGCAAGGCGGTTGGCGCCATGCGCGCCGGTGCTTGAGACTTCGCCGCCGGCCCACAGGCCTTTCAGCGAGGTGCGGCCGTGATGATCCACGGCGATGCCGCCCATGTAGTAATGCGCGGCGGGCGCAATCGGGATCGGCTGCGTCGCGGGATCAAGACCTGCCGCGATGCAGCTTGCATAGACGGTCGGAAATTTCTCCGCGAATTTTTGGCCGAGCGCGTTCGTTGCATCGAGGAACGCGCCGCGCCCGGCGGCGATTTCCGCGAACACCCCGCGCGCGACAATGTCGCGCGGCGCGAGTTCCGCAAGCGGGTTGCGCGCCAGCATGAAGCGTTCGCCCTTGCCGTTGACCAGCGTCGCGCCTTCGCCGCGCAAGGCTTCTGTCGCGAGCGGCGCAGGGTCGCGGCCGACCATGATGGCGGTCGGATGGAACTGCACGAATTCCGGGTCGGCGATGATCGCGCCGGCGCGCGCGGCGATGGCGAGACCTGATCCGCTGGCCTCGGCGGGATTCGTCGTGACCGCATAAAGATGCCCGATGCCGCCCGTCGCGAGTACGATCGCGCGTGAGGGCACCATGACCGGCGCTGCAACCGCGTCGCCGGCCTTGCGCAGTTGCAACCCGGTGACGGCGTCGCCCTCGGTCAGCAACGCTTCGGCGGTGTAACCTTCGAGTACACGGATCGAGGGCGTCTTGCGCACCGCTTCGATCAGCGCCGCGATAATGGCCTTGCCGGCGCGGTCGCCCTGGACGTGGACGATGCGCCGCGCGGAATGCGCGGCCTCGCGCCCGACAGCCAGTTTGCCTTCGAGGTCACGGTCGAACGGCACGCCGTATTGCAGGAGATCATGGATGCGCGCGCCGGCTTCGCGGGCCAGCGCAAGCGCGACGTCCTCATCGACGATGCCGCCGCCCACCGCGATGGTGTCGGCGGCATGAGCTTCGGCGCTGTCGCCGTCGGCAACCGCCGCCGCGATGCCGCCTTGCGCCCATGCGCTTGACGCGCCTTCGCCAAGCGGCGCGGCGGAGATCACCGTGACCGGGCGGGGGCTGAGTTTCAGCGCGCAGAACAGGCCCGCAAGTCCGCCACCGACGATGATGACGTCGGAGGATGCGTGAGTAGACAAAGACGCGATGTTCGATGTGCTCATGGCAGATGCCTTGCGCTGTACTCTTGTCATCCTTCGAGGCTCGGCGCGATTGCACCTCGCACCTCAGGATGACGTCCGATGTTGTTTCCGTCGTCACCCTGAGGTGCGAGCGGAGCGAGCCTCGAAGGGCGCCCTCAGTTCTTCAGATTGATCATGCGCTCCACCGAACGCCGGGCATTGCCGATGATCGCGGGATCGATGGTCACTTCCTCACGCATGTAGATCAGGCTGTCGAGAATCTTCGGCAGCGTGATGCGCTTCATGTGCGGGCACAGGTTGCATGGCTTGACGAACTCGACATTCGGTAATTCGGCCTGCACGTTGTCCGCCATCGAGCATTCGGTGACCATGACGATGCGCTTCGGCTGGTGCTTGCGGACCCAGTCGATCATGTGCGCGGTCGAGCCGGTGAAATCCGCTTCCGCGATCACATCGGGCGGGCACTCGGGGTGCGCGATGATCTGCACGCTCGGATCAGCTTCGCGATAGGTGCGCAGTTCGTCGCCGGTGAAGCGCTCATGCACCTCGCAGGCGCCTTTCCACGCGATGATCTTCACGCTGGTTTTCGAGGCCACGTATTTCGCCAGATACTGGTCCGGCAGGAAGATCACGGTGTCGGCGTTGAGGCTCTCCACCACCTGCACGGCGTTGGACGAGGTGCAGCAGATGTCGACCTCCGCCTTCACGTCGGCAGACGTGTTGACGTAAGCCACCACCGGCACGCCGGGGAAGCGCTCGCGCAGCAGGCGCACATCCGCGCCGGTGATCGATGACGCCAGCGAGCAGCCGGCGCGCGAATCCGGGATCAGCACGGTCTTGTCCGGGTTCAGGATCTTCGAGGTCTCCGCCATGAAATGCACGCCGCACTGGACGATGACCTTCTCCTTCACCTTCGTCGCCTCGCGCGCGAGTTGCAGCGAGTCGCCGCCGATGTCGGCCACGCAGTGGAAGATTTCCGGCGTCTGGTAGTTGTGAGCAAGGATCACCGCGTTGCGCTGGTTCTTGAGATCGTTGATCGCCTTGACGTAAGGCGCCATGAACGGCCACTCGATCTCGGGAATGACGTTCTTCACCTTGGCGTAGAGATGCGCGGTGGCGCGCTCGACCTCGGGCGTCCATTCCAGCGAGGGCATCGGCAATGCGTGCGCGCGCTCGGCGTCGGTGAGACGGGGACGGGTCACGCCCGCCGGCTGGCGGTGGACCGGATTCCCGAAATCGCCGGGACCGTAAATTCCTGAGATCGGCATCGCAGCCTCCTTGAATGCCTGATATACTCATTTTGAGCATATCAGGGCCTTGAGAAATCCGGCCCATGAGCATTTTCCAGCGAAGTGGTCTTCCGGTTCGCGTGAAGAAAATGCTCCCGACTAAAAATCGGACGCGAATTCTGCGCAAAACCGGTACCCACTTTTGCGGAATTCGCTCCGTGGCCGGCGTTCTAAACTCGGGTTCCTGAAAGCAACGACGGACTTGGTGGCCCAGCGTTCCCTTACTCGCCTTGCCCGTTACTTATTCTCATAACGAGCAAAACAAATATAGCAGGTCGCCCGGCACCTCGCCAGAGGCATGCCGCAAAATTCCCGCATGGCGGGAATGCGTCCGCGGGTCGCCCAGCGATGTGACGATGGCTGCGGACTTATTTTCGCTGAGGGCACGATCTTCTCCGAAAACCAGTTCCCGCTTCTCGGGGATCACGCCGGAAGGGCTTGGCAAAGTGGACCGGAGCCGCCAATCAGGAGGCCGGATTTCAACCGCACAAGAAAAGACGGAGAGAAGGTTTGGCAATGTTCAAGGCAGTTCGGATCGACAAGGCTGAAAAAGGCACCACGGCGTCGCTGACGCAGTTCGACGATGCGGACCTGATGGACGGCGATGTCACCGTAGCCGTCGAGTGGTCCACCGTGAACTACAAGGACGGTCTTGCTGTCACCGGCAAGTCGCCGGTGGTGCGCCGCTTTCCGATGATCGCCGGCGTCGATTTCGCGGGCACGGTTCTGGAGTCCTCGCATCCCGGCTGGAAGGCCGGTGACAAGGTTGTCTCGACCGGCTGGGGTCTCGGTGAAACCCATCTCGGCGCCTATGCCGAGAAGGCGCGCGTCAAGGGCGACTGGCTGGTGCGTTTACCGGACGGCATGACCACGCGCGAGGCGATGGCGATCGGCACCGCGGGTTTCACTGCGATGCTGTCGGTGCTGGCGCTTGAGAAGCACGGCCTCACGCCAACGAGCGGCCCGATGATCGTCACCGGCGCGGCTGGTGGCGTCGGATCGGTGGCGGTGTCGCTGCTCTCCAGGCTCGGCTTCCACGTCATCGCATCGACCGGCCGCGCGGCTGAAGGCGATTATCTGCGCAGCCTCGGTGCAGCCGAGATCATCGACCGCAATGAATTGTCCGCGCCGGGCAAGCCGCTTGGCAAGGAGCGCTGGGCGGGCGGCATCGACAGCGTCGGATCGGCCACCCTGGCGAATCTTTTGTCGATGACGAAGTACGGCGGCGCGGTTGCCGCGTGCGGGCTTGCGGGCGGCATGGACCTGCCGTCGTCGGTGGCACCCTTCATTTTGCGCGGGGTGTGCCTTTTGGGCATCGATTCCGTGATGTGCCCGATTGGCCCGCGCAAGGCCGCCTGGGCGCGGCTCGCCACGGATATCGACCACGCGAAACTAGCTGAAATGACTACGGAAATCAGCCTTGACCAGGTTCTCGATGTGGCCCCGAAAATTCTCGCGGGCCAGCTACGTGGCCGCACGGTGGTGAGAATTTCCTGAGGATGTTCAGACTTTACAAACCATGGTGCTCCAATGTTGCCATGGTTGGTATGGTAATCAGCGGGTTAAGGGGTAAACCGCCGGGCGCTCGGCCCGGTGGGTTTTCGTGATCCGCGGTTCAGTCAGTTGGAGTAGCTCGCATGCTCGTGCGCATCGTTCTTGGAGCCCTGCTTGCCGGTTCGGTTGCCGCGCCGGTGTTCGCTGAAACCCTGAATGCGGACGAAGCGCGCAGGTTCGTGGCCAACAAGATGTTCGCCTTCACCTGCTTCGACGGCACCAAGGGTGTCGGCAAGATCACCAATGACGGCGCGGCGGCGGGCGCGGTGCAGTTCAGCGGCGCGGGCGAGACGCGCCATATGCGGCTGCCGTCCAATACGCTTCAGGTGCGCGGCCAGCAGATCTGCGCGTCGATCAAGGGCATTCCGTTCGAGCCGTGCTTCAACCTGAACAAGACCGACAATGTCAGCTTCCGCGGCTCGGTGTCGGGCATGGGCTTTGCCTATTGCGATTTCCGCCGTCACGGCAATGCGCGCGTGTTCCTGGCGCGTTCGATTTCGCGTCCGCGCTCGCTGCGCGCGCCGGGCGTGACCCAGTCGGCGGACGCGACCCCGCGCGCCGAAGTGCGTCCGGCTTCGGTTCGTGCCGAACCGGCGCTTGAGCTGCGCCGCTCCGCCAGCGAGTAAGCGATGCCGCTGCGGCAGGCCGCAGCGCGCAGGCTCAAATATTCGGCGTGAACAGCACCTTGCCGCCGCTTTCGCCGGCCTTGGCGATGGCTTGCTTCACGTCTTCCAAGCCGAATGTCGCTGCGACAGGCGTAGAGATTTCTCCGCTCGCGACCAGCGGCGCAAGATAGTCGAACATCGTCGTAAACTGCTCGGCTGTCGCTTTCTGGTACCAGAAATAGAGCCAGAAGCCGCGCACGGTCTGCTGCTTGAAAATCAGGTTGCCGGGATGAACCGCCATCGGCTTGCGGCTGGTCCCTCCGTAGGACACCAGCGTTCCTGCATCTGACAGACAGCCCATCATGTTCATGGGCGACGCGTCGGCAATTCCGTCCAGCGCCAGATGGATCGGGGCCTTGCCGGTTTCCGCCGCGACGCGTTTGGCAAGATCGCTGCCGTCCAGAAGAACAACATCGCCGCCGATGGCTTTCAGCTCGGCGATCACGTCTTCACGGCGCACGACATTGATGGTTTTGAGGCCAAGGACCTTTGCAATCGCGATGACGGCGCGGCCAACACCGGAATTGGCGCCGTTCTGAATCACCCACGACCCACGCGGCAGCTTCACGATGTCCGTCAGCAGCAGATAGGCGGTCGGCGGATTGACGCTCATCATCGCAAACTGCTTGATGTCGCCGGACGGCAGCGGGCGCAGCCAGGGTGCGTCGGTCTTGATCCGCTGTGCCCATGAGGGATGAAGGAACGGCACCAGCGTGCGATCGCCTTCCTTCAAATGCTTCACGGCGCTGCCGACGGCGACCACACGTCCGGCCCCTTCAGTACCGGCAATGAGAGGCAATTCGGGCCGATAGCCGTAGCCGCCCGAGATCATGAGAAGGTCATATTGATTGACCGGGGATGCCTCGACCTCGATGACGACTTCATTGGCCGCCGGTGCTGAGACGTCGGGGAGTTCCACGCATTTCGCCACGTCGGAAGGCTTGCCGTAACTGGCAATCTGAATCGCTTTCATCGAGAACTATCCTAGCTGGGGTTCATTATGTACTTTAAAGTACATAATGAGATACCCGAGTCAATCGAGCGAGGATATGGCGGTGCGTATGGCAGCTCTGACATTGGCTGCGCTCGGCGCCTGCCGCGCCATCACCATCAGCCCGTTGTAAAGCGTGATGATGAAGTAGGCCGCGGCTTTGGGGTTGAAATCCTTGGAGAATTGATCCCGGTCGGTTTCGAGCCGGCGGCGGATCAGGTCCTCGAGCCGGGCATTGTAGCGTTCGACGCTGGCAAGCAGATCGGCCTGATCGGCGGGAAACTCGGTGGCATTGTTGATGGAGAGGCAGCCGCGCGTGCCCTTGCTGCCCGAGCAATAGGGCACAAAGCTTTCCAGCCAGTCAGAGATCGCGTCGCGGGCGGACGAGTTTCGGGCGAGCAACTTCCCGGTACGTGCGATGATCCCGTCGTGATAGCGGTCGAGAACTTTCAGGAACAGTGCGTTCTTGTCCCCGAAGGCAGCGTAGAGGCTCGGTTTGGCGAGGCCGCTTTCAGCCGTGATGTCGTCGAGCGACGTGCCGCGGAATCCTTTGCGCCAGAAAACGTCGAGCGCAATATTCAGAACGTCATCGGGATCGAACGTGCGGGGCCTCGCCATGGCGTCTATCTAGGACCTCGCACGTCAATCGCAAAGCAAATCGTTCACGCGCCAGCGGCGGGCTCCTGCGCAGGCGGCCGCGTCTGCTTGAACAGGATGCGCTGGTACAGCCATCCGATCGCGACCAGCACGAGGCCCAGACCGATGAACGAGAACGCCCGCCAGGCTCCGGTCAGGTTCGACATGTCGATCAGGAACACTTTGAGAATGGTGATGGCGATCATCACGGCGGAGGCCAGCCGCGCGCGCTGCGACGGCAGCAGCAGGCCGATCCCCAGCAGCAGCACGCCGAACACCAGCCACGCCACTGAGTAGGTGTACTGCTCGGCGTCGTAGGCGCTGAGTCTGTTCAGGAACGGCCCGTGATAGAGGCGGCGGATCTCCAGCGTGATGTAAGCCAGCGCGAGGATGAGCGCACCAGCGGCGATGGTGTTGGCATAGGCCGCGGCACGGCGTCCCGCCACGGCATAGGACAACAGCAGGGCGAGGATCGCCGGGATTGCATAGCCGAGGATCAGCGGGTTGATGAATGGTCCCGCGATCTCGATGCTCCAGATCAACGGGTTCGCGATGAAGAACAGGCCGAACAGAACCGCGAGTCCTGCGAACCATGTCAGCAGCAGCGCCCCGACATTGTGGATGACGCTGCCTGTCCGGATGCGAAGCCGCTCCAGTCCGATCGCCATGGCCAGCGCAACGCAGACTTGCAGGCCGATCTCGATCAGGCTCGATGATGTGCGATAGATATCGCCATTGTTGATGTAATGACGAATCTCGGTGAAGGCGAGCAGCACAGTGAACAGGATTGCCGCGGCCTCGATACTGCGCAGCGGAGCATCGTCGCCGCGCCGGCGCAGGAAGATGCTGCCGAGCCAGAACGAGGCCGCCGGAATGCCGTAGCCGAGCAGCAGCCAGTTGAAGATCGGCGTGGTGCCGAGATCGTTGCCCACGATGCGCGGCTCGTGGCCGATACGCAGCACCACAATGCCGGCGAGGATCGCGGCAAGCGAGCGCAGGAACGGGATCGGCCGCTTCATGGATATCCACGCCGTGCCGAGCGACATCAGCGCCAGCGCGATGGTGAGCCAGCCTTTCTCCAGCGCGAACGTGAACGCCAACGCCAGCGCGGCGAGGGTGCCGGTGGCGAACAAGGCGGTTGCGATCATCTGGCCGGGACGCGCCTCGCGCTTGGTCAGGAGTTCGGTTGCCGCAGCGAATGCACCCGCGACGGCAATGGCGATGATCGCAAACGGGATCGAGCGGTCGAGATGCGCGATACGCGCGTAGAGCGCGACCAGCAGCGCCAGCGGCGTGAACACGCCGGCCGCCGCCCAGATCACCGGAAGGATGGCGCTGATGGAACGGCCCTGAGCGAGGAAACCCGCCGCGCCGAACGCTGCGCCGAAACCTGCCGCCGTGACGAGATGCATGCTGATCGAACCGTCATCGGCGCGCGGGCCGACGCCGGGCAGGGGACCGCCAGGCACCACGGCGAGATCGGGATTGGCGCGAATGGCCCATTCCGCAAACACCGCGAACACCAGCACAGCGGCTGCGCCGATTGCGCCGACAGCGCTTTCCGCGCGCCATGCAATCGCGAAAGTCGCGGCGACCAGCAGCGCGAACACGATCATCGCGGCATCGGCGTGATTGTTGCACAGTACAAGTGCTGTCGCGCCGAACAGGAACACCGAGAGGGAGATCGTTGACACCGATTCGACACGGCCTTGCTCCGCCGAAGGCCCGAACATGAACCCGGCCACCACCAGGATTGCGGCGAGAACAAAGCCGGCGATGATGTCGAACGCATGCGGGCCGAGCGTATCGGGACGCGCGATATCGAACAGCATCCAGACCGCGCCGAACACGATCGTGGTGCCGGCAAGCAAGCGCCACAGGCGAATGCGCGCCAGGCCGAAGGCGGCTGCGGTCACGATGGCGATGTAGATATAGAGCGCCCAGTAGTCGGGCTTGTCCGACGCCACCAGCACCGGCGTCACGAACGCACCGATGACGCCGAGACCCGCGAGTGCCGGACCGTGCAGCAAAGCGGCGGCAAGCGTGCCCAGCGCGACCGCCCCGAGCAGGACGAAGGCGACGGGCGGCGACAGAAAACCATAGAGCGCATAGGACGCGTACACGGTCGCGAAGGCGACTGCCGTTCCGGCAGCGGTGAGGATGGCCGGGATGTTGGCGATCGGCAGCGGCGCGATCGAGGACAGGCTTTCCTTGCGCCGCGCGTATTCACCGGTGGCGAGCAGCGCCAGCGCGAACAGGCCGCCGAGCAGCACGCGCGTGCCGGGGCCGAGCAGGCCTGCTTCGATAGAGTACTTAACGAGAAACACGCCGCCGAGCGCGAGAGTCAGTCCGCCGACCCAGACCACCCAGCGGGTGCCGAGACGTTCTTCGAAACCGGGACCGGCCTCGGCGGGTGTCTCAGGCGCCGCATCGTCAACCGGCCCTTGATACGGCGCACCTCCTGCCGGCAGCGGCGGCGGTGTGGACGGCGCTCGTTCGGTGATGTCCGTCTCGGACGTCGTTGTGTCAGGCACGATCGGCGGCGCGATGGGGGCATCTGCCGGCATTGTCACGGGGCGGGCGCCGCCTGCGAGCGAGGCTTCAAGCTGCGTCAGCCGCGCGTTGACTTCGTGCGAACGGATATTGGCCTTGCGCGCCCAGATGACAGCGATGAGTGCAAGGACCAGCGCAATAAATTCCATCGTTCCTCCTTGCGTGATCCGCCTCAGCGAGGGCTTTCGGATCACGCGAAAAATTCAAAGCAGCCCCGAACAACCGGGCCTTAAACTCAGCGTCGTCCCCGTACCCGCAATCCGGGCGCGGGCCGTTCCTGCAACACCTCGCGGCGGAAGCGAAACAGCGCCGCGGGCCGTCCGCCGGTCTGGGTCGACATCTCGCCGGTCGGTTCGACCAGTGCGCCGGCCTCCACCAGCCGGCGGAAATTCTGCTTGTGCAAATGACGCCCCGAGATCGCCTCAACGGTACGCTGCAAGTCCGTTAGTGTGAACTCCGGCGGCAGAAGTTCAAACACCACCGGGCGATATTTCAGCTTGGCGCGCAGCCGCGCGATGGCGGTGGCGAGAATCCGGCGGTGGTCGAACCGCATCGGCGATCCGAGCGCGGGCAGGGTCTTGCGCGCCAGCGCGGCGGGGCGTCCGTCGCGGCGGGATTCCTCGATCAGCCCGGCCTCATAGAGCAGTTCATAGCGGTCGAGCACGCGCTCTTCGTCCCACTGCGCACCATGGGTGCCGAAATAGAGCCGCACACGGTCGCCGCGCGCCAGCGCGCGCGCGGCGTCCGGTTTCTCGGACTGCGCCGCCCACTCTTCCAGCGCGGGGAGAATCTCTCTCTCGATCATCGCCGGGCGCTCGTCGCGCCAGTCTTCCCACGGAAAGTAGCGGTACCACGGCTTGAAAGTCGCGCCCGCGACCTGCGGCTTCGAGGTGTTGTCCGCCGCGCGCGTCAGCGCAAGATAGCCGACCGAGGCGACATGGGCGTCGGTGTCGCCGCGCTGGGCATGGCGGCCGCGGTCGCCGAACGTGTAGAGCTGCTCGACATAGCCGAGCCGCAGGCCGGTTTGCTCCTCCACCCATGAGCGCAGGCCGATATCCAGCGTGCGGTGAGCGACCGCGTCGAACGGACCGAACGGCAGGCCTTCAAGCTCGTTGCCGTCGCCGCCGGAGGCGGTCAGGATCGACGGCTCGTTGCCATCGATCGACACGATGGCTGCCGTCAGCCCGATCTCGATCGGTGTGAGGACTTTATCGGTCATCGCGGCTGAGAATAATGAGGTCGTCATTCTGAGGTGCGAGCCGCGTTGGCGGCGAGCCTCGAAGGATGCGGACGCAAGCGTGATGCCGTCGCCCTTCGAGGCCTTCGCTGCGCTGCGGCTCCTCAGGGTGACGGCAAGGAGATACGTTTCTCATTCGAGGTCGACCCGGAACGGTCGGCCCTCGATGGTCATGTTGCCCGGACCCATCGCGTCGAGTGCGTGGACCATGCGTCCGTCGCGGCCGAGTACTTCGTCCGCCAGTGTGACGATGAGGCGGTTGGGATAGGCGCTCGGCGATGCGGCGCGGATCTGCCGGGCGATGGAGGTTTCATCCCGATGCGGATTGAGCGCGCACGCCGCCATGAATGCGCTCGCGGTGGAGCGGCTGATTCCGGCGTAGCAATGGATCACCATGGGTGTGGTGCGATCCCATTTGCGGATGAAGGCCAGCGCCCGTTCGACATGTTCATGCGACGGCGCGACGAATCCCTGCGCCGGCTCGTTGATGTCGTCCATCTGGATGCGCAGGTGATTGGCTTCCAGCACCGACGCCGGCCGCACCACCTGAGCGACATTCGCCATCACGGTGAGGATGTGTTGCGCGCCGGTGGCTTCGACGGTGGCGGGGAGGGCGGCGAGCGAGCAGACGTGAATCATGGCGGTCCTTATGTTCCGCACGAGTATATGCCTGCGACAGCCAAATCGCCATGTTAGTTGTCCCTCCCCCTTGTGGGGGAGGGTCGGCGCGAAGCGCCGGGGTGGGGGCTGCAACTTGTGGGAACTCAGCAAGTGTTGAGACTACCCTTTCACCCCCACCCGCGCGCCGTTCGCTTCGCTTTCGACGCGCCGCCCTCCCCACAAGGGGGAGGGATAAGAAAGCATTGCGATCTTTACCCGAGCAGCGCCTTGAATCGCGCGAGAAACTGCTTTTCCGCCCGCCCGGCGGACCATGGCGTCACATAATCCTTTTCGGTCGCGGCGGGCAGCTTCGGATCGCGGCCGAACAGGCGCCTGGCCTCGGCCTGCGCGAAGCCTGCAAGGTGCGTCGCCTCCAGATAGGCCGCGCCCATGTCGGCGGCCTTGATCTGCTGCTCGATCTCGGCAGGCAGCACGGCGGGCAGGCCGAAACGGATATGGATCGCCGACAGCAACCGCTTCTCGACCACTTTATATGAGCCGCCGATCACCGCCTTGAACGGCGAGATCATGTCGCCGATGACGTATTCCGGCGCGTCATGCAGCATCGCTGCGAGGCGAATGCTGTGATCGACGCGCGGCGTCTGCTGGCGCAGCACGGCTTCGACCAGCAGCGTGTGCTGCGCGACCGAGAAGATGTGCGCGCCGTTGGTCTGTCCGTTCCAGCGTGCGACACGCGCGAGGCCGTGCGCGATGTCCTCGATCTCGATGTCGAGCGGCGAGGGATCGAGCAGATCGAGGCGGCGGCCCGACAGCATGCGCTGCCAGGCGCGCCCCATCGTCTTCGACGGGGATGGTTTCTTCGCGGTCATTTTGATTTTACGCGCTTCGGCTTCTTCAGCCTGCCGCATGTCTCGTGGCAATGGCACGTCACGAGATGATCGTTGACCATGCCGGTGGCCTGCATGAAGGCGTAGACGATGGTCGGCCCGACGAACTTGAAGCCGCGCGCAACCAGTTCCTTCGACATTTTGGTCGAAACCGGCGTCGCGGCGGGCACCGATGCCGTGGTCTTGAAGTTGTTGATCTTCGGCTTGCCGTCGACGAAGTCCCACAGGAACGCCGAGAAACCGGGACCTTCTTCCATGATCTTCAGATAGGCCTTGGCGCTGTTGACCGTGCCTTCGATCTTGGCGCGGTTGCGCACGATCCCGGCGTCGTTCATCAGCGCGGCGATCTTCTTGTCGCTGTAGCGCACGATCCTGGCCGGTTCGAAATCGTCGAAGGCTTTGCGGAAATTGTCGCGCTTGCGCAGGATCGTGATCCACGACAGCCCGGCTTGGAATCCGTCGAGGATCAGCTTCTCGAACAGCGCACGGTCGTCGTATTCCGGCACGCCCCATTCGGTGTCGTGATAGGCCATGTAAAGCGGGTCTTCGCCCGGCCACGGGCAGCGGTGCAGGCCATCGTCATGCAGGCGCGCGCTTCTCATGCGGAGGCCTGCTTCGGCGCGGCCTTCACATCATCGGGTGACACCAGACTGATCGGCAGGCCGCCCGCGGTCAGCGGCAATCCGGCCTCGAGCGCATCGGACACGCGGTCGGTGCGCAGCAGCGCGAGGCCGACGCCATTCGCCGACGATCCCATGGTACCGACGGCCTTGTCGCCCGCTGTCACCGGCAGGCCGATTTCCGGCACCGAGCCGCCGAGCCGGACGCGGACCGTCCGCGTCCGGGCGGTGCCGCGATGCTGCATGCGGGAGACGACCTCCTGGCCGACATAGCAGCCCTTGTCGAAATCGACGCCGTGCAGACGATCCATGTTGGTCTCGTGCGGGAAGGCGTCGCTGTAGATGAAATCGACCCCGCCGCGCGGCACACCGCAGGCGATGCGGTGTGCTTCATAGGCGTCGCTCTCGCTGACCTCCGCGCCGAGCGCGGTGGCAGTTTCATCCACCAGATCGTCGGGCACGAAAACGCGCCAGCCGAGCTGCGGATCGCGCGGGTCTTCAAACGCGAGGTCGGGCTTCATCGCTGGCGTGCCGCCCCATGCCGCCATCACGCCGAGCTGCGACGACAGGTTGTCGACGGTGACTTTCTTCCGCAGCTTGTAGAATCCGAGTTTGGTGGCGAAGGCCTGCGCGAGCGCCAGCGGACAATCGAACACGAAGCCGCCGCCATGCGCCTCCGGCGCTTCGGTGACTAGAAAATCGACGATGATCTTGCCCTGCGGCGTCAAGAGCGCGCCGAACCGGCCAACGCCGGGCCGCACCAGTTCCACATTGGTGGTCAGGAGGCCGTCGAGGAATGCCCTCGCATCTTCGCCGCTTACTTTGACGACGCCGCGATCCGGCAGAAACGCTGCTTTCATAAGGTTTTCTCGGGATTCTCAAGTTCTTTGGGACAATTCGCCCACTGGTTGTTACACCGCAACGTAAGGCGCTAAGGTGCGGACAACAAGGCCTGCGCCGCCGTGCAACCACAGCATTGAACGCGTAAAAACCGGCCCCAACACCAGACGAGTTTCGAGCATTGACCCAGACATTTGATGTGATCCTGAAATCCGGCACCGTGGTCAACCAGGACGGCGAGGGGGTCCGCGACATCGGCATTTCCGGCGGGCGGATCGCGGAAATCGGGTCGCTCGGTGGAGCCAGCGCCGGCGAGGTGATCGACTGCAAGGGGCTGCACATCCTGCCCGGCGTGATGGATACGCAGGTGCATTTCCGCGAGCCCGGCCTGACCCACAAGGAAGATCTCGAAACCGGATCGCGCGGCGCGGTGCTGGGCGGCGTCACCGCCGTGTTCGAGATGCCGAACACCAATCCGTTGACTGTGACCGAGGAAGCCTTCACCGCCAAGGTAAAGGCCGGGCATCACCGGATGCATTGCGACTTCGCCTTCTTCATCGGCGGCACCCGCGAGAACGTCAATCATCTGCCCGATCTCGAGCGCGCGCCGGGCTGCGCGGGCGTGAAAGTATTCATCGGCTCATCCACCGGCTCGCTGCTGGTTGAGGACGACGACAGCCTGCGCCGCATCTTCAAGGTGATCCGCCGCCGCGCGGCATTTCACGCCGAGGACGAGTACCGCCTCAACGAGCGCAAGCATCTGCGCATTGAGGGCGATCCGCGCTCGCATCCGGTGTGGCGCGACGAGGATGCGGCCCTGATCGCGACGCAGCGCCTGGTGACGCTGGCGCGCGAGACCGGCAAGCGCATTCATGTGCTGCACATCTCGACCAAACAGGAGATCGAATATCTGCGCGACCACAAGGATGTCGCCACCTGCGAGGCGACGCCGCATCATCTCACGCTCGCGGGCCCCGAGGCCTATGAGCGGCTCGGCACCCGCGTCCAGATGAATCCGCCGGTGCGCGACGCCAGCCACCGCGACGGCATCTGGCGCGGCATCGAGCAGGGTATCATCGATGTGCTCGGCTCCGATCATGCGCCGCATACGCTGGAAGAGAAGGACAAGGTCTATCCGGCCTCGCCGTCCGGCATGACCGGCGTGCAGACGCTGGTGCCGATCATGCTGGATCATGTCAACGCGGGACGGCTGTCGCTACAGCGCTTTGTCGATCTCACCAGCGCCGGCCCGGCGCGGCTGTTCAACATTGCCTGCAAGGGCCGCATCGCGGCGGGCTACGATGCCGACTTCACCATCGTGGACATGAAGCGTGAGGAAACCATCACCGACAAGTGGATCGCCTCGCGCGCCGGCTGGACGCCGTATGACGGCGTGAAGGTCAAGGGCTGGCCGGTCGGCACGTTTGTGCGCGGCAAGCGCGTGATGTGGCAGGGTGAAGTCATGACGCCATCGACCGGCGAGGCGGTGCGGTTTCTGGAGACGCTGAAGGCGTAGTGTGTCGCGGCGCTGGTCGTCTTCACGCAGCGGCACGCACGTTGAAGTTTCTTTGTCATTCCGGGATGCGTCACTTGGCGCAGGCCCGGAATCCATTCTTCCTGTGGTTCTGGATTCCGGGTTCGCGCGAAGACACGCGCCCCGGAATGACGGCCGTGGGTATTGCGCGCCACAGAATGAAGGGGTTTGGATTATTTCAATGATCCTTGAAATATCTCTTGCGCGCGGGGTGATATTTCAATAATCATTGAAATATGAACAAGCCGGACATCCTCGCGGCGCTGGCCGCCCTTTCGCAAGAGAACAGGCTGGATGCCTATCGCCTGCTGGTGCAGTCAGGACCTGACGGGATGCCCGCGGGCGAGGTTGCCGGGGAGCTTGGCCTGTCTCCCAATGCCCTCACGTTTCATCTGGATCGGCTGCGCGAAGCGGGCCTTGTCACGGTTCGCCGCGACGGCCGCTCGATGATCTACGCGGCACAGTTCGACACCATGAACGGCCTGATCGGATACCTCACCGAAAACTGCTGCGGCGGCGCCGTCGAATGCGCGCCCGCCGCAGTTGCCTGCAAACCCGCGCGCAAGCGCAGCAAGGTTTCTGCCTGAAAGAAGGAGCGATCCCATGAAACGTCTGCACGTTCACGTCGCCGTCAACGACCTCACCCAGTCGATCGGTTTTTATTCGGCGTTGTTCGCCGCGCAGCCTTCAGTTGTGAAATCCGACTATGCAAAGTGGATGCTGGACGATCCGCGCGTCAACTTCGCGATTTCTGCGCGGGGGCGTGAGGCCGGTCTTGATCATCTCGGCATTCAGGTGGAAGACGCGGACGAGTTGCAGCAGGTCTATGCGCGGCTTCGCGCAGCGGGCGGCGACATCATCGAGCAGGGCGAGACCGCCTGCTGTTATGCCAAGTCCGAAAAGTCATGGATCGGCGATCCCGCGGGCATCTCCTGGGAGACCTTTCTCACCACTGGCGAGAGCATCACTTATGGCGACGGGACCGGCGAGAACGAGGCGCGCATCGCGCACGAGAAAAAATCCGCGTGTTGCGCACCCGAAATGAAGCCCGCTGCGGCTTCCACCTGCTGTTAGAGGTTTACGATGTCGGACCAGGTCTACAATGTCCTCTTCCTTTGCACCGGCAATTCGGCGCGCTCGGTGATCGGCGAAGCGATCCTCAACAAGGTCGGCGCGGGAAGGTTCCGCGCCTATAGCGCCGGCAGCCAGCCGAAAGGGCAGGTTCACCCGGAAACGATCAAGCTGCTGCAAGGTCTCGGCTACGACACATCCGGCTTCCGCTCGAAGTCGTGGGCCGAATTCGCCCAGCCCGGTGCCCCCATTTTCGATTTCGTGTTCACCGTCTGTGACAGTGCAGCCGCAGAGTCATGTCCGATCTGGCCGGGCCAGCCGATGACCGCGCATTGGGGTATTCCCGATCCGGCGGAGGCGACGGGAACGCCGGCGGAGATCGCAGTGGCGTTCAAGGAAGCCTACCGGCTGCTCAACCAGCGCATCGGCGTTTTCTGCGCGCTTCCGCTGCGCGCGCTCGACGACCTGACGCTCGCCAACAGGCTGCGGGATATCGGCATGATGGAGGGTGCGACCAAGGCATCCGAGCCGACCTGATGCCTTCGGTTGCCCAACGCGCCTTCGCCGAATGGCTCGGCACTGCATTTCTGCTTGCCGCCGTTGTCGGCTCGGGAATCATGGCGCAGAAACTGGCGGGTGGAAACGGCGCCCTCGCGCTTCTGTGCAACACGTTGCCGACCGGCGCGATCCTTGTCGTGCTGATCCTGATTTTCGGCCCGATCTCGGGCGCGCATTTCAACCCGGCCGTCTCGATTGCGTTCGCAATGCGCGGCGAATTGCCGTGGTCCACCGCCGCGCTTTACATCGCGGTGCAGGTGATCGGCGGCATCGCGGGCGTCTGGGCGGCGCATCTGATGTTTGAACTGCCGCTCTGGCAGTTCTCGGCGACGGTGCGTTCGGGCGGCGGGCAGTTATTTGCCGAGGGCGTCGCCACGTTCGGACTGTTGCTGACGATTCTGGGATGCGTGGCGCGCGCTCCGCTGGCTGTGCCATACGCCGTTGGCCTGTACATCACATCGGCCTACTGGTTCACCGCATCGACATCGTTTGCCAATCCCGCTGTGACGGTTGCGCGTTCGCTGTCGGATACATTCGCCGGTATTGCACCCGCGGGCGTGCTGCTTTTCATCGTCGCGCAACTCATCGGCATGCTGGCCGCCGTCACGGTGGGCGGCTGGCTCTGGCGGCGATCGGCTGCGAAGCCAGCGTAGCCCGGATGGAGCGCTGATTTCTCCACCCGTCATTCCGGGATGCGCCGAAGGCGCAGGCCCGGAATCCATGATGCAAGAATCTCGTGAGCGATTGTGGATTCCGGGCTCGCGCGAAAACGCGCGCCCCGGAATGACGGCAGAAAATATCGGGCTCGCGTAATCAAGCGTGGCCCGGATGGAGCGCAGCGCAAATCCGGGGACAGCCACACAATGTTGGCGCTGTTGCCCGCATGGATATCTCAGTTCGTCATTCCGGGATGCGCTTCTTGGCGCAGACCCGGAATCCAGATTAGCTTGCAATCCCGGGATAAAGATCCACCCACTCGCGATTGTTTTCTTCAATCAGCCGAATCTTCCAGGCCCGCCGCCATTTCTTCATTTCCTTCTCGCGGGCGATCGCGATCAGCGCCTCATCATAGATTTCAAACCAGACCAGTTTATCCACTCCGTATCGCGTGGTAAAATCATCAACGGCCTTGGTTCGATGTTCGTATCCGCGCCGCACGATGTCGTTCGTCACGCCGAGATAGAGCGTGCCGTTCTTTTTGCTCGCGAGCATGTAGACGTAGTAGGCCATCGTAACCGCATGGCTATGGATTCCGGGCTCGCGCGAAGTCGCGCGCCCCGGAATGACGATCTTTAACTGCATCCACCTTCTCATAAACGGATAGATGTCGCAGCGCCGCGCTTGACATTTCCCACGAAAAGACTATATTCCTATTCATCCCGTCCCCGTCATGAGGGGCGTTTCGCGATCGTCACGATACGCGGGGCGGGATGCGGTGGCCGCGTGCGGTGTTCGATCGCCGGATGCGCGCGAAACTTCTGTCTTCGGACAGATCGTGCGCGGACAGCGATGACGACGACGCCGTTCGCGGACGGCCCAAGTCGCGATATCCCGGCGCATCGCCTGCGCCATGGGGCAGCGCCAAGGCTTTCTCCTCGTACAGAGGGAGAGCGGCGGCGTATCAGTCCCCTCCAGCGGTGGATCACTCAGGCTCGCCCACCGGGGGTCTTCGCGAAGCAAGCCGTTCCAACCATTGCGTGCGGAGCGCCGGATGAAGCGGCGTGACCGTGGTGAAGACACTCGTGCGCTTGTTTCCATTGCGCATGAGGCTGCGGATGCGCTTGCGCATCCGGCGTTCCGCGCGCCCTCATTTCGAGGGCAAGCGATGCAGGAGTTTCGGGCGCCCCCGCGCCGTCACAACAACAGGGGCGATGGCGCTTGTCATTTGCGCGAATGGGGCAAGCCCCACGCGCGCGGGCTGTTTGAAAACTGAATCGGAATGTGGATGCGAGCGTTTCAACACACTCAGTGTCGTCCCCGCGAAGGCGGGGACCCATAGCCACTGGATTTGGCGGTGACGAAGAAAGACGTTGATCTGTTTTCGCGACAGGATCGATAGCGCAGGGAGTATGGGTCCCCGCCGGAACCTGTCATCGACCCGGCCATGACGACCTGTGTTGGCGGGGACGACGTGAAGAGGGTTGCGCGCGATGCGCGTCTTACTGCTTGAACTCGACCACCGAGAATTCGCCGCTGCGGATGCGGCCGGCGAGACCTTCGACGAATTTCGCCACGGCGTCTTCGCCATAGGTGCTGACGAGTTCAGCGAACGCGGCGAACAGGCTGGCCTGCGCCAGGCAATCGCCATCGACGCCGTCATGACGCGCTTCCGCCCAGGCCTCGTTGAGGTAATTCAGCGCCGCCCGCTTCTGATCCTGATCCGGCGAAAATCCGTGAGCGGGCGTCCATGGGTAAGGATGCGACATGAAATCAATTTGCCTGTGGAACGCGTCCGGGCGGACTGCACGGGTTGAAACTGCACAGAGCATTAGCATGCAGGGCGGGACCCGCGAGCCGGTTCTTTAGGAAAGGTTAACGGTGGGAATTCAAGTTATCCCGATATTTTCGGCATTCGCTTTCGGGCCGGGGAGCGCCGTCCACCGGAAATGTCAGTTGGCGTAACGCGCCGTCAGGTCCCGCGAGATTTTCGAGCCTTCTTCCAGATAGCGGCGGATGGCGACGGTCGCTGCCGGCGTGCAGGAGCGGTAGGTCTGCTGGAACCCGTTATAGCCCCGGTTGAAGCTCGCGATCATCCGGCTGCGGCGCTCGCCGGACGGGGTCTCGGCATCCACCAGCGCCTGCATTTCGGCGCGCCACTTCTGGCCTTCATTGGTGCCGCAGATGCCGCGCAGGTAATGCAAGGTGCCGAGAATTTCGGCCAGCCGCTGAAGATCGCCGTCGAACGGCGCAGCCGCATCCTGTGCCCGGACCGGAACCGGACCAGCCACTGCCGCCACCAGGAAAATCGCGAAAATCCGCTTCAGCATCAGGGCCGCATATGCCCGTTCAGCGGGCCGGAAGCAAGGTAGAGGCTATAGGCCCATCAGGGTGCAGGCGGAGCGAATCGTCTCGTCCAGCCCCTGGGTCACCCGCAGGCCCTTCACTGCTTCTCGCGGGGGCAGCCATTTAGCGTCGTCCAGTTCGTCATTGAGGGCGACTTCATTGGCGACCCAGCGGGCGGCGAACGGCAGGACGACAAAATGGCCGTGGCCGCCGGTTCGTGGGGGCAGGGCTTCGCGATAGCCGATCAGGCCGACGATCTCGATGATGAGGCCGGTTTCCTCGCGGACCTCGCGGGCCAGCGCTTCGGTCAGGCTTTCGCCGAACTCCACCCGGCCGCCGGGGAACGTGTAGACGCCCTTGGCCGGTTCGCGGGCGCGCCGAACCAGCAGGATCTTGCCGTCGCGGAAAATCCCGGCGCTGACGGCGAGCTGCGGGCCGGTATGGGAAAAGCCGGTCACGGTCAGCGGTTCATGATCTGGTCGATGTCGTCGGCATCGCTGCTGCTGCCGTTGATCATGGAGCCTGCCAGGGTGACGAGCGGCTTGACCCAGCCCGCGGCCTGCTCAGCCAGAATGGTGCGGGTGTCGGAATGCCGGACCTGGCGCATGGCCTCGCCAACCGTGGTCAGGATCGAGGTCATGGTCGCGGTGATGTTGTCGAACTCGGCGCGGACGGCGGGATCGCTCGAATCATAGGCGCTGATGGCAAGGTCGCGGGCCTTGAAATGCGAGGCCGCGAAATGCTCGCGATAGCTCATCGGCTGCCAGCCGAGAAAGTCCTCGAAACACTCGGGAATGTCGGGGATCATCTCAAGCAGCATGATCGCTTCGTTGAAATGATTCAGGTAATCGGTGGCAAGGCCGGTGCGGGGATTGATGTTGGCGTCGCGCAGCCGCTGGGCGCGGGCGGCCATGTCATCGGCCAACCGGGCGTCTGAAGGGCCGCGCTCGTCGTCAGCGGGGGACATGGCGTGCAGGGCGGAATTCGGCATCGTGATGATGTTTGGGCATCGCAGGTTAAAGGTGGCTGAACAAGTTTCGCTTATGTGTCATTTTCCGTCGCCAAGGCTTCATTTCCGGGTCTTTTTATGTGCGGGCGATACCTGATTACATCATCTCCCGAGGCGCTGCGCCGGCTGTTCGGCTATGGCGAGCAGCCGAATTTTCCGCCCCGGTACAACATTGCTCCGACCCAGCCGGTGCCGGTAGTGATTCTCGAAAACGGCGTCCGCCAGTTTCGGCTGATGCGCTGGGGTTTCCTGCCGTCATGGGTGAAGGACCCCCGCACGTTCGCGCTGGTCATCAATGCGCGCGCCGAAACCGTCCTCGAGAAGCCATCGTTCCGCAACGCCATCCGGCGGCGGCGGTGCATTCTTCCGGCGGATGGATATTACGAGTGGAAGACCTCACCCACGCGCAAGCAGCCGCATCTCATCCGCCGGCGTGACGGCGCGCCGATCGGTTTTGCGGGCGTGGCCGAAACCTGGATGGGACCGAATGGTGAGGAGGTCGACACCGTGGCGATCGTGACGGCTCCGGCCGCCCCGGAGATGGCGGCGCTGCACGACCGCGTTCCGGTGTCGATCGAGCCGCGGGATTTCGATCGCTGGCTCGATGGCGGCGAGATCGATCTTGAGCCTGTGATGGAGCTGCTGGTCGCACCGCCTCAGGGGACTTTCGTCTGGCACGAGGTTTCAACCGCGGTGAACCGTGTCGCCAATGACAGCCCGGATCTGATCCTGCCGTGCAGTGAAGAGGATATTGCCATCGCTGAGGCTGCCAGCCGCAAGCAACCCAAAGAGCAGCAACGAAAGGTCAAGGTCTCCGCGCCCGAAGAGGATAACGGGCAGGGCTCCTTGTTCTAAAAAGGCCGCCGCTTCAAGGAACCACGCGCTGATCTCATCTCATGGCGTCATCGGGCGGCCGTCGAGCCACTTGGCGTAGATGACGCGCTCCTGCTCTTCGTAGCCGAGCGTCTCGTAAAATGCCTGCGCATGGGTATTGCCGGGGCGAACCATCAGCTGAAGCTTTTCGATACCGCGCTCGCGCAGCCAGTCTTCGGCGGCATTGAGGATGGCGCGGCCGTGGCCCGTCTTGCGGTGAGCCGGGTCGACCGCGACATAATAAACCCAGCCACGATGCCCGTCGTGTCCGACCATAATCGTCGCCACAATGGCATTTCCATCGCGTCCGACCAGAACGTCGGAATTTGGCTTCTTGCGTGCGCGATCGAGATCGGCGCGGGGTTCGTTCCACGGTCGCGTCAGTTCGCAGCGTTCCCACAGCGCGACGACCGCGGGAATATCGGTATCCTCGGCGACGCTAACGGCGAGATTGCCTTTCAACATTGCCGATGAATCGGTCACAGCACCTTGCCCGGGTTCATGATGTTAAGCGGATCGAGCAGATGCTTGATCGATCGCATGATGTCGAGTGCTACCGGGTCCTTCACATGAGGCAGTTCATCGCGCTTCAGCACGCCGATGCCATGTTCGGCGGAAATCGATCCGCCGTGCTTGGCGACGACCGCATGCACCACGTCGTTCATGTCGTGCCATCGCGCAAGGTAAGCCGCTGTGTCGGCCCCAATCGGCTGGCTGACATTGTAATGGATATTGCCGTCGCCAAGATGACCGAATGCAAACGGGCGGGCGCCGGGAATGAGCTTGGTCACGGCGGCGTCGGCTTCGCGCAGAAATTCCGGCACGGCCGCGACCGGGACGGAGATGTCATGCTTGATCGAGCCGCCTTCGGGCTTTTGTGCCGGCGAAATAACCTCGCGCAGTTTCCAGAACGCCGCGCGCTGATCGAGATTGGCGGCGATCACGGCGTCGTTGACGATGCCGTCCTCCATGCCTTTGCCAAGGATCGCTTCGATGGTGTCGCGGGCGTCGTCGCGCGGTGAGGAGACTTCCATCAGCACATACCAAGGGTGGCGGCCCGACAGCGGCGCGCGGATCGAGGGTCCGTGCTTGACCGTGAAGTCGATGGCGATCTGCGGGATCAGTTCGAAGCTGGTCAGGCTTCCGGCGGCGATGTTGCGCGACATATCAAGCAACGTGAGCGCATCTTCCGGCGAGACGATGCCAGCGAATGCCGTCTCGATGGAGCGCGGCTTCGGAAACATCTTGAGCGTCGCGGCGGTAATGATGCCGAGCGTGCCTTCCGCGCCGATGAAAAGATCGCGCAGGTCGTAGCCGGTGTTGTCTTTCTTCAGGCTCGACAGGCCGTGCATGATGCGCCCGTCGGCGAGTACGACTTCAAGCCCGAGCACCAGATCGCGCGCGACACCGTAAGCCAACGCGGCGATGCCCCCGGCATTGGTGGAGAGATTGCCGCCGATGGTGCAGCTTCCTTCCGCACCCAGCGACAGCGGGAACAGCCGGTCGGCATCGGTCGCACGCTGCTGCGCGTTGGCGAGGATCACGCCTGCTTCGACGGTCATCGCGTTGGATTGTGTATCGACGGTGCGAATCTTGTCGAGCCGCCGTGTCGAGATCACCACTTCGCCATTATGCGGCGTCTGGCCGCCGACGAGGCCGGTATTGCCGCCCTGCGGCACCAGCGCGGTTCTGGTTTCGGTGGCGAGCTTGCAGATTGCGGAGACTTCCTCGGTCGAGCCCGGACGAAGAACCAGTGGTGAGCGACCTTGAAACAGCCCGCGCTCTTCCGTGAGGTACGGGGCGGCGTCTTGGGGATCGGTCACCGCATACTTCTCGCCGACGATCGCGGTAAAGCGCGCCAGCAACTCAGACGACAGAACGGAAGGCGGCGGCTGCACGATATTCATGTTCTATTCCCGTTCAGCTTCGCGGCACGGCCGCGCGTTGCAGGCGATCGTTGATGGCTTCGCCGAGACCCTCATTCGGCACGGCCATTACCGCGATGGTACGGGATCCGCCCGCATCGAGTTCGCGAAGATAACCGAAAAGATTCGCGGCAGCCTCCACCAGATCGCCGGCTTCCGACAAATTCATGACACTTGCCTGCTCGGAGCCGGGGATCGTGCGGGACCCGAACGCCAGCAATGCTTCTCCGGCCTCCAGCCGGTGTGCATTAAGCCGGACCGGGGTGCGCGGCGCATAGTGCGAGGCCAGCATGCCCGGCGCCAGCGGAAGAGCATCGGCTGAACTGCTGTCCTCCGGCATGCGTGCGAGTTTCTCTCCCAGCACGCGCTCGATGTCCTCGCGGGGAAGGCCGCCGGGCCGCAGCAGCAGCGGCGTCTCGAAGCAGCCGACGATGGTGGATTCGACGCCGACCGACACCGGCCCGCCGTCGACGATGAGATCGATGCGGCCAGCAAGATCGCCGAAGACATGCTCTGCCGTCGTCGGCGAGACATGCCCCGAGATGTTCGCTGATGGGGCGACAATAGGCTTTCCGAAAGCCCGTAAAATCTCATGGGCGACCGGATGCGCAGGGACGCGGACGGCAATCGTCTCGAGCCCGGCAGTAGCGAGATCGGACACCGGACATCCTGAAGCTTTCGGCAGTACCAGCGTCAGCGGTCCCGGCCAGAAAGCTTCCGCGAGCCGGAGACTCTTGTCATCGAAGCGGGCAATCCGCTTTGCTGCCTGCAAATCACCGACATGGGCAATGAGAGGATTGAACGAGGGGCGTCCTTTTGCCTCGTAAAGCCGGGCCACGGCGCGGGCATTGGTGGCGTCCGCGCCCAGCCCGTAGACCGTCTCGGTCGGAAACGCGACAAGTCCGCCGTCCTTGAGGCAGCGTGCAGCGGTGGCTGCGGCGCCGGTGGCAGGGATTATTGCCGTATTCAAACCAAGTTTCATCGCTTGAGCCGCGCCATCGTGGCGTTTTTGAGGGATATGATCCCTTATACAGCTTCTTGCGGTTCGCGAGAGCCGACGCTATACCGGCGCCCATGTCGGAGTGTGGCTCAGCCCGGTAGAGCACTGCGTTCGGGACGCAGGGGTCGCAGGTTCAAATCCTGCCACTCCGACCATAACTCCCGGAAAAATCGGCATATTTCCCAGTTTTTCGTTGCCGGCGGATGACCCGCCCGCCTGAGGTGCGCCCCTGCGTCAGCGCCCGCCGGTCTTGGTCCAGTTTTCGCCGCCGCAAATCGCCCCGAGACAGCCTTCGACGCGGAGCGTGTTGGGGCCCATCCAGGCGATCTTGCTGTCATATACCCCGCCGTCGTCGGCGTTATAGATGCGGCCGGCCCAGCGGCCGGGGCCGGCGGGATTCATTCCGATGAAAAGCTGGACACCGATCATCGGCCGGGAGGCAAGGGTGGCGTTCGGATTTTTCGAATCGGTCTGCGGGCGGCCTGTCGCCGGATCGATCGCCTCGCGCAGCCAGACCACTTTCCCGCAGAGCGAGCTTCCGCATTGGGAGACCTGAATTCTGGCGTCGCCCTTCTCGGTGAGCCAAATGCCGCTGGGCGACCCTTCGTCGTTTGCCTGTGCAGAACTCCAGCTGCCCAATAAAAATGCCAGCGCCAAAATGAGATTCAATTTTGAATTCATGATCAACCTGTATTGCTCCGAAGCCCCCGGCGCTGGAGCGAACCTATACAGGCCGATCCGTTATTCAAGCCGAGGAACCATTCTGATCGGCGTGTTTTTAGCGATTGTCACCTCGCAGACACCATCTGCCGGTTTTCGCGCCGGCTGCGGCGGGCTGTCGTCATTGATGCGTTCAGGATGGCGTAAATCGCGTCATGGATATTGCTTTCACGACGTTATTCGGGCCCTTATACGGAAGCCTGATTCAGGCTTTATTACTGCTGCCAGCCGGCCGAGGGCATGCACGAACTTATTCGCGATATTACCTTTTCGATCCTGTTTGCATGGGTGCTTGGGCTTGGCGCGCATTTTTTCCGCCAACCCTTGATTCTTGCCTATCTGGTCGCCGGGTTCGTGATCGGCCCCTACGGCGTGGGCTGGGTCAAATCGCAGGAATCGATCAGCACAATCTCCGAACTCGGCCTGATCTTCATGCTGTTCATGATCGGGCTGGAAATCGACCTGAAGAAGATCATACGGGCCGGCCGCGTCATTCTGTTTGCCGCCGGGGGTCAGTTGATCGGCGCCTGCGTGCTCGGCCTCGCTTTCTTTGTCGCCATCGGCCTGTCGCTGGGCGGGGGTAAGTTCGATGCCCTTTATCTGACGGTCGCCTGTGCGCTGTCGAGCACAGTCATCATCGTCAAGGTGCTCTACGAGAAACGGGAACTGGATACGCTGCCGGGACGCATCACGCTCGGTGTCCTGGTGCTTCAGGACATTTTCGCGATCCTGTTTCTCGCGGTGCAGCCGAGCCTCGCCGATTTGCAGATCAGTATCGTGTTGTTGTCGATCGGCCGCGTCGGGTTGCTGGTCGCGACGGCGATGATCCTCAGCCGCTTTGTGCTGCCGAAGATATTTCACCAGATCGCGCGCAGCCCCGAACTGGTCATGCTCGGCGCACTGGCATGGTGCTTCCTGATTGGCGAAGTCGCCGAACGCCTTCATCTCTCGCGCGAGATGGGATCGCTCGTGGCCGGCGTGTCGCTCTCGACATTTCCCTATGCGCTCGACGTCACGGCGAAGGTCACCACGCTGCGGGATTTCTTCATCACGCTGTTCTTCGTGGCGCTCGGCATGACGATTCCGATTCCGAATTCGTCCACGATCTGGCTGGCGCTGGTCATTGCGGTTTTCACGGTGGTGAGCCGTATCGTCACGACGTTCCTGCCGCTTTACTTCATGAAGCAGGGACTGCGCGCCAGCCTGCTGCCCGCGCTCAATCTCGCGCAGATCAGCGAATTCTCGCTTGTGGTGATTCAGACCGGCATCATCGCGGGACACATCACGCCAGAGACATCCAGCGCGGCGTCGTTTGCATTCGTGATCCTCGCGGTTCTTTCGACTTTTGTGATCATGCGCAGCGATCCGATCACCCGGTGGGCCATCGGTGCGCTGAAGCGCATCGGATTCCGCGATCTCGACCAGACCCAGACGGGCGATGCCGAGCATGAGGGCGGGCACGGCGCGGCACGGCGTATTGTCATTCTTGGTTTCTTCCGTGCGGCGAGTGCGCTCCTGAGCGAGATCGAGCGGCAGAACAAATCTTTGCTCGATCAGATCAGTGTCGTCGATTTCAATCCGAACGTGTTTCGCACGCTCACGGCGCGCGGCATTCACGTCATTTACGGCGATATCAGCAACATCGACACGCTGCTGCACGCCGGCGTCGGCAAGGCCGAGATCATCATTCTCAGCGTGCCGGATTCGCTGCTGAAGGGCGCCAACAACGAGAAGCTGGTCCGCCACGTCCGGTCGATGAATCCCAACGCGAAGATCATTTCGACCGCGGACCTGCTGGCAGATGTCAGGGACCTTTACGCCGCCGGCGCGGATTATGTGACGGTGACCCGCATTACCGACGCCGAAGAGCTTTACAAGGTCATCGACGCGGCCGACCAGGGCCTGCTTGAAGACAAGCGCGCCGAGATGGACGGCCTTCTGAGCGAGCGCCGCGAAGTCCTGCCCTGAGGTTCCGGCCGGTGGCTCTGCCGGAGCGCGTTCCGCCGTGCGGAAGCTCGCTCGTTTAAAACTGCGAAATCCGTTCCCCGGGCAAGTCGGGACCCCTTGCCGGGATTTGGCAGGGGCATATCTCTTGTTTCAACCCGTCAAAGGCCGATGGATGACGGCCATGTGGACGGGACAGTTGCGCGGGCCCGCGCCCTGCGCCATACGATCTGCACCCTTTTTGACAACAAGAGCGCGTTATGGCCCATCCTATCCCCGAAGTTTTGAAAGCGTTTGCGGCGGGCGAAATCGTCGTGGTCACCGACGACGACGACCGCGAGGGAGAGGGCGATCTGATCGTCGCCGCCACGCTTTGCACGGCGGAGAAGATGGCTTTCATCATCCGCCACACGTCGGGCATCGTCTGCGCTCCGATCACCGCCGATAATGCCCGCCGCCTTCGGCTCGATCCGATGGTGGCCCATAACGACTCCAACCACACCACCGCGTTCACGGTCTCGATCGACTACAAGCCCGGAATGACCACCGGCATTTCGGCGGAAGAGCGCACGGTCTGCTGCCGGGCGCTCGCCAATCCCAATGCGGGCGCCAGCGATTTTGCGCGCCCCGGCCACATTTTCCCGCTGATCGCGCGCGACGGCGGCGTCCTGCTGCGCTCGGGCCACACTGAAGCGGCGGTTGATCTCTGCAAGCTGTGCGATCTGCCGCCGGTCGGCGTCATCAGCGAACTGATGAACGACGACGGCACAGTGATGAAGGGCGAGCAGGTCGTGAAGTTCGCGGCCAAGCACAACCTCAAGCGCGTCACTATCGCTGACATGATCTCGTACCGGCAGGCGCGCGAGAAGCTGATCGAGCGGGTCTCGACCTTCACCGTCGACAGCCCGATCGGGCAACTGGACGGCTACGCCTATCGTTCGCCGTTCGATCCGATCTATCACGTCGCTTTCGTCTACAAGGGCGTCGGCAACGGCCAGAACGTGCTGACGCGTTTTCACAAGCCGAACATCGTGAAGGATATCTTCTTTGGGTCGGGCCGTGTGCTCGCGGCGCTCGATCATTTCAAGAAGAACGGCAGCGGCGTGCTGGTCTACCTGCGCGACGGCGCCGCGGGTGTGCCCGTCGCACCGATCGCCGAAGACAGCTCTGCGGAAGCGGACCGTCACCGGCAATGGCGTGAAGTCGGCGTCGGTGCGCAAATCCTGCGTGATCTCGGCGTGACATCGATCCGGCATCTCACCTCATCGACGCACGATTACAAAGGCCTCTCGGGATTTGGCATCGAAATCGTCGCCAACGAGCCGTTTGAGGGCTAGTACCGCGTTGTGCCCGTGCGCGCGGGAACAGGTTTTAAGCTTGCAACCTGACGCCGACGATTTATCGTGATTTCATAACAGCAGACTAAAGCTGAAAGGATTTTGTCATGAGTGCGCGCCCGCAGACCAAGGACAAGCCAGCCAAGGCGACATTCCAGTGGGATGATCCATTCCTGCTCGACGAGCAGTTGACCGAGGACGAGCGCATGATCCGCGACACCGCGCGTGCTTACGCCCAGGACAAGCTGCTGCCGCGCGTGACGCAGGCCTATGTCGAGGAGAAGACCGATCGCGAAATTTTCAACGAGATGGGCGAACTCGGCCTGATCGGCATCACGCTGCCTGAGGAATATGGCTGTGCCAATGCAAGCTATGTGGCTTACGGCCTGGTCGCGCGCGAGATCGAGCGCGTCGATTCGGGCTACCGCTCGATGAACAGCGTGCAGTCGTCTCTGGTGATGTATCCGATCTACGCCTATGGCGACGAGACCCAGCGCAAGAAGTATCTGCCCAAGCTCGCCACCGGCGAGTGGGTCGGCTGCTTTGGCCTGACCGAACCGGATGCCGGATCCGATCCCGATGGCATGAAAACCCGCGCCGAGAAGGTCGCCGACGGCTATCGCCTGACCGGTTCGAAGATGTGGATTTCCAACGCGCCGATCGCCGACGTGTTTGTGGTGTGGGCGAAGTCCGCCGCGCATGACAACAAGGTCCGTGGTTTCATTCTCGAAAAGGGCATGAAGGGCCTCTCCGCGCCGAAGATCGGCGGCAAGCTGTCACTGCGCGCCTCGATTACCGGCGAAATCGTGATGGACGGCGTCGTGGTTCCGGAAAGCGCGCTGCTCCCCAACGTCTCAGGTCTGGCTGGTCCGTTCGGCTGCCTCAACCGCGCCCGCTACGGCATTTCGTGGGGCGCGATGGGCGCCGCGGAAGACTGCTTTCAGCGAGCGCGGCAATACACGCTCGACCGCAAGCAGTTCGGCCGGCCGCTGGCGGCGACGCAGCTCGTGCAGAAGAAGCTTGCCGACATGGAAGCCGAAATCGCGCTCGGCCTTCAGGGCTCGCTCCGCGTCGGCCGCCTGATGGACGAAGGCAAGATGGCGCCCGAGATGATCTCGATCATGAAGCGCAACAACTGCGGCAAGGCGCTCGACATCGCCCGCGTCGCGCGCGACATGCACGGCGGCAACGGCATTTCGAGCGAGTATCACGTGATGCGCCATGCGCAGAACCTCGAGACCGTGAATACCTATGAGGGCACCCACGACGTGCATGCTCTCATTCTCGGCCGCGCCATCACCGGCATTCAGGCGTTTTCGTAACGCCTTGTCGGGTGAGGACTGAACTTGAGCGATAACGACGACATTCCGTTCAATCGGGATTTTGCTCTCGCGCCCGGCGTCGTGGACGAAGTCGTCCCCGGCGTGAGGCGGGTCCTGTGCAACAATCCCAGCCCGTTCACGTTCACCGGAACGGTGAGCTACATCGTCGGCAAGGGCAATGTCGCGATCATCGATCCGGGCCCGGCCGACGAAGCCCACATCCAGGCGTTGCTCGACGCGGTGCGCGGCGAGACCGTGACCCATATCCTTCTCACTCATACCCACAAGGACCATTCGCCCGGCACGCCGCGTCTCAAAGCCGCGACCGGTGCAACGGTTTACGCCGAAGGTCAGCATCGGGCCTCGCGTCCGCGTCATGGCAGCGAGCTTGCGCCGACCGAGTCCGGTGCCGACTACGAGTTTCGCCCGGACGTGATTCTGAAGGATGGTGAAATCGTCACCGGCGACGGCTGGCAGCTCGAGGCGGTTGCGACGCCGGGACACACAGCCAACCACATGGCTTTCGCGTGGGCCGAGCGCAAGCTGATGTTCGTGGGCGACCATGTGATGGGCTGGTCGACGTCGATCGTCGCGCCGCCGGACGGATCGATGGTCGATTACATGGCCTCGCTTGAACGGCTGGCCCGGCGCGGCGAGCAGCTCTATTTCTCCGGTCATGGCCCGGAAATCCCCGACGCCGTGCGGTTCGTGAAGTTTCTCATTCGTCACCGCAAGGCGCGCGAGGCTTCGATCCTCCACCGGCTTGGCAAGGGTGAAGCGGATATTCCGACCATCGTGCGCGCCAGCTATATCGGCATCGATCCACGGCTGATCGGTGCGGCGGGTTATTCGGTGCTGGCGCACCTTGAAGATCTGGTTGCGCGCGACGTTGTCGCGACCGATGGCGATCCCACCATCGACGGCACCTATCGCTTGGTCGCGCCCTTGGCCTGAGGCTTGGCCGGGGTGATCAGCTTCTTCACCGGTTGGGCGGTGTCGACGGCGTCATTGAGTTCTTCGGCAAATTTGACGATGCGGGCGGCATTGGTGCCGAGGTCGTGTTCGAAATAGCGGGATGATGAACGAAGGTCGACGCGCGCTCCATCGCCGTCGGGCATGACACGGATCGCGACGTCTTCCCGGAAACCCATGATCGGTGTTCGCGCAACGGCTTCGATGCGGCCGATCCTTTGGGGAGGCAGCGGCGCGCGTTCGTCGATCACCAGCCACTTGTGCCGGTTCACCAGACGCAGTGCCATCTCGTAAGCCTTCTGGACCGGCACATCGATGTTGATGGGCTCCACGTCCGGATAGGCGATGCGCTGCTGTTCGGCTGAATAGAGTCCTGCATAAACGGCGGGATTCGCACCATCGCCGGCGCGCAGCCGCGCCAGTGCCTCAAACCGGGGCGGATCGATCGGATCGGTGGTGATGTCGTGAATTGCCGGCAGCGTGCGGTACTGGAAGGCGAGGTAGGCCGGGTAGGCGAGGATCGCGGCGTCGATCATGAAAGCCAGCAGAATGCGGCTCATGCCGCGCGAGCCGTTCTGCCAGATTGCTGCGAAGGCCGCGAGGCCGACAAGGATGGACAGGCCGGCACAGGCGAGCGCGCCGAAGAACGCCGTCAGAGCCGGCTTGAAGTCAAGAAATCCAAACCGGACGATGATGACCGCAACAATTGATGAGATCAGCGAAAACACTGCGAGGCGGCGCGACCACGACGCAAGAGCGGAAACCGGCTCCATCTGGTAAGCGGCAGCAATTCGGCGGGCCATGCCTCGATCATCCATTCTGGCGCGGCTGAACAGGCGCGCGCCGGTCAACTAGCGCATTTTCAGGGCCAGTGGGAAGCGGTTCGGGTCAGGAATCCGGAAACGGCCAACAACCGGCACGAAAATGCCCGGCACGAGGCCGGGCATGATTTTTGGAATCAGTCACTTCGCCGGGGTCAGGCCGCCGCGGTCGGGAATTGGTAGTTCTTGAATTGGTCCCGAAGCGCGGTCTTCAGGATCTTGCCGGTGGCGGTGTGTGGAATGGCGTCCACGAACTGCACGTCGTCCGGCATCCACCATTTGGCGATCTTGCCGTCCATGTATTGCAGGATCTCCTCGCGGTTCGCCTTCTGCTCCGGCTTGAGCTGCACGATCAGCAGCGGACGCTCATCCCACTTCGGATGATGAACGCCGATCACCGCGGCTTCCAGCACCTTCGGATGGCCGACCGCGAGGTTCTCGAGATCGATCGACGAAATCCATTCACCGCCCGACTTGATGACGTCCTTGGAGCGGTCGGTGATCCGCATGTAGGCGTCGGCATCGATGGTGGCGACGTCGCCGGTGTCGAAGAAGCCATTGTCGTCGAGGATGTTGGTCTCGACGCGGTAATAGCCTTTGGACACCGCCGGCCCGCTCACCTTGAGGCGGCCGAAGGTCTTGCCATCCCACGGCAGTTCCTTGCCGTTGTCGTCGGTGATCTTCATCTGCACACCGAACGGCGGATAACCCTGCGTTTGCAGGATATCGAGCCGGGGGTCGCCGGTCAGCGTCGCGAATGGCGGCTTGAGTGCGCCCAATGTACCAATCGGGCTCATCTCGGTCATGCCCCAGGCGTGGCGAACATCGACGCCTTGATCGACGAATGCCTTGATCATGGAGCGCGGCATTGCCGAGCCGCCACAGATCAGGACTTTCAGATCAGGCAGTGTCTTCTTTTCGGCGGCCATGTATTGCAGCAGCATCAGCCACACCGTCGGCACCCCGGCGGTATAGGTCACCTTCTCGGTCGAAAGCAGTTCATAGACCGACGCGCCGTCGAGCTTGGCGCCCGGCATCACCAGCTTGGTGCCCATGGAAGGCGCGGAGAATGCGATGCCCCAGCTGTTGGCGTGGAACAGGGGCACCACCGGCAACATGGTGTCGCTCGCGCGGGTGCCGAGCGCGTCTGTGTTGTTGGCCATCAGCGCGTGAAGAACATTTGAGCGATGCGAGTAGAGCACTCCCTTCGGATCGCCCGTGGTGCCCGAGGTGTAGCACATCGCGGCCGCGGTATTCTCGTCGAATTCCTTCCACTGAAAATTGCCGTCGACCTCGGCGAGCCACTCTTCATAGGAGATCGCGTTCGTCAGTGTGGTCTGCGGCATGTGAGCCTTGTCGGTGAACACGATAAAGCGTTCGACGGACGGCATCTTGTCGGCGATCTTTTCCAGCAGCGGAACGAAAGTAAGATCCGTCATCATGATGCGGTCTTGCGCATGATTGACGATCCAGACGATCTGGTCCGGGAACAGCCGCGGATTGACGGTATGGCAAATGGCGCCGATGCCCATGATGCCGTACCATGCTTCGAGATGACGCCAGGTGTTCCATGCGATGGTGGCGACGCGGTCCCCGATCTTGATGCCATGCCTGTCGAGCTGCTGGCCGACTTTCAGCGCGCGGGCACGAATTTCGGCGTAATTGGTGCGATGAATAGGCCCTTCGACCGATCTCGTCACGACTTCCTGCTTGCCGTGAATCGCCGCTGCGTGATCGATAATCCGATGACACAACAAGGGCCAATTTTGCATCAATCCAAGCATTCGGTATTCCCTCCTCAAGACGTTTTTTGTTGGTGTGATCGGTGCTCCCCGAAGGGATTGGAATGAACTTTAGCGCGGACCACGCGGCCCGCAAATGGCCTTCTGACTGGCATGCCACGGGCCGGTTGCCGGTGCTCTTTTTTTTAGCGCTGGCGGGGGTCCTTACCTGTGCGGCCTCAATGGAGGCAAGTGCTAATGTGCCGTTGCCGCGGCCACGGCCTGTTGACGCTCCCGCCACGGCAGCGCCCGAGGGGGCCCCTGCCGATCAGGCACCGCCCCCACAAGGGCCTGCGGAAGTCAAACCGCCTGAGCTGTCGGTGTGCAGGAAGGCGCTGACCGAAGATATCGCGATTGCACCTTCGATCCCTTCCATCAAAGGGCCTGGCGGGTGCGGCGGCGACGATCTGGTGCGCCTTGAGGCGATCGTGCTGTCGCCCACCCAGCGGGTGGCGCTGAAGCCTGCCGCGATCCTGCGTTGTACGATGGCCGCCGCGGTCGCTGACTGGATTCGCTCCGACGTGGTGCCGCTGGCGGCGAAGCTCGGCACCACCATCAGCGAACTCGATAACTTCGATTCGTTCGAATGCCGTGGCCGCAATCGCGTCAGGGGTGCGAAGCTCTCCGAGCACGGGCTTGCCAACGCGCTCGACGTGAGAGGCATGACGTTTGCGAACGGCAGCACGCTGTCGCTGACCGATCGTGCTGCGCCGCGCGAAATCCGAGAGAAGGTGCTGGCGTCGGTCTGCACGCGTTTTACCACGGTGCTTGGGCCGGGTTCGGACTGGTATCACGAGGATCACATCCACCTGGACCTCGCCCAGCGGCGCAGCAACTACAAACTATGCCAGTGGGGCGTCTACGATCCGCTGCCGGAGGTCGCGCCGCTGATGCCGGCCGAGCGGCCGGAGGAGGCTCCCCCGCGCCCGGCCGCGGAAGAGAAGGCTGCATCCGGGACGCCGTCCGAGGTACCGGAAGCCGGTTCAGCGGATGATGAGGGCAAGCCGGCGGCGTCTGCCAAGCCGCAGCGGAAGCCATGGCGGCAGAACAGACTTCAATAAAAAAAGCGCCGGATGACCGGCGCTTTTTTCAACTCAGCGAATGCTTAGAACGGACCCGTTCCGCCGCCGGCGCCTTGCAGCGCCATTTTCGAATTGTACGGCGAGTCGCCCTGCTTCGGATCGAGTACCACGACCACCGTGCCCTGCTTGGCGCGGCTGTAGAGATCGATCACATCCTCGTTGGTCATGCGGATGCAGCCCGAGGAAATCGATGCGCCGATATATTCCGGCTGGTTGGTGCCGTGAATGCGGAACAGCGTGTCGCGATTGCCCTGATAGAGATACAGCGCGCGTGCGCCGAGCGGGTTGTCCGGGCCACCGGGGACCGACTGCGGCAGGCCTTCGATGCGCTTGTGGATGTCAGCAGTGGGGGTCCACTTCGGCCATTCCTGCATGTTGCCGACACGGGCGATGCCGGAGAACGCGAGAGCCTCTTCGCCGACGGTGATGCCGTAGCGGATCGCCTTCCCGCCTTCGAGCACGTAGTAGAGATAGTGGTTGTCGGAATCGACGACGATCGAACCCGGCGATTCCTTGCGATGATAGTTGACGATCGCGCGCCGGAACGGTTCTGCGACCGGCACCTTCTCATAACGGGCCTTGGCCAGAAGCTCCTTGTCGCGGGGCTTCAGGCTTGCCTCCGGAGATTTCTCGTAAGTGGCCGAGGTCGCCTGCATGCAGCCGGCGAGCGAAAGACCTGCGAGGAGAACGATAATTTTTGAGCCGAACGAGGACATTCCGAAGTTCCAAATGGGCGCGGGGCGTGTCTTCACGCCAAATCTAGCCGGAAGAAGTTTCCGATTTCGTTACCCCTATTTGCGCCGAAACGAGCCGTTTTTCCAGTGTTTCCATGCTGGTTTTGCCATGCAGCACGTCACCTGTGGCATTTACGCCTCAGGAGAAGGGGCGATTAAACCGGAGGCTGCCTAAAGGCCCGGCAAGGCCCGGATTTTCGCCCCTCGGACCTATCCCGCGAGCCGGGCTCAAGGCGTGTCGTCCCGGAGGTGCCCGGCGAATCGCTCGCCGTCCTGGATCGAGCGCGGCTGGACTGTCATGTCCGTTCAAGAAAGCGATCACGTCCCCGTTATTCAGTCCGGGTGGGGACAGTCCGTGACAGATCGCCTGTCCGGCCAGCCTGTCCTCGATTCGCCGGTCGCGCCGTCCCCCGCGTGACGGTTGTGTGTCGTGTCGCCGTACTTGCAGGAATCGGAAAGATTGCGCTTTGAGAGCAGATAGACGACACGTTGTTCGCGAAAGAGATTCCGGGAGTGGCCTATGTTGTCGGTGTTCGTTCCAACCGCGTCTTCATTGAAAAAGTTCGATGACGTCGAGGCCGACGGGCTGCCGCCGAATGCGATCTGGATCGACCTCAAGACGCCTTCGCCCGGCGAGGACAAGGCGGTCGAGAAACTGGTCGGCATCGAAATCCCGACCCGCGAAGACATGCAGGAAATCGAGATTTCCAGCCGTCTCTATATCGAAAACAACGCGCGCTATATGACCGCGACCTTGATGTGCGCGACTGACTCGGGCAACCCGCGCACCACGCCGGTGACGTTCATCCTGACCGATCATCGCTTGGTCACCGTGCGTTACGACGAACCGAAGCCTTTTGCGCTGATCGCGGCAAAGCTTGCGCGCAGCTGTCCCGCCAGCATTACAGGTGACGGTATCCTGCTTGAACTGCTTGATGGCGTGATTGATCGCTGCGCCGACATTCTGGAGCGCGCCGGCGCGGATGTGGACGCGGTTTCTTCGCAGATTTTCGAACCTTCCGCCGAGCGCGGCCATGCACGAACCTATTCGCAAATTCTTCTGACCATCGGCAAGAAGGGCGACCTCACCTCGAAGGTCCGCGAGAGCCTCGTCTCGATCGGCCGGCTGATTTCCTTCGTCACCGTCGAGACCGATGCCGGACGCTGGAGCAAGGAGCAGAAGGCGCAGTTCAAGACTTTGCAGCGCGACGTGTCATCGCTGACGGATCACGCCTCTTATTTGTCGAACAAGATTACTTTTGTACTCGATGCCATGCTCGGCGTTGTCAATCTTGAGCAGAACAACATCATCAAGCTGTTTTCGGTGATGGCGGTGGTGCTGATGCCGCCGACACTGATTGCGTCGATCTACGGCATGAACTTCAAGATGATGCCGGAACTGGAACAGCCATGGGGCTACCCATCGGCGCTGATCGCGATGCTCATTGCAGCGATCGGGCCATATCTGTTTTTCAAATGGAAGCGGTGGCTGTAACTATTTCGCGAGTTTTGCAATCGCGGCCCTGATCGATCGCGCCGCGCTGTCGTAATCGGCCCATGCCTTGGTCTTCGCGAGCAGCGCAGGCACCGTTCGCAGGGTATATTTCATCGGATCAAGATCGCTGCGCATCTGCGTCCATGTCATCGGCATCGACACCGGCGCACCCTTGCGCGCGCGTGGCGACAACGGTGCCACCGCCGTCGATGTCCGGTCGTTGCGCAGATAGTCGAGGAAGATTTTGCCCCCGCGCTGCTTCTTCGACATGTTGAGCAGGTAGTGCTCGGGGCTGTCCGCCGCCATTTGCCGGCATACGGTCTGCGCGAATGCCTTGGCGGTCTTCCAGTCGATCTTGTCCTTCTTTGCATCCTTCAGCGGCGTGACGACATGCAGTCCCTTGCCGCCGGTGGTCTTGCAGAAGCTTTCCAGCCCGACGTCCGTCAATCGTTCGCGCATCTCGCGTGCCGCGTCGACCACAGCGGAGAACGCGACGTCGGGCGAAGGATCGAGATCGAAGACAAGCCGTCCAGGAACATCGGGCTCGTTCGGCGCACAGTTCCAGGGATGCAGTTCGAGTCCGCCGATCTGAGCCACCGCGACAAGGCCTTCCACACGATCGATCTGCACATACGGCTTCTTGTCGCCGGAGACCTTCACGAGATCGAGCAATTTCGACATGCCGGTCATGGCGTGGCGTTGAAAGAAAGTCTCTCCTCCGATTCCATCCGGGGCCCGGATGATAGAGCAGGGCCGGCCCTTGATATGCGAGATCAGCCAGTCGCCGACCTGCTCCATGTAGTGAGCGAGATCGAGCTTGGTGACGGGTTCGCCGTCGCCGCCATCGGGCCACATCGCCTTGTCGGGGTTGGAGATCGTGACGCCCATGACGGTGTTATCGTCATTGCGCGAGGACCTGCGTGCGGCAGGAGCCTTGCCGTTCGTCTTCGCGGACAGCGTTGCGACATGGATATTGGCTGGCCTGTCTGCGGTTACCTCGCTTGCTGACTTATCCTTGCGCAATCCTTTGAACGCAGCCTGACGAACCATGTTGTCTTCTGTCCAGCCGGCAAATTCGATCTCAGCGACGAGTTCGGGTTTCAGCCAGTGCATGTCGGATGTTTTCTTCGGCGCGCCCTCACCGCCGAAGGGGCTCTTTGCTGCTACGTTTGCCTTCAGCTCAGGCATGATCCGCTTGACCGTGGCCTGTCCATAGCCTGTGCCGACGACGCCGACATAGGCGAGGTGACCATTTCGCGGCACGCCGACCATCAGTGAGCGGAACTTGCCGCCGTTGCTTTTCCATCCGCCGATCACGACCTCATGGCCAGCGCGGACCTTCGCCTTGGTCCAGCTGCCGGAGCGTCCAGAACGATAGGGGGCGGTGATTTTCTTCGACACGATGCCCTCGAGAGACAACGCGCGGGCGGATTCCATGATGGCGTTGCCGTTGGACTCGAAATGCTCGACGTAGCGGATGGTTCCCTCATCCCGCTTTCGCTTGCCGTCGAGCAGAATCCGGAGCCGTTTCTTTCGCTCCGATAACGGAAGCGGCTGCAAATCCGCGCCCTTCGCGAACAGGAGATCGAACGCAAAGAAGATCAGATTGTCCGTCTTCTCATCGGACAGTGCCGCCTGCAACGAGGCAAAACTTGGATGGCCTTCGTGATCGAGCGCGACGATCTCGCCATCGATGATGGCATCGGGAAGTTTCTCTGCCTGTTTCGCGATCGCCGAGAACTTGTCAGTCCAGTCGAGACCCTTGCGCGTGCTTAGCGTCACGTCGCCGTTCTGGATCCGCATCTGGACCCGGTAGCCGTCGAACTTGATCTCATGCACCCAGTTGCTGCCGGAGGGAGGGTTGTCGACGGATGCACACAACTGCGGCTCGACGAAATCGGGGAGCGTCGTAGCGCGCTTTCCAGCGGATTTTTCGTTGCTGGCGGCAGGTCTTTCCTTCGCGGTCGAGGTCCTGGCGTGGCCTTTCTTTCGCTCGTCAGCCGCAAGGCCTTTGTTCGAATCCCATATGGCATCCGCACCCGCGCGTTTCGATTTGCCTGTCATGAACGGCGTGGGACCTTTGCCCTTGCCGGCAGCGATCTCGGCCATTGTGCGGCCTGAGGCGACGGATGTGTCGTCGTCGAGGATGTTGTTCGCTTTGCCTTCGCGGGCATACTCGTCGCGATGTTTGATCAAGAGCCAGTTCGTGCGTTTGCCCCCGTTGCGGTCGTGCTTCATGCGCACCAGCACCCACTCGCCATGGAGTTTGCCTCCTTCCAGCGCGAACTTGAGATCGCCTTTCTTGAAGCCGCGCTCGGGATCGTCCGACAGCCAGTAGCCGCGATCCCAGATCATCACGGTGCCGCCGCCATACTGTCCTTTGGGGATGGTGCCTTCGAAGTCGCCGTAGTCGAGCGGATGATCTTCCACCTCGACGGCCAGACGCTTGTCTTTCGGGTCAAGAGAAGGTCCGCGCGTCACGGCCCATGATTTGAAGACGCCGCCGAACTCTAGCCGGAGGTCGTAATGCAGCCGCGTAGCATCGTGCTTTTGAATGACAAAACGCCGCGCCTTGGCCGGCGCTACGCGCGCGCGGCCGCTCGGCTCGGCCGTCTTGGTGAAATCACGTTTTGTTCGGTAAACCTTAAGTTTCTTTTGGGCCACGGCGAGGCATTCCCAACGGTGCAATAGACACGGAACAATGTATCATGCGCTATCGGGCGGGAGTTCAGGAACCAAAACCTGCGGCTCCTGTTGAGGTTCCGTCCCAGGTCATGCGTTTGAGTTGGAGGTCGCCGATGTTGCTGCGTGCGTACTGGAAGGGTTCGCTGAAGCTGTCGCTGGTCACTTGCCCGGTAGCGCTCTATCCCGCCTCGACCACGGTCGAACGAACCCGTTTTCACATGATCAATACCGAGACCGGCAACCGGTTGAAGCAGCAGATGGTCGATTCCGAGACCGGCGAAGTGGTCGAGAAGGAACAGAAGGGCCGCGGCTACGAAGTCAGCAAGGGCGAGTACGTCCAGATCGAAAAGGAAGAGCTGGAATCCGTACAGCTCGAAAGCAACCACACCATCGACATCGACAACTTCGTGCCGCGCGACGAGATCGACCGCAGATATCTGGACAGTCCCTATTACATGGTGCCGGACGGTAACGCCGGCATTGATGCCTTCGCAGTCATCCGCGATGCAATGAAAGATCAGGATCGCGTGGCGCTCGCGCGCGTCGTGTTGTCAAATCGCGAACGCATCGTGGCGATCGAACCACTCGGCAAGGGTCTGCTCGCCACCACATTGCGATATGCCTATGAGGTGCGAAACGAGGAAGATTTCTTCGCCGACATCAAGACGCCGAAAATCTCGAAAGACATGGTCGAACTCGCCGCGCATATTCTCGATAGCAAGGCGGCTAACTTCGACGCCTCAAAATTCGA
Organism: Afipia sp. MLSD5-FHT05B12; assembly: GCF_058793355.1. Lineage (NCBI taxonomy): Bacteria > Pseudomonadati > Pseudomonadota > Alphaproteobacteria > Hyphomicrobiales > Nitrobacteraceae > Afipia > Afipia sp. MLSD5-FHT05B12. Next base: position 483,566 of record NZ_JBXAFS010000002.1, read on the forward strand.
GGATGAATACGAAAACGCGCTGAAAGCGCTGGTCAAACAGAAGGCGTCCGGCAAGACCATCAAGTCTGCCGAGAAGCCTGCGAAGGCCGACAACGTCATCAGTCTCATGGATGCCTTGAAACAGAGCCTGAAGGGTAAGGCCCCCGCGCAGCGTCCGGCGCGTGCGTCTCGTCCGGCACCGCGTACTGCAAAGAAAGCAGGCCGCTCGACCGCGCGTCAGAGAAAGGCCGGCTAGTTTACACCGCCTGCGCGGCGAGCAGCTTTTCACGCAGCGCCTTGATATCGGCGGTCAGCTTCATCACCTCGGGAATCGTGAGGTTGGTGGAGCAGCCGATCGCCCGCGGAATCTCAACCGCCTTCTGCTTCAGTTCGGTGCCTTTGGGCGTCAACTGGATTCGCACGACCCGTTCGTCGTCCTGATCGCGTGTCCGGCGCACCATGCCGGCGGTCTCAAGCCGTTTGAGGAGCGGGGTGAGTGTGCTCGATTCCAGCAAGAGCTTTTCGCCGATCTCGCCAACCGTTCTGCCGTCTTTTTCCCACAGCACGGCCATCACCAGGTACTGCGGGTAGGTCAGCCCCAGCGGGTCGAGCAGGGGCTTGTACAGCCGCGTAAAGGCATGCCCCGCCGAGTACAGGGCGAAGCAGACGAAATTATCAATCTTCAACAGATCGTCCGGAGTCGGTCGGGCGGCCATGGCCTGTTCCTCAAGTTTGTCCGGTGAGCGGACCGTCTCCTTATTTAGGACGCGCACGATTGAATCGCGCAACGCATTTTTGCAGGGCAGTCATTCCAAATTCGTATTGCACGATTATATCGTGCGCGATATATGTTGCGTCATTCAGTTCCCGGGCGGGAGGCAGCGCAAGGTTGCCGGTCCGTCTCTCGAGTGAAACCCAAGGAGAAAGTCCATGCCCACGAAAGTTCTCTACCGCACCCAGGCCACAGCAACCGGCGGCCGTGACGGCAAAGCTTCGACCACGGACGGTGCGTTCCAGGTCAGCCTTTCGACCCCGAAGGAACTCGGCGGCGGTGGCGGACCGGGCAACAATCCCGAGCAGCTTTTCGCAGCCGGCTATTCAGCTTGCTTCATTGGCGCCATGAAGGCGGTCTCGGGAACGGTTGGCGTCAAGGTGCCGGCGGATGCGACGGTAATGGCTGATGTGGGTATTGGCCCGCGTTCGGAAGGCGGCTTCGGCCTCGATGTCGCGCTGACCGTGGCGCTGCCGGGCGTTGCGCGTGCCGATGCAGAGAAGCTGGTCGCTACCGCGCACCAGGTCTGCCCGTATTCCAACGCCACGCGCAACAACCTCGACGTCAAGATCGCGGTCGTCTGATTGCAGCGGGAGATCAAGCACAAGAGCGGGGCCTCGGCTCCGCTCTTTTTGTTTTGACCTCACACGTGCTGGCCACCGTTGATGTGAATCTCGGCGCCATTCACGTAGGAGCTGGTCTCCGTGCATAGCACGTAGATGATCTTCGCCACTTCATCCGGTGTGCCGAGCCGGTGCATCGGAATCTGTTCGTGAACGATCTTGTCGGTGCCCGGCGACAGGATCGACGTGTCGATCTCGCCCGGCGCGATGGCGTTGACACGCACCCCGACGCGGCCGAAGTCGGACGCCATCTCCCGCGTCAACGCGGCGAGCGCCGCTTTCGATGTCGCATAAGCCGCGCCCGCGAATGGATGCACGCGCGAGCCCGCGATCGACGTGACGTTGACCACCGATCCCTTCACCGCTTTCAGTTCTTCAATCAGCCCGCGGGCCAGCATCACCGGCGCGAAGAAGTTCACACGGAACACATGGCTCCAGACATCGACGTCGGTGTCGATCGAGCCCATCCGTGCGCCGCCTTCTCCCTTGGGCGAGATCGCCGCGTTGTTGACCAGCGCATGCAGCGCGCCGCCATTGAGCCGTTCCCGGATTTCATCGATGGCTCTTGCAGTGTCCTTGTGGTCGGCGAGGTCGACCTGGATGTGGTCCTCGGGGCCGGCGTCCCAGGGGCATTGCTCGGGAAACGGATGGCGCGAGCAGGTGATGACACGCCAGCCTGCGCTGGAGAAGCGGATCACGGTGGCGTGGCCGATGCCGCGGCTGGCGCCGGTCAGCAGCAGGGTGCGCTTGGGCGCGTTGGAATCGGCGGGAGTTGAAGTCGGCATGAATGAGGGTCTCGCCTTCGGGCGTTAGTGTTCGGTGAGTTACGGATAGAGCCGCGTCTTGCTCCACTCGGCATCGGGAGCCGCGCGTTGGAATTCGATGCGGTCGTGCAGGCGGAATGGGCGGTCGTGCCAGAATTCGAAGGCTTGCGGCGCGATCCGCCACCCGCTCCAGCCGGGGGGGCGGGGGACCTCGCCGATGGCATATTTCGCGGCGTTGAGCGCAATGGCCTTCTCGAACGCCATCCGGCTTTCCAGCGGCTGCGACTGCTTGCTGGCCCACGCGCCGATCTGCGCCTGCTTCGGCCGGGTGGCGAAATAGGCATCGGCCTCTGCATCGGTGACCCGGCTCACGGTGCCACGGATACGGACCTGCCGGCGCAGCGATTTCCAGTGAAACAGCAGTGCGGCCTTTGGGGTTGCCGCGAGCTCCCGGCCCTTGGCGCTGCCGATGTGGCTGTAAAACACGAAACCGGCGGTATCGAAGCCCTTCAGCAGCACCATCCGCACGTCCGGCAGCCCGTCAGGGTCCACAGTGGCGAGCGCCATGGCATTGGGATCGTTCGGCTCGGACTTCACGGCCTCGGCAAACCACACCGCAAACAGCCCAAAAGGCTCGTCCGCGGCGGTGAAATCACCGGAAATTAACTCGGCTGGGGTTTTGATGGAGTGTGGACCGTTCATGTCTGGAGTATCCGGTTGCGTACCCTGGCGCTTCTTCGTGCCAAGCGTGTTCTCTGGCGTTCCCTATATAGGGTACGCGAGGGCCGCGGCCTATCGCCGATCGGGCTTGTCACGGCTGCTGTGCTGGTGGCTGTCGGCTGCTCGGCCGGGGGATGCAGCATGGGCCCCTTCGGCAAGGACGCCAAGAAGGACGATCTCTCGGACGTCACCGGCTCGATCAGCCCGATTATCCGCTCCCACGACGACACCAATCTTACCGACGCCGACCTCGCGCTGGCGCGCAATGCCGCCTCCGATGTGCTGACTCGCGGCCAGAAGGACGTCAGCCAGCCGTGGGAAAATCCTGAAACCGGCGCGCGCGGCTCGGTCACGCCGCTGGCCTCGACCTATACCAGTGAGGGCCGGACCTGCCGGGATTTCCTTGCCAGCTATGTGCGCGGCGCCAATGAGGGCTGGCTGCAAGGTGAAGCCTGCCAGCAGGGCAAGGGACCCTGGGAAATTCGGAACCTGAAGCCCTGGAAGCGCAGTTGACGGTTGCGGGATTGTCACGAAAACACCACATCAGGGCAAAGGGCCGGTCGGCCAAACCCAAACCTGAATTCCTGCAAGGAGACCTGACGGATGCGCGACCCCTATGAGGTCCTGGGGGTGCAGCGGGGTGCCACTGCTGCGGCGATCAAGAGCGCCTATCGCAAGCTCGCCAAGAAGCACCACCCCGATGCCAACAAGGGCGACCCCAAAGCGGCCGAACGCTTTTCCGAACTGAATCTGGCGAACGAAATCCTCGGCGACGAGGACAAGCGCAAGCAGTTCGATCGCGGCGAGATCGATGCCGAGGGCAAACCGAAGTTTCAGGGTTTCGACGGCGGCTTCCCCGGAGGCGGCGGTGGTCGCCGCGCGGGTCCGGGCGGCTTCGAATACTCTTTCCGCACCGGCGGCGGGCATCCGGGTGGACCCGGCGCAGGCGGTTTCGCCAGCGGCGGCGCGTTCGAGGACATTCTCAAAAGCATGTTCGGCGGCCAGGCCGGCGCTGGCATGGGGGCTGGCGGTCCGCGCGGCGGCGCGAGCACGTTCGAATACGACACACCATTCGCCACCGATCTCGACGTCGCCGTCACCATGACGGTCGCGCTCGAGGAAGCCGTCAACGGCGCGACGCGGCGCGTCCGCTTGCCGACCGGCAAGGAGCTCAACGTCAAGATTCCGCCAGGCGTTACATCCGGCCAGCAGATCCGCCTCAAGGGGCAGGGCGAAACCGCGCCCGGCCATCGTCCCGGCGATGTGCTGATCACCGTGAACATCGCGCCGCATCCCTATTTCAAGATCGACGGCAACGACCTGCGCCTCGATCTGCCGGTCACGCTGTACGAGGCTGTACTCGGTGCGAAAGTCCGCGTGCCGACGCTTGACAGCGCGGTGCATCTCTCGATCCCGAAGAACACCTCATCAGGGCGGACGTTCCGCCTCAAGGGCAAGGGCCTGCCGATCAAGGGGGTGTCGGGCGCCGACGGGTTCGGCGATCTTTACGTCACCACGCGTATCGTGCTGCCTGACGCCAACGATGCGGAGCTCGAAGCGCTGATGGAAAAATGGCGTACCGAGCATCCCGCCAATCCACGCAAGGATTTTGAATAGCGGCGCTTTGGCGTCATTGTTCGAAAATCCCTCCGCGTCGTACCTTGATGTCTGTAAGAAAGACGTGGATCACCGGGTCATAGGCGTTCTTTAGAACGCCGTTCTTCGAACGGGTATGCCCGGTGATGACGATCGTGGGTGTTGAAGCTGCATGAGGGTCCGGCTTCGCGATTTTTCTCCATGTCGTCCCCGCGCAAGCGGTTCTTATCCCTCCCCCTTGTGGGGAGGGTGGCGCGTTGT